>JAJDNT010000163.1 GCA_022340515.1 Deltaproteobacteria bacterium
TCGAAATTCCTTGTTCGACATTCTGCGGTTCAAAGAAACGGCAGCTCAAATGCAGGGAATTTTGATTGATTTTTTCCTAAATTAGCGCTATGCGCTCTGCGGCGCGGCCATGGCTCGCAAACGGCGAATGCGCTCTTCCACGGGTGGATGGGTGCTGAACCAGCTGGCAAAACCCCCACCACTCAGTGGATTTACTGTGAACATGTGTGCGGTTGCGGGCTTGGCCTCCTGCATGGGTATGCGCTTTGAGGCGTAGGCCAACTTTTCCAGGGCACTGGCAAGACTTTTGGGATTTCCTGCCAGGCGGGCACCTGTCTCATCAGCCATGTACTCCCGGGAGCGGGAGATGGCCATCTGGATGAGCATTGCGGCCAAGGGAGCCAGTATGGACATGAGAATGAGACCGAATATATTGCCTCCTCCTCTATCGTCATCAGAACCCCCCATGCCAAAAATAGCGGCAAAGCGAGCCATACTGGCGAGCATCATCACCACTCCTGCCAAGGTGGCGGCAATGGAGCCGATCAAGATGTCCCGATTTCTTACATGTCCCAATTCATGGGCCAGTACACCTTTTAGCTCATCGTCATCTAAAAGCCGGACGATACCTTGGGTAACAGCCACCACCGCATGTTCAGGATTGCGACCAGTTGCAAAGGCATTGGGAGTTTCAGAGGGAATGAGATATATGCGCGGTTTAGGCAAGCCAGCATTTTGGGCCAACTCCGCCACCACCTGGTGGACTCTTGGAGCCTCACTGGGGGTCAGTTCTTTGGCGCGATACATGGCAAGGACAATCTTGTCTGAAAACCAGTAACTGCCGAAGTTCATGAGCATGGCGAAGACAAAGGCAATCAACATGCCTTGATTGCCGCCAAACATTCTGCCAATGAGTACAATAAGTACGGTTAGGGCTGCCAGCAAAACCGTAGTTTTCAACTGGTTGGCCATGATCTATTTTACCTCCTGTTAAAAGGATGTGGAAACAGACCAACTAAATTTTTACCTGTAATTAAAACTAGTTAGTGTTTCCACCAAGTTTTCATTCTTTAGAGAGAAATTAATGCCAACTAAGAGTCTTGTCAAGATTAACCCTGTTGTAACTACCTCAGGGCCAGAAAACTCCTTTTCCCTCCTCTGGAGGTAGTGATTTAAAGGTGAGATCGCATAGCGCCATGCGGAGCATGACCTAGCTCTGATGCTCCGGGGTTGGATTAATTTTACTTTTAAGAAACGAAACCATGCCTCTGACAAAAAAGGCAAGCATAAGGATTGCCAAAAACAGGGCTAAGGCCAGATGAAGCCAGCCGGGCAGGAGTTCACTTGTTGAACTTGCCAGCCTGGTTTGCAGCGAAATTCCCAAGAAAGCATAGAGCCAATCAGTAAGCAAACCAAAGATCACGGCGAAGACTGCAATGGAGCCCAAGTAGATAGCTACCCCCCGCTTCCCAAGTACTCGAGTCAATACGGTGAGGGAGGCAACATTGGTGGCTGGTCCCGCAAGGAGGAACACCAGTGCTGCACCAGGGCTCACCCCTTTCAAGATCAGGGCGGCAGCTACCGGGGTAGAAGCTGTGGCGCAGATATAGGTAGGAATTCCGGCGGCAAGCATAAAAAGCATGGTATTCAAGCCGCCGCCAAGATACTTACTGGCGAGGTCCTGAGGTAGCCAAAGAGTAATTACTCCGGCCACCAAGAAGCCGGCGAAAATCCAGCCGGATATCTCCCGATAAAGATCGAAGAAGCCATAGTTCAAAGCTTTCCACAATTTTTGCCACAGAGTGTGGTGCTTGTTGTGTTCCTCGGGGGGGCAATTTCGTCCGTCGCAGCAGCCGTCAACCCTGCAACTAAGGTCGACTCCTGAGAGGAGGCCGCTTTTTTTGTCCTCCCAGCCAAAGAGGTTTTCCATAATACCAGCAGCAAAAGCAGTAAGAAAAGCGGCCAGGGGTCGGATAAGGGTCATGAGGGGATCTAGAAGGGCGTAGGTTATAGCGATTGAGTCGACTCCCGATTCAGGGGTAGAGATGAGGAAGGCGGCGGTAGCTCCCTTGTTAGCCCCCTGTTTTCTCAAACTCGCAGCAGCCGGCAAAACGCCACAAGAGCAAAGAGGCAGGGGAATGCCAAGGAGAGCTGCCTTGAAAACCGAGCTTATCCTTCCCCTGTGAAGGTGTTTGGCAATGGTTTCGGGGGCGAGGAAAAGATACATCATTCCAGCCACTAGGACGCCGACGAAAAGATAGGGCGCTGCCTCCACAAAAAGTGCCCAACTGCTTTGTAGTATTTGGCCAATAAAAGTCATCGATCTATCAATCCCGCAGGTGCTTGAGAGTAATTCTGATCAACTGGGACACGTGCTTGTCGGCAAGGCGATAATAGAGCACCACCCCGTCGCGCCGATTGCTGACAAGTTGCAAATTCCTGAGTAGACGGAGTTGATGGCTAACCGCCGATTCCGTCAAGCCGAGCATAGCTGCCAAATCACACACGCACATCTCCTGATTTTCCAGGGCCCAAAGGATTTTCAACCTGGTTTCATCGGCCAAGGCCTTGAATATTTGGGCCAAGGTCCCGATTTCATTCGGTTCAAGAGATGAGGCAATAGCCTCTTCCACCACCCGTCGGTGGATGAGGCGGCAATCACAAAGGTCGCTGCTTTGTTTTGGCACCATCTACCTCCATCAGTATATGAGTATATGTTCATATATTAAAATAATAAGTGACTACTGTCAAGCTGGTAGGAGGTTATTCAAGAGTTTGCCCAAAAGCGTATGTCCAATAGCTCTGCAAGCTGGAGCTTGAGGGTTGGGATTTTCCCGAAGCGGCGTATGCTGTCAGCCCATGCCAACTCCAATAGATGGGCCTATCCAGGCTATAAAGCAGAGGCTGGCAACATCCGCAGCTCGGGCTGCCATAGCCTTCCGCTCCGAAGGACCTGGGTCAGGCAAAGACAGCAGACCGAGCGTAAGCAGAGGGAATGTCCCAAGCCTCGAGCGGTCGAAGAGACTAATAGCAACAGGTGTGGATGAGAAAACATTCCTTGTGTCTCTTCTTTCGTTCCGAGTCTCACGGTCTGGTCACTTCTAGCGCAGCTTTGGCCGGGGGAAGGCGCCCCCTCCCTGTTCCCGCCTCCTCTGCGCTTCGGCGGGCCAGGGGCTCCCCCACCACAGCTGCGGAAGTGGCACAGACCTTCCGCCAGTCACTCCAGAAGAACCACAAGGAATGCCTTAGTCGCTTTGTTTCCATGATTTCCTCAGTAAACTTTTCAACCGACCAAAAAAGGGGAAAACTCCTGGAGACTATTCGGTTGACTGTCATTCCGAAAATCTGCTACTTTTGGCCGCAAATTACCTTTAGCCCGTTAGCTCGGATTATTAACCCGGGCCAGAGAAAGTGAGTTATCTGTGGTTGCCCGCCTGGAGATCACCCTCAAACCTGAGTTATTTGATGCCGAAGGAGAGGCAATCAGGCGAAAAGCCCGGGACTACTTTAATATTCATCTGGACCAAGTCCGCACCATTCACATCCTCACCATAGATGCCAAGCTCAGCGAGGAGCAGTTAGAGGCTGCTCGTCACCGCATCTTCACCAATCCGGTCACTCAAAAATCTTCATTCAGGCCATTGGCCAGTAATTTTGACTGGGCAATCTGGGTTGGTTTCCGTCCTGGAGTGCGAGACAACCAGGGAAGCACTGCAGTGGAAGCAATGGAAGATCTTTTCAAGATCAGGTTCCAACCTGGGGAGGCGGCATACACCTCTCGACTATATCTTTTTAGGGGCCAGCGGCTGGGGGAGGATAAAAAAGGCTACAGATTGGTGGAACGAATTGCCAGAGAGCTTTTGGCTAATGATCTAATACAGCAATGGAGAATCTACTCTGCAGAAGAATGGGACGCCAAGGAGGGAATCGGCATCATCGTGCCCAAGGTTAGACTTGCCCATGAGCCCTCGGTGGCAACCCTGCCCATCACCAGTGATGAAGAGCTACAGAATTTGAGTCAGGAGCGTAATCTGGCCCTCCATCCCAACGACATTCCCGTAATTCGCTCCTATTTCCTCAGACCCGAGGTGCGTGCCGGCCGGAGCAAGGTAGGATTGGCTGACCCCACGGATGTTGAGCTGGAGTACATTTCCCAGGCGAGAAGCGACCACTGCAATCACAACACCTTTCGGGGTAAATTTTTTTACCGGGAGCTGGTCACCGGCAAAACCGAAGTGGTGGACAACCTATTCAAAACCTGTATCGAATCGCCTACCCTAGAACTGAAAGAACGAAAGGGCTGGGTTATCTCAGTGCTCTGGGATAATGCTGGAGTGGCTCGCTTCGACCAGGACACCTACTACGTGATTACTGGAGAAACCCACAATAGCCCCTCCAACATGGAAGCATACGGCGGTGCCCTAACCGGTATTGTCGGGGTTTACAGGGACCCCATGGGAACGGGCAAGGGTTCAAAACTTATTGCCGGCACCTACGGCTATTGCGTCGGCTACCGGGATTATGCTGGCCCGCTCAAACCCCACCTCCACCCTCGACGCCTGCTGGACGGTGTCATTGAAGGAGTGCGGGATGGAGGCAACCACAGCGGCATCCCCACTCCCTACGGCCAGGTGTTTTTCGATCACGGTTACATGGGAAAATGTCTGGTTTTCGTCACGGCCTTGGG
>JAJDNT010000175.1 GCA_022340515.1 Deltaproteobacteria bacterium
ACCATGGTGGAGCCAATAAGGCCACCTTTGGCCTCCCGGGTGGCCGAGTCGATTTCCTCTTTGAGAGCCTGGTCCCGTTCACCCTTGGCAATGGCAAGTTCCAAATCTTTGTAAGGGATGGAGTGTTTATCAAAGCAGAGCCGGTCTGCATACTTGGTGTAGGCCTTGAATACTGCAATCTCAGCGACGCCAACCCGGTCCTGCTCTCCCGTGCCTATGCCCACGGTGCACTCATCTCTTACATAAAGCACTGAATTTGAGGTCACACCCTGCTCGATGCTCCAGCCAAAGAGGAGATCATTGAGTTCCTTGTCAGTGGGTTGCCGCTTAATCTTGTAACTCTTTCCCTCGTAAGTCGTTTCAGCTGGTTTAAAGTCATTTATGCTGAGGATAGCGTTGAGGGGTGACTGCTGGACAATAATTCCACCATCCATTAAAGACTTGAATTCGAGGAAACGATGCTTGCGGTAATCGGTGAGTCGATCCATGCGGGAGACCTGAACGATTCTGAGGTTGGCCCGTTGCTTGAGAATCTCAACCGTGCCTGCCTCGTATTCGGGAGCAGCCACAACTTCCAGGTAATTTTCTGCCACCAGTTCGGCGGTGGCCTTATCCACAGGCTGGTTGAACACCACACAGCCGCCAAAAGCGGCGATGCGGTCAGCCATGTTGGCACGGTCGTATGCTTCAGCCAGGCTGCTGCCGTGGGCCGCGCCGCAGGGGTTGTTATGCTTGAGAATAACTGCTGCCGGTCGCATGTCCAGATATCTGAGGACATTGAGGCCGTTGTCCAGATCCGTCAGGTTGGTCTTACCCGGGTGCTTTCCCGCCTGGAGCATTTCAGCTTCGGTTATGCTACTTACCAGGCCCAAGCCGGGCTGGATAAAACGACACTCCCCCAGAACCAGATTGCCGTCCACCAGTTCATAGAGGGCGGCCTCTTGCCCGGGATTCTCACCATAGCGCAAACCCTTTTCAATAAGTTCACCGCTTTTCTCATCGGGAATCTTCCAGGCGCGCTTACGATAGGTAAGTATCTGCTCGCCGAAGGCGATGGTCATTGTCTCGGGAAAATGATCATCCATGACCGTGCGGTACATCTCCTTGAGTTCTGCCATTCTTTCCCTCCTTGCGGGATTTGGGATTTTGGATTTCGGATTGTGGAATTCAAAATCGGGAAGAAAGGTTAAATCTTCTGTTTTTGTAATCAAAAAGCTTCCCTTTCCAAGATATGGAAAAGAATAAAATCGAGTTACCGTAAATGTATGCCAGAAAAGAAAAATGGCCAAGGGAAAAGTTTGGCTAATTTGTTATTGGTCCCCTCCTTGACCGAAACTCTTCATCCATGATAGATACCCCAAGCACAGATGAGGCTAAGCGCAGGGCGCCACTTGGCCAGCTGGCAGCAGACAGCCAGCAGCAGGCAGGTATTGGGTCATTTGCTTGGCCTGGAACTTTTGATGACCTGGGCGGTCAATAAGTGTATATTGTTTTAGAGGTGAAAGAGGCAATGAAATATATTAGAAAACCTTTATTCCTTTTCCTGACCATTTCTATTTTACTTGCTCCTGCTGGTTCGGCTGCAGAACCGGTCAAAAAGGTCGCCATATTTCCCTTCCAGATGAATGCTCCCGAAGACCTCAACTACCTGCGCGAGGGAATCATGGACATGCTCGCCAGTCGCTTGGCTTGGGAGGGAAAGGTGGAGGTCATTGAAAAGCAGGCGGTGAAGAATGCTCTTGCCGGCCACCAGGGACCTATAAACGAGTCAGCAGCCCGAGAGGTGGGTTCCAAGTTGGGGGCAGACTATGTACTCTTTGGCAGTCTCACCGTCTTCGGTGAAAGCGTGAGCATCGACGCCAAAATGGTTGGCTTAAAAGAAGATAATCCCCCAGTAACAGTCTATGCCCAGACCAAGGGGTTAAGCGAGGTTATTCCCCGGATCAATGAATTTGCCCAGGATATAAACAACAAAATCTTCGGCCGGGGTACGGCAGCGGTAGCGTCTGCACCTGCTCAACCTCGCTTTTCCAAGGCCCATCCAGAGACCATCATGAGCGGGCCAGCGGTGGGACCGATAAAATCTGAGGACACTGGCAGCTTTGTCAGCCTTCAATCCAAGGCGTCCAGCGATTCCGATCTGTTTCGCAGCCAGAGGCTGAAATTTCCAGTGAATGGCATGGATGTTGGAGATATTGATGGTGACGGCCGCCCGGAGATCGTGGTGCTGTCCACCTTCAAGGAGGTCTTGGTCTACCAGTGGGATCAGGGCAGGCTGAACAAGCGCACCTCATTTAGGGGCAGTACCCGTGACCGTCTGGTGTGGGTCTGCTTGCTGGATGCCAATCACGACGGCAAGGACGAAATATACGTTAGCAACCTCCGCGGGCAAAGACTGTCCTCCTACGTGCTGGAGTGGAAAGGGGAGGAACTGCAGGAGTTGGCCTCGGAGGTGGAGTGGTACTTCAACAGTCTTAAAGTGGCAGGAAGAGACCTTATTTTGCTGGGGCAGAAAAAGAGCACTCAGGATATTTTTACCGCCGGAGTTTATCGTCTCCAGTTTGCCGACGGGACCTACGAACCCTTGGAGGGCATAGGCTTACCTCACAGGGCAAATGTTTACAACTTTACCCAGGGAGATATAGACGGCGACGGCAAGGATGAGACGGTTTTCATCGGGGCGGAAGAGCGACTCTACCTCTATGATGACGACGGTAGCCGGCTGTGGCAGAGCAGGGAATATTATGGCGCCACTGACAACATCCTGGAGGGCAAAGCTCCGGTAACTTCCGGTTCGGGGGCTACGGTGGAAGATGAGGTGGAGACTTTTTACATCCCCTCACCAATTCTGCTGGTAGACCTTAACCAGGACAAGCAACTGGAGATCCTGGCCAACCGGAATATCTCATTGTCCTCCAGGATGATTTCCAGGGTGCGCAATTTCTCCGACGGCGACATCGAATCGCTAATTTGGACAGGAGGCGAACTTCTGCCCCAGTGGAAGACCAGACCGCTCCGTGGCATGGTGGTGAGTTATCGCCTTGCCGATATGGACGGCGACGGTCAAGATGAGCTGGTGGCGGCAGTGGTTCTCGAGAAGCAGACCTTCCAGAAGACAAAAAGTATGATCTATGTGTACGAGCTTGACGGGGCGCGGGCCCTGAGCGGCCAGACAACTGCTCCGGGGATCATCGAGTCGAATTAGTGATGGCATAGGGCATAGAGCCAGAATGCAGAATTCAGGAGAAAGGCAATTAAAAAAGAGTAAATCTTAAAACCATCCTTTACGCTTAGCCAGGGCATTTCACCATTCACCTACCAAGACACCCTGGTTATGATCATCTTCTTGAGATAGAAATCCTTTTAAAGAAACTGTCCGACAACCTCTAAATTCCTCCCCCTCTCTCCCCCCGCCCGCCTCGCCTGAGTCCGCCTCAGGCGGACGATGGCGGGCAGACTTAATCCCCTCCCGCCGGGGGAGAGGAAAGTAGTTATCGGACGCTCTGTTTAGGGGAATTTTTATTTATAAATTTATGAAGACCAGATAAAAAACCCCGGAGGCATGTAGCCCCCGGGGTTGTGTTGTTCAAATCACATTTCTAGGGTCGAAACTTCTACTGCCCTTAGAAAGTGTAGTTAAAGCCCATACCGATGACCCAAGCATCATCACCACTGTTGTCTGCTTGGGTTACTGTAGGATCGTCTGGATCACCATTGTAGACGCCATAGCCGTCGTCGGCGAGCAGGTAAGCACCCACGATCTTTACGTCGAGGTTGTCGTAGATCTTCTGGGTGATGTCGATATCGAGCTCAGTACCGATGGTGTCTTCATCGTGGCCGGCCACCGTACGATCTTCCACCATACCAATGTAATACAGGTTGATAGCGATGGTAGTGGTGTCTGTCGGCTTCAGGTCGGCGCCAACATTAAGCGCCCACATGTTGGACGGGCAGTTGGCGGGGCCGTTAGTCGTATGTCTCCAGCCGATCTGGTTCTGATTGGAGTTGGCTTCCCAGAAGTAACCATCACTGAGGATCTCAGACCAGCTGAAAGTCTCACCAGTCATGCTCCTGTAATCATTGTCCAGATCACCCTCATCATCACCGCTGAAATACATGCCCGCGACCTTGATGGTTGCCATATCCAGGGCAAAGTTGGCTCCGGCGTAAGCCATCCAGCCATCATAATCCCGATCCCCACCGCCGTCGCTTTTGACCTTGCCGAAGTCCTTGGCAGCGATGACAAAGAAGGAGACCATGTCAAAGCTCATGTTGAACTCGCCCATGACCTGGTAGAAATCGTCGCTTTCGGGCACGTCGGCAGATGTTGTATCATTTGGCCCCTTCTCGTAACCGAGGGTGAGCCGCGCATCCATGTTCTCGGCCTTGTAAGCAGCGCTGGCCACCAATTGCCAGATGTCGTCACTGGAACTGGTGTAGTCGGTATCATTAGCATTGGCATAGTAGACGAGAACGCTCACAGGGTCGAAGTTCATGTCGAAGCGGGCAGCAGCGACGTCGTCACTGATAAAGAGGCCCTTGTGCAAGGTCACACCTTGCAGGCCCAAGGTGGTTTTCAGCGGAGTGTCCGGAACCATGAACTCCATGTAGACGTTCTTGGTTTCCAAGTTGACTGTGTCGCCGCCGATACCACCACCTCGACCTCGGCTATTTTCGTAGCGGCCAGTACCCCAGTTGAAGTCGATCTCATTCTTGTAAACCACTTTGAGATTTTCGCTGGCCACACTGGTGAAGTACATGCGTAGTCTTTGATGTACAAAGTTGTTTTGATCATCGGCGTCGTCATCACCATCCATGTTATCATAGGAGATGAACTTGACCCGGTTAAGGCCGTTGATTTTCATCTCAACGGCAAAGGAGGGTGCTACCAGCACCATGACCCCGATGAGCGCAACTAAGCAAAAAAGGAACCGTTTCATAGGCTTTTAACCTCCTTGTCTTGAACTCTTATTCTCCAAATGTTATGGCCCTAAATAAAAGTAAACAAAACTTCTCCCCGCACCACCTCCTTTCTCTTTCGAGGATGGACCTTGACATGGGTGAAGATAAACTTTCGGGACATTTACTATGTTGTCCCCCTGATTGTCAAGAAAAAAAAGGTTATATGTTTAAAAACAATACATTTTTTGCTTTATTAGGTTTCCCATCGAGAAGCAATAACCGTACCAATTGATTAATGACTAACTCACGGGAGGGTGTTAGGGGGGACGCTCGAGTTTTTCCCACCACATATTTCCCCTCCCCTGGTGGGAGGGGATAAAGGGGAGGGGGAAATAAATAACTGGCTGATAACAATGCATGTTTTGCACCTCCACCCTAACCCTCCCCCGTCGAGGGGGAGGGAATTTTAAGGTCATCGGATTTCATTTAGAAAGGAGATTCATTTTTCTCATGCGATTTCATACAAAGAATCATTCAGTATGCTCAGGCCCAAGGCCTTAAAACCACTCGGCTCAGAATTATGTGCTATCTTGCAGTAACAGCGGTAGACTATTGTATTCACCTGGGTGAGAAAATCTGCATTTTCCCTTCAAACCATGGGGATAAGATTTCACCACAAGGACCACAAAGAGCACAAAGGTTTTGCTAAATATTGTTCTCTTTGGATAATTTGTGATAAGGGCAATTCCGCACGGGGATTAACCCCGCGCCTACAAAAGAATATAATATCCAGAATAATGTGGGGAAGGGGTTTACCCCCTCACGCCAGAGCTGGCTCTTGAAGCTTGAAACAATCTCTTTTGATCTTATAATGAACTGAAACTTATACAGGAGAGGAAACCATGTTTAAATGGAACTGGCTAGTTATCTTATTGATTTTACTTCTTGCCGGGTGCACCACCTGCAAGGGAGTGGCAAAAAAATCCGCAAATGACCAAGATTCGCCCCCCGTCATCTTAGACTCCTATGCCGCAGAAAAGATCAGACCGGGTGCGAGCTGGAGGGTCTACCTGGAGGCTAAAGATGAAGATGGTGACATAAATTATATAGCTGCCCAGCTCTTTCAGCCCGGAGTAGGTTATTATCCCACTTCCTTCACTTATATCAAAGGAGTCGACCGACAAGGGTTTGCCGGGTACATATATTTGAATACCCCTGCAGATTATCATCTTTTAGCGGACAATTTCAGGCTCGACCTCCTCCTCCGTGATTGTGAACAGAACAAGAGCGAGACCGTCTCCTTGCCCCTAAAATTTGACTACCCGCCGAGTTACCAACCACAAGAAGTGCCCGAGAGATGGCAAACGGCCGCCACTCATGAGCTTGGCGCCATAATGGTAGAGATAATCAGTAGCGAAAGATACAACTCCGACGATGGAAACGGCAACAACCTTTTAAAATAAACCATCCGTTCCACATGCACAAAAAAGAAGTTATGTCAGGCCTGCCTTAGCATTGACAACTCTTGTGAATGATGGTACTTAGTCGACTAGGTACCTCTAATGATGTAAATTCTGGGAGATGGCGCCGGGGATAGGTCCGCAGAGGGTAAGTATTTCCTTTTTCTTTTGTCGTAATCGGTAACTTTAATGAAGATTTTGGTGAGTGATCCCCTCCACGAGAGGGGTATTGAAGCCCTAGAACAGACACCAGGCTTCGAGGTGGAGGTTAACACCAGCCTCACCCAAGAGGAGCTACTGGGCATCATCAAGAATTATGAAGCCCTGGTTATTCGCAGCTCCACCAAGGTGACTGAGGAGGTCATCGCGGCCGCTGACCGGCTGAGAGTCATCGGCAGAGCCGGGATAGGTCTGGACAATGTGGACATTGCAGCGGCCAGCAAGCGCGGTATAGTAGTGATGAACACCCCTGACGGCAATGTGATCACTACTGCCGAGCATGCGGTGGCCATGCTCATGGCCCTCAGCCGCAACATACCCCAGGCGGCGGCTTCAATGAGATCCCACAAATGGGAAAAAAAGCTATTTCGGGGTAGAGAGTTGTTCAACAAAACCTTGGGCGTTATCGGTATCGGACGTATTGGTAGAATTGTTGCCGACAGAGCCCGGGGCATGAAAATGAACATCGTTGCCTACGATCCTTATATACCTGCAGAATCTATAGAGAAAATGGGGGTCGAATCGGTTAGTCTGGATGGACTTTTGGCCCGCTCTGATTGTATTACGGTTCATACCCCTTTTACCCCGGAAACGCGGAACCTGATCAATCGTGACTGTTTCGCCAAGATGAAGCGGGGCGTCCTTTTGGTCAACTGCGCCAGGGGCGGAATTGTCAACGAAGAAGATCTCTACCAAGCATTGAAGGAAGGTTTGGTAGCGGGAGTTGCCCTGGATGTGTTCGAGAAAGAACCCCCGGGGGACAGCCCTTTGCTGGACCTGGACAATGTTATAGCCACTCCTCACCTTGGAGCCTCCACAGACGAGGCTCAGGAGAATGTGGCCGTGGCTGTGGCCAGACAAATCATTGATTATCTCGACAGAGGTACGGTTCGTAATGCGGTGAATGTCCCATCTGTGGATGGGGAAGTCCTGATCAGGCTCCGCCCCTACCTGACCTTGGCGGAGAGATTGGGCAGCCTACTGAGCCAGATTACCAAAGGGGGTATCTTGGAGGTGGCCGTTGACTACATCGGTGAGTTGGCCAACTATGATACGGTCCCCCTTACCGTTTCACTCACCAAGGGGGTTCTCACACCCGTTGTTGGTGATGAGGTGAACTTTGTCAACGCCCCGGTGCTCGCCAGGGAGCGGGACATCAAAATAAGTGAATCCAAGCGGAGCGAGGCCGAGGATTTCACCAGCCTGATCACCGTGAGGATGAAGACGACCGAGCGCGAAAACACGGCTTCGGGCACCACCTTTGGCAAGCAGGACCCCCGCATTGTCCGGATCAATGATTTCCGCCTGGAGGCACCCTTGGAGGGCCACCTCTTACTAATCTACAATATAGACACCCCCGGGACCATAGGTGCAATAGGCACCTGTCTCGGGCAACACCGGATCAACATTGCTACCATGGATGTGGGTCAGGTCATTGAACAAGGGCAAAACATCATTATGATGCGAACCGATACACCAGTGCCCTTAGAGGTCCAGCAGGAGTTACTAGGGTTGGCAAATGTGACCTTTGTCCAACGGCTGGAACTATGAAAAGACAGAGGCGGAGACACGGGGTGAGACGGAGTGACGACTGAAGAAGTATTAAAGACCCTACCCGCGTCGCCCCGTCACCCCTTAGCCGTGTCGGTTAAAATGGACAGGCAATGGGGAGGTGGAGTTAGAATAGATTTTAAAGGTTTCGAGACTGAAACCAAAGGGGTGCAGAACCATGGCTGACGAAGAAATTGAAGGCAAAGGTTTTGTCATAAAGGATCGACGTCGTTTTACCGAAGAAGGCGAAGCTAAGAAAGAGAAGCAACCCGAAGAGCAAGCAGAGCAACCAGAATCCATTAGCCGGGAGGAAGGTGAGGACAGGGCAAAAGTGGAGGAAGAGGGGCCTCAGGATATGCCTTTTCCGGAGGTAAATTTCTCCACCTTCATTTTTTCACTTAACACCTCGGCGCTTCTCCACCTGGGTGAGATTCCTGACCCGGCCACGGGCAAGCAGCAAGAGGACCTGCCCATGGCTAAACAGACTATAGACCTGATTGCAATGCTGCAAGAGAAAACCCGGGGAAATCTCGCTCCGGAAGAAGATAATCTTCTTAAGCATATACTTTACGATCTACGGCTGCGCTATGTCCAAAAATCCAAATAGCGCTGCCGCGATAATTGCAGAGGCTCCAGCCAAAGTAAATCTGGGCTTGCGAGTTCTCGGAAATCGTCCGGACGGCTATCATAATTTAGTGTCTCTAATGGTGCCGGTGAGCCTTTGCGATGAGCTGCGGTTCGAATTAAACCCGGGAGGAATTGAGTTACACTGCCCCAACAGCGATCTACCAACAGACGAAGAGAACCTAGTTTACCAAGCGGCCAAGCTAGTCTTGGATGAGTTTAGGTGGGATGGGGGAGTGGGTATTGAACTGAACAAGAATATTCCTCAGGGCGCAGGGCTTGGAGGCGGCAGCAGTGACGCGGCCGCAACCTTAATTGCAGTCAACCAATTGCTGGGCAACCCTGCGGACAATTCGGATCTACACCGCCTTGCCACTAGGCTGGGGGCGGATGTTCCATTTTTTCTTCTGGGGGGGTGGGCAGTGGCTGAGGGAATAGGAGACCTTCTCTCTCCTGTAGGTAATGTGCCTACATTATGGACAGTGCTGATATATCCTAATTTTCAGGTCTCTACCCGTTGGGCTTACGAGAATTTGACATTGACAAGTAGGGCAAATGGGTCTAAATTCAACATTCTTGGAGACACTTACGCGGGAGAGATGACCGCTTCCCACCAGAAACTTCTGAACCGGCAAGAGCTTCTACTTGAGGACATACTTCCTCTGCTGGTCAATGATTTTGAACCGCTGGTTTTCGGTCACTATCCACAGCTCCATGATTTGAAGAATGCCTTGCTAGCTGCAGGTGCCAGGGCAGCTCCAATGACAGGGAGCGGACCTACTTTGGTTGGCCTTTTTGGCTCTGAGGAAGAGGCCCGTGGGGCCTTGTATTTTCTTCGCCAAAAAGAAGAGGTTACAACCTTTATTGCCCATACTTTGGACACCGCACCCATGCTGAAGATTTGAGATTTTAGATTTCAGATTGTAGATTGAGGCAATAGGTCACCTAAAGATTTCACAATCTAAAATCTACAATCATCAATCTAAAATTGCAGTGGCTTTTGTCTATGATATTGGATCGACTTAAACTCTTTGGTGGCAATTCCAATCCGGAGCTGACTGCCAAGATCTGCGAGCACCTTCAGATCCCTCAGGGAAAGGCTGTAGTTGAGACTTTCAGCGACGGTGAGATAATGGTTGAAATCGGTGAGAACGTTCGGGGAAGGGACGTTTTCGTTGTCCAGTCCACTTGTGCACCGGTTAACCATAACCTAATGGAATTGCTGGTAATAATGGATGCCCTGAAAAGAGCGTCGGCCTTAAGAATTACCTCGGTATTACCCTACTATGGCTACGCCCGTCAGGATACCAAGGTACTGCCCCGGGTGCCCATTAGCGCAAAACTGGTTGCTGACCTGATCACGGTTGCCGGTGGCCACAGAGTGATTTGTTTGGACTTGCACGCCAATCAAATCCAAGGTTTTTTCAACATCCCAGTTGACAATCTCTTTGCAGCGCCAGTTTTACTGGAATACATAAGAAAGCATTTCAACAACGAGCTGGTGATCGTCTCCCCCGATGCTGGGGGGGTGGAAAGGGCCCGAGCCTTTGCCAAGAGGCTAAATGCGACCCTGGCCATTATTGACAAGCGAAGGGAGAAAGGGCAGCAGAAGGTCAAGGCCATGGAGGTGGTTGGTGATGTAAAGGGCAAACCGACCATTATCGTGGATGATATGGTGGACACGGGAGGCACCCTTACCGAGGCGGCCAAAGCTCTGAGCGAACACGGAGCTGCTTCTATTAATGCTTGTTGCACCCACGCGGTCCTATCAGGAAAAGCAGTCGAGTCAATTGAGAAATCGGCCATCGAGAGTTTGATTGTTACTGACAGTATTCCTCTCAGACCTGAAGTGAAGGACTGCAAAAAGATCAAGGTTCTCACGGTGGCCAAATTGCTTGCAGAGGCGATCAAGCGGGCTCACTTGAATGATTCGGTAAGTTCACTTTTTGTTTAAAGTATTGACCCATGGTCTCAAAACAGTTTTGTCAGTTTGCCCGATCACCGGTTAGCCGATGAAACTGCAAGCTAGAGACAGAGCTACTGAAAAAACTGGAAAACTGACCAAAGCACACTCAGGAGGAAATGAATGGCTCATGTAGCGCTCACTGCGCAATGGCGAAAAGAAACTGGTAAAGGAGCGGCCCGTACCCTTAGGCGCCAGGCCCTGATACCAGGAATATTTTATGGTCCCGAGGTAGACCCAGTGCCCCTGAGTCTCAACTATGGGGACTTGGAGAAGCTAATTAGGACAGGGGCAGGTGAAAACGTTATAATTGATTTAGCAATAGAGACTGGCGAGTCTACTTCAAGCCACCGGGCGATGCTCAAAGAAATTCAGGTGGATCCAGTGAAACAAAATATTCTCCACGTGGATCTCTATGAAATTTCCATGGACAAAAAGATTGAGGTAGAGGTGCCGATCATCCTAATAGGCACGGCTATGGGGGTCTCCGAGGGCGGCATTCTTCAGCAGGTGAGCAGAACACTCGAGATCTCGTGCCTGCCCGACAATATACCCGATTCTTTCGAACTCGACGTAAGCGACCTCAACATAGGTGATTCTTTGCATGTGAGCGATTTGAAGATCCCCTCAGACATAGACGTTTTGGTGGAGGATGAGCTTACCATAGCCACCGTGGTACCACCCACGAAGGTTGAAGAGATAGAACCGGAGGTTCCAGAAGAAGAGGAAGAACGAGAGGAGGTGGAAGCAGAAGCGGTAGCCGAAACCGAGGAAGAGGGGGAAAAAGAGTAGCCCATGGTAGTAATGGCCGGTTGCACGGCCATGGAGCGAGCTTGTGCATCTCGTGGTGGGACTTGGAAATCCAGGAAAGACCTACGAGCACACACGCCACAATGTAGGATTCATGGTTGTGGATCGGTTGGCTGGGGCCCACTCCATTACGGTTAAGGGGAAACGGTTTTTTAGCCTCTGGGGCAAAGGTGATATTGCCGGCCACAAGGTGATTCTGGCCAAACCGCAAGTTTTCATGAATCGGAGTGGCCAGGGGGTGCATGCCCTAATGTCTTACTTTAAGCTTGCCGTGAAAGACTTGCTGGTAATCCACGATGATTTGGATGTGGATTTAGGCAGAATAAAAATAGTTCACGGCGGCGGAGATGGCGGACACCGGGGGGTACAGTCCATTCACCAGGCACTGGGGGAAGACCGTTATGCCAGAGTTAAAGTGGGAATTGGCAGGCCGAGATTTGGTGAGGCTGTAGAAGATTATGTGCTGAGCCCTTGGTACGAGGACCAGAGGAATCAAATAGTGGAGATAGTAGACTCTGCAGCTGCGGCTGTCACTGCGATTTTGGCTCATGGCCTGGAAAAGGCTATGACCGAGTTCAACTCGAAGCAAGTCCCCTAACCGGCAGTTCAAGTTTTTTTTAAACCACTAATACGTTACTTTTGGCACAAACTAATGGGAGGTAACAGGTATGGAAAACTGGGTAAATTATGCACCGTTCTTCGGCGTAGCGGGGGTGATCTTCGCATTTTTCCTGTTCGCCTACGTCAAATCTTTTCCCAGCGGCAACGAAGTCATGATAGAACTCGAGGACATGATTAACAAGGGAGCCATGGCATTCTTGAAGAGGGAATACTCCATCCTGGTGATTTTTATTGCCGTAGTGTTCGCGCTCCTGTGGTATGGCATCAACTGGCAGACTGCTGTAGCCTTTGTCACGGGTGCGTTCTGCTCGGGCGTTGCCGGCTTTTCCGGTATGAGTGCTGCCACCCGGGCCAATTCGCGTACAGCCGCGGCAGCCAATGAGTTCGGTATGGCCAAGGCCCTGAACGTCTCCTATTTCGGCGGGGCGGTCATGGGAGTGGCGGTGGCCAGTCTGGGGTTGCTGGGTGTGGGCATCTGGTACTATTTCGTCGGCCACAATCCTGCTACGGCTAACATCATCAACGGCTTTGCCATGGGTGCCAGCTCCATCGCCCTTTTTGCCCGTATGGGGGGCGGCATCTACACCAAGGCGGCTGACGTGGGCGCCGACCTGGTGGGCAAGGTGGAGGCAGGCATTCCTGAGGACGACCCGAGAAACCCGGGTGTCATTGCCGACAACGTGGGCGACAACGTTGGTGATATCGCCGGCATGGGCGCTGATATTTTCGAATCCTATGTGGGCGCCATTGTCGCCACCATCGCCATTGCTGCCACCATGGTGCTGCCAGCTGAGTCTGAAAAGTTGCGCTCGGCTTATATGGTCTGCCCTCTGATAGTGGTTATGGGCGGACTGGTGGCTTCTTTCTTTGGGGTTATGTCCATAAAGGTATTCCAGAACATTTCACCCCAGGCGGCCTTGCGCTATACTACCTTTGTGGCCGCAGCCATTCTTATTGCTTTGACCTACTATATTGTCAAGTCCCTAGGGCTGCCCACCGGTGTATTTTGGGCGGTCATTTCCGGCCTTTTCTGCGGCATTCTCATCGGGCTATTGGCGGAGTACTACACCTCCATGGGACCGGTTAAGAAGATCGCCGCCCAGAGCGAGACTGGACCGGCCACGGTGCTCATAGCCGGCCTGGCCGTGGGCATGGAGAGCACGGCCCTGCCCGTTCTCGGCATCTGCCTTGCTACCTTCATCGCCTACAAGACTGGCGGGGTTTACGGCATCGGCATTTCCGCCGTGGGCATGCTCTCTACCGTGGGGGCCACCATGACCGTGGATGCTTACGGCCCCATTGCTGACAACGCCGGCGGCATCTCAGAAATGGCTGGTCTGGGACCTGAGACCCGCAAGATCACCGACACCCTGGATGCCCTGGGTAACACCACCGCCGCCATCGGCAAGGGCTTTGCCATCGGCGCCGCGGCGCTCACCGCGGTCTCCCTGTTTGTCGCCTATACCCAGGCGGTGGGGTTGGAAATCATCAACATTACCGATCCCTACGTGATCATCGGCGTGCTCATCGGTGCCATTGTGCCCTTTATCGTAGCGGCGCTCACCATGACCGCGGTGGGTTCGTGCGCCTTTGACATGGTGGAAGAGATTCGCCGCCAGTTCCGGGAGATCCCCGGCTTGATGGAGGGCGAGGGCAAGCCCGAGCCGGCCAAGTGTGTGGATATTGCCACCAAGGGCGCGCTCAAACGCATGATGCTGCCAGGTATTATCGGTGTGGCCACGCCTCTGGCGGTGGGAATGATCATCGGCCCAACGGCCCTGGGCGGAGTGCTGGTGGGGTGTACGGCAACCGGTGTGTGCATGGCCCTTTTCATGTCCAATGGCGGTGGCGCCTGGGACAACGCCAAGAAGTATATTGAGGCGGGTCACTACGGTGGCAAGGGTTCGGACAATCACAAGGCTGCGGTTGTGGGCGATACCGTAGGCGATCCTTTCAAGGATACCTCCGGACCCACCATGAACATTTTGATCAAGTTGGTCTCGGTGGTGTCGCTCGTCAGTGCACCGGTGTTAATCATGATCCACGGTGTCAAATAGTGGGAAGATGACGGGGTCTGACCCCACTTTTTCGCCTTAGAACGACAGGGGCGGCGTTAAAATGCCGCCCCTTTTGTTTTGCAGGAATGTCAATAGAGGTCAGCACCGAGAGAGTTATGAATCACAAAAAACACAACTTGAGGCATAGAGCCAGGGGCAAAAGGCGAAGGGCGCAAGGCACATGGGAACTGCGAACCTAGCGAGACGGCTAGAAGGAAGAATTTCGGGTTTCGGATTGCAAATTTCGGAAGGCATAAAAAGCTGAGTAAAGGTTTTTAATTTGCTCTATGTCCCATGCTCCATGCCCTATGCCCTCGATGCAACGGACAACGCACAACTGACCACGGACGACACTGCCACTTTTGCCTTTGAGGAGAAGGCTGATAATGGTATCATTTTATGTTAAAATACATTGAGTCAGTTCCCACAATCTTCATTATTTCAAAAGGCGGCCCCTTTCTAGGCCGCGGGGGATGTGGGGACAAATTTGAGCAAAGGAATCTTAACGCCATACAGATCTTTCGCACGGGATTATTCGTTTATTATAGGCCCTGACCAGACACTCAGCAACACGCTGGTTTGGAGGCTATCCTCGATTTCTAAGTCCAGGCTTTCGATCTGCTGGCAGTTATTTTTGCAGGAGGATGAAACCAGTCATGTTTAAGGTTGGTGACCTAGCCGTGTATCCAGCCCATGGGGTTGGGGTAATAGAGTCCATTGAGAGCAAATGGATCTCTGGCAACAAACAAGAATTCTATATAATGCGCATTCTGGACAACGGCATGATTATAATGATTCCCCTCGATAACGTGAACAGTGTGGGGTTGCGTCAGGTGATAGATGCTGCTCAAGTTCCTAAGATATTCGAGATCTTAAAGGAAAGAGAGGTTGAGCCTGACAACCAGACGTGGAACCGGCGCTATCGCGAGTATATGGAGAAGATTAAAACCGGCTCTGTCTACGAATTGGCTGAGGTTTTGCGCGATCTTTTTATCCTCCGTGAAGATAAAGAGCTTTCCTTTGGCGAGCGAAAGATGATGGACACCGCCCGCAGTCTTCTGGTGAAGGAAATATCGATAGCCAAAGAACTAGATGAGAGCCAGGTAGAGAAAGACATCCAGGGTATTTTTGGCGCTTGAAAGGCTCGGCCAGTATTCCAATATTCCAATTGGGGAAACCCCAGTTTAAGAAAGGAGGTGAGTGAAGAGTGAGCATTGCCCAGACTATTTTACGTTTGCTTTTGGTCGTTGTTTGTTCGGTGAGCGGATATATCCTCGCGTTGTACCTGCCGTCTTATCTGCCAGTTCTAAAGACCTGGGGCATCTGGATCAAATTGGTAGGGGCACTTACCGGATTCATTTTTGCACTCCTAGCATTATCCATAGAAAAAATAATCAAGAAAGCGCCCCTCAAGGTGATCCTGGGTGGCACATTCGGTCTCGTTTTAGGGTTGGTAATCGCTCAACTGCTCGGTTATATTTTCAGCGGCCTGCAGAATCCTGGCATCCGCATCTCAGCCTCGGTAATCCTGAGTTGTACCTTTGGTTACATCGGCTTGGTTTTGGGCGGCAAGAAAATAGAGGAAATAAAGTGGCCGGGTTGGAGCCTTTTTACCAAAGGGTCGCTAAAACGAAGTGGCGGCAAGATTCTCGATACCAGTGTCATCATAGATGGACGCATTGCCGACATTTGTGAAACCGATTTTTTGGAAGGGCCACTGGTTGTACCTCAGTTTGTTTTGCAGGAACTTCAGCACATTGCCGATTCCGCTGACAACCTAAAGCGAGCCAGAGGGCGAAGGGGATTGGACATCCTCAATCGCATGCAAAAGGGTGATACCCTTGAAGTGAAAGTGGTGGATGAGGATTATCCCGAGATAAGAGAGGTGGATGCCAAGCTTATTGCCCTGGCTCGCGAGATGCATGCCAAGATAATTACTAACGATTTCAACCTCAACAAAGTGGCGCAACTCCAGGGAGTGCCCGTTCTCAACATTAATCAGTTGGCCAACGCCCTCAAACCCATGGTTTTACCGGGCGAAATTTTGAACTTACTGATTATGCGAGAGGGTAAAGAGCAGGGCCAAGGTGTCGCTTATCTAGATGACGGCACCATGGTTGTGGTTGAGAATGCCAGCAGGCTTCTTGGTCAAGAGGTGGAGGCCTCTGTTACCAGCATCCTCCAAACCACTGCTGGTCGAATGATTTTTAGCACTCTAAAGGAGGAAACGGGACAGCGGCGCCACTA
>JAJDNT010000058.1 GCA_022340515.1 Deltaproteobacteria bacterium
GGGCCGGACCGCATTCTAATGATGGTCTCCACCAGCGAATCGCACCACAAAGTGAATTCTGGTCTTTCTCTGGAAGAATACTGGAAGATGGCGGAGAAATATATCCAGTTAGCCCACGATAAAGGCTTAAAAGTATGCGGAACGGTGAGCACCATTTGGGGTTGCCCTATAGAAGGACCTACTGACACCAAGAAGGCTGTTGAATTTACTCGTAGGTGGTTGGACATAGGAGCGGATGATATTGAACACGCGGATCATGACGGCTCTGCCTCACCCAACAAGGTGTATGATTATTACAGCATGGTTTTGGACGCCTTCCCAGATCCTAAACTCCACGTGGCCCACTTTCATACCACAAGAGGCTGGGGTCTGGCCAATGTGCTAGCCGCCTTGCAAACTGGTATTACCCATTTTGAAGGCACCTTGGGAGGAACCGGTGGCCAACCGGCAAATTTTGTCGATGGTGTTCCGGTGGCAGGAACGGGTGTTTATTACTACAAAGACCCTACTATAACTGGCTTGGTCTCGGTGGAAGACATGGTGGTAATGATGGATGAAATGGGAATCGATACTGGGCTTGATGTAGATCATGTTTTGCAAGTTGGCCGGGCCATGGAGAAAATACTTGGTCGGCAACTGCGTTCCGAGGCGGTGCATACGGGCCGTGTGCCTAAGGAACCGACGGGGATCCGGGAAGTAACCTAAATAATTCAGCAAGCAGCCGGCAGCAGATGAAAGGAAGCTGCTAGCTGTCTGCTGCCAGCTGGAGCAAAGCGTCACGCGCTTTGCGATCATTTGGTTTCAGCAAAGAGAACCGCTAGAATGCGGGTTGGCTTACCCTGGTGACATTTGACCACGTGAGGTATGGATGAGTGGTAATAGATAGTATCGCCCGGATAGAGTACCTCCCGATGTTCGCCAATTACTACCTCCATTTCACCTTCGAGTACGTAAATGAACTCTTCGCCCTCATGAACCGAACCAGGAACTTCCTCTACTGTGGGTGATAGGGTCACCAGGAAGGGTTCCATGTTGCGGTCTCGCATCCCAGGGGACAGAGACAGGTATGAATAGCCATATTTGCTTTGCTGTTCGGCTGCGTGTCGGCTCACTGGCTTTCTTTCATCTTTACGCGTGATCACAAAGGGTTTAGGTTCGCCCGTGGTGAGCAAATAACCCATTTTCATTTCCAAAGCACGAGCAAGTTTGGTTAGGGTGCCTAGGGGAGGAGCGGTAGCGTCGGCTTCGATGCTCTCAAGCATCTGTTCTGAGATGCCAGTTCTTTGCGATACATCGGCGAGGGAAAGTTTTTTCAGTTCACGCAGCTTTTTTATCCGTTCACCAACGCCGACTGGTTCTTCCGGCTCTAAGTCATGTTCCGAACTTTGGCTGATGCCCTCTAAAAAATCTATCTCATGGGGATCCTGCCCATAAAAAGGCTTAGAAGAAGATGGCTCTCTACTTGACTGATTGTCGTCAGGTTGATTCATTGCTAATCTCCGTGAGGGGCAAATGGACAAAATTTCCAATTATTATTTCGTTAAAATGTGCTGGCCAAATATAATGCCATCATAGCCTGTCTAGGGTGCTTTGCAAGGAAAAATTCTTGTAACCACCCCATTCTTTTCATTCCATCATGGTGAGGAGATTCCATGGACTTTAGTCTGTCAACAGAACATGAGATTTTGCGAAACTCGGTGCGCAATTTTAGTATCAAGGAGATCCAACCCTTGGCACAGGACCTGGATGAACGGGAAGAGTTTTCTGTAGAACTCACGCGGGCCATGGGGAGTTTGGGTCTTTTCGGTATGGTGATTTCGGAGGAATACGGCGGGCAGGGACTTGACAATCTGGGATATATTATCGCGGTTGAAGAAGTAGCCCGAGTAGATGGTTCGCAGGCGGCAACTCTGGCAGCAGCAAATTCTTTGGGAAGCAGTCCAATTTATGAATTTGGCACCGAAGAACAGAAACGAAAGTATCTCCCAAAACTCTGTAGTGGAGAGGCACTGTGGGGTTTTGGCCTCACAGAGCCCAATGCCGGCTCTGACGCGGGTAATACTCAGACAACAGCTGTATTGGACGGCAACGATTGGGTCATTAATGGAAGTAAAATCTTCATCACCAATGCTTCCGCGGAAATCTCTCTCGGGGTTACCGTTCTAGCCAAAACAGGAATCCGAGAGGATGGTAAGAACGAGCTTAGCTGTATTTTGGTGGAAAACGGCACACCGGGCTATAAGGCCAGAGAAATGAAAGGGAAAATGGTCTGGCGGGCTTCAAACACCAGTGAACTCTCCTTCGAGGATTGCCGGGTTCCCAAGGAAAACCTTCTCGGCAAGAGGGGAGAAGGATTTCATCAGATGCTCAAGACTTTGGACGGCGGTCGACTCTCTATAGCTGCTATGGGTTTAGGCGGAGCTCAGGGCTGTTACGATCGGACGCTGCAGTATGCCAAGGAGCGAATTCAGTTCAACCGCCCTATTTCGCAGTTTCAGGTAAATGCCTTTAAACTGGCCGATATGGCCACTGAGATAGAATTGGCCAGGCTTCTTCTCTACAAGGCCTGCTGGCTCAAAGACAATGGCAAACCCTTCACCAGAGAGGCAGCCATGGCCAAGCTCTACTGTTCTGAGATGATGAGCCGTTGCGCCAATCATGCCGTGCAATTACATGGCGGCTATGGACTCATGAAGGAATATGACGTGGAGCGGTTTTATCGGGACCAGAAGCTTTTGGAGATTGGTGAAGGAACCTCAGAGGTAATGCGCATTGTCATCGCCCGATTGATTGGTGCTCTGTAACCGACTGTAATAACACCCAATCTGGTTAAACCACAAAGATCACCAAAAACACGAAGAAAACCATATAATAGTCTTGAATCCTTTGTGGTCTTTGTGTACTTTGTGGTTACATCCTCTCTTCTAACCTCTCTGTCCTGCTAATCAAAGGTTCTCTTTAGCAGAGCCTCTTGTGGCCCGATGCGATCAGCTTCCAGGAAATAGAGGGCAGTGCCAACAGCATGATCAATGAGGCGGATGGTGCTGAACCCTGGAGTTCCGGTAAGCAGCCGGAGGAGGGGATTCCGCTGGTAAATAGTGCGAATGCGGCGCACCTGCAGGGGTAGCCTTTGATGGAGGGCCCTACTGATTATCTCACAGGCAAACTTGAGTTCGCCTATAATCTGTACTAGGGTGTGATAGAGATAAGTTTGATTTTCTTCCTGACGGCTCAGTTGCTCCACTATTTGCCACTGGAACAATCGGGCCCATCCTTCCCGCACCCACTCTTTATTGCCACCTTCCCATCGTTCAAGGTACAGATGATGGCCGTATTCATGTGCCAGATAGGACTGAAACTGAGCGGTTCGAAGCTGGTCAATGACAATGACAGACCGACCTTCCGAGTCCCTCACGTAACCGCATTCATGTTCTATGTTGATCCTCGCCCTTCGGTAAAAGAGAAGAGGTATAACAAAGAGGGCGAAAATTGCCCCCCGGGCAGTCCATAGAGCTGCGCTCGCCTCAGATTCCTTCGAAGTGAGGTAGAGAAAAAACAGGCCGACGGGAGATAATAAAAGATACAATAAGACAATCTGACGGGGAAGTCGGCTCAACCTTCTGGTCAGTCTTAAGCTGGGAACTGCCTGGGGGTGCTCATCCAGAGTAAGGGTTTTTCGGCTTACTTGAATCACTCGGTCTAATAAAGATTGGGCATCCTCCGCTTCACTTACTCGAGGTCCGAAGTCTCCAAGGTGCAAACTACTCCGTAGCGTCTCTTTCTCGAGAAGGAGCTCGATCAGCCTTTGCAGGTTTTCTGTTGTAGTAAGAGATTTTGGTAGAATTTGCATAGCCATGGGCTCACTTCCTTCGCCGCCTAACGCGTAGCGCATAGGGCAAAGTGCAGGAAGCAAAGCGTGTATTCTTCTAATCTAACGATCTCCTACTAACGACTACACAAAGCTCTCAAGTTTGGCAAGATCAACTTTATTGGTCCGTCGTCAGTCCCCCTAATCAGTAATTGCTTCGAAAAATGTGGGTAAAGGACGACGGACAACGAACAGCCGAGGTCATGGGTTATCCCAACTGTGCAAAAGAGGTTAATGATTTCGCCTAAAAAAATCTTTTTCATGGCGAAATAATTTGCTAAAAAGATTGGGCCATGGAACTTTACCCTACAGCATTCCCATTTACAGCCATTGTCGATCAGGAGCAGATGAAACAGGCCCTGGTTTTGAGCCTGATCAACCCAGACATTGGTGGTGTTCTCATAAGGGGCGAGCGGGGCACCGGCAAATCCACGGCAGTGCGCGCCCTTGCCAGCCTTCTACCTCCCATACCCGTGGTCGCTCATTGCCACTTTCGCTGTCACCCAACAGATACCAGCCTGATGTGCCATGAGTGTCTTCAACGCTACCGCCAAGGCGAGCAGCTGCCTTCGGTCCAGGAAATAATGAGGGTTGTGGAACTTCCTCTGGGCGCGACCGAGGAGATGGTGCTGGGAACCTTGAACATTGAGCAGGCAGTGCGTCGGGGAGAGAAGTCATTTGAACCGGGACTTCTGGCCAAAGCCCACCGCGGATTTCTTTATGTCGATGAGGTGAATTTGCTTCCAGACCACCTGGTTGATATTTTGCTCGATGCAGCTGCCATGGGAGTAAATGTGGTGGAACGAGAGGGCATATCCTATAGCCATCCAAGCAGGTTCATCCTAGTGGGCACCATGAACCCGGATGAGGGGGAGCTACGCCCGCAGTTGCAGGACCGTTTCGCCTTATGCGCTGCCGTGCAGGGCATTGAAGATGAAAAAGCCCGTAGTGAGGTGGTGACCAGGCGTCTGACTTTTGAGGAGTCACCCAAAGAATTCGCGCGGCAATGGAGAGAAAAGGAACGAGACCTCGCCGACCACGTACTAGAGGCAAAGGAAAGAGTGGCCAGAGTTATTCTTCCTGAAAGGCAGATTGCCTTCATTACCCGCTTGGCTGTGGCTGGTCGCACTGATGGTCACAGGGCGGACATTGCCATGGCCAAGGCGGCTAAGGCCATGGCTGCCTACGCAGGGCGCAACGGGGTGACCCAACAGGAGGTCATAGCTGCAGCTCGACTAGTTTTGCCCCACCGTCTGCGATTGGATCCTTCCCAAGAAATTACACCCCTAGAAAAAATCGAGCAACTCTTAGAGAAAGTTCGTGAAAGTGACGAGACCGCCCC
>JAJDNT010000195.1 GCA_022340515.1 Deltaproteobacteria bacterium
ACCCGCCCCTGGAGATTAATAACACCAACTGCAATGCCCCCTGCAGTTTGGAATACTGCGTGACCTTTTCCTACCACCCCGGCCGGATAATTGGCCGGTCGTAGCACCCTTGAGCCCTGGTCTAAATATGGTTCAATTTCCTTTTTTCTCCAGATGTGGTTTCCCGAGGTGAGCACATCTACACCACTTTCCAGCAGCTCGTCAGCCACATTTGGGGTTAAACCAGCCACCCCGGAACCGTTTTCTCCATTGGCTATGACAAAATCTATTTCCTGACTACCCACAAGCTTGGGTAGGAGTGTCCTCACCGCGAATCTGCCCGGCTTGCCAACAATGTCTCCTATGAAAAGAATCCGTATCAAACCAGGAACTTTTTCTTTCATGGAAAATTGTCTTTCCGTTAGCCGGTTTAGTCAGTTTGGTCGGCTTAGCCAGTTTGGCCGGTTTATTTATTGGTCGCTGAAAGATAAACCGAACACATCTATTAAATTTATAAACCGGCTTAACCCGCATAAACGGCTAAACTATCTACTTCGCATAGTCCACGGCCCTGGTTTCACGAATTACCGTCACTTTGATCTGTCCAGGATAGCTAAGCTCGTTCTCAATTTGTTTGACGATGTCGCGGCACAACATCACCGACTCATCATCGGAGACCTTGTCATTCTCAACTATGATACGGAGTTCACGCCCTGCCTGGATAGCATAGGACTTGCTCACACCCTTAAAGGAATTGGCAACTTTTTCAAGTTCTTCCAATCTCTTTACATAGGTTTCCATTAGTTCCTTGCGAGCACCCGGCCTCGCCCCGGAGAGAGTGTCCGCAGCTTGTACCAGTACGGCCAAAACCGACTCCGGCTCTATGTCTTCGTGGTGTGCGGCAATGGCATGAACAATTTTGGCCGACTCTCCGTACTTCTTGGCAAGTTCGGCGCCAATGGTGGCATGGGGTCCTTCCACCTCATGATCCACCGCCTTACCTATATCGTGCAATAAGCCGGCTCTCTTGGCCCGCTTTTCATTCATCCTCAGCTCAGCAGCCATGATACCGCAGAGAAAAGATACTTCTAATGAATGCTGCAATACATTTTGGCCGTAACTTGTTCGGTATTTCAATTTACCCAAAAGCTTTATCACCTCAGGATGAATACCGTGCCCCCCCACGTCAAAAGCTGCCTGTTCACCAGCTTCACGGATGGCAGTCTCCACCTCCTGATTAACTTTTTCAACAATTTCCTCGATTCGAGCCGGATGTATGCGACCATCACTTATCAACCTCTCCAAAGACAATCGCGCTACCTCGCGGCGAATGGGATTGAATCCAGAGAGAATTACAGCCTCTGGTGTGTCGTCTATGATGAGATCGACACCGGTTGCTGCTTCGATGGCCCTGATATTGCGCCCCTCGCGTCCGATTATTCTTCCTTTCATCTCTTCGTTGGGAAGGGCTACAACCGAGATGGCCTTCTCCGCCACATAGTCCCCCGCATAGCGCTTTATGGCCAAGGAGATGACTTCTGTAGCTTTTTTGCTGGCAGTTTCCCGAGCATTAGTCTCTATCCGCTTGATCAGCTTGGCCGCATCATGTCTTGCCTCAGCTTCCATGGATTTTATCAGCAACTCCTTCGCCTCAGAGGATGGAATCCCGGCGATACGCTCGAGTTGAGTGCGCTGCTCCTGGACAAGTTTATCTAAAGTTTCTTGCTTTTCAGTCAGTTCATTCTCTTGTTGAAGGAGGACTTTTTCCTTACGGGACAGGTTGTTCTCCCGTTTGTCGAAGAGCTCTCCTTTCTTTTCGAGGTTGTCCTCCTTTTGCAGTAGACGGCGCTCCAAATTTTGCAATTCTCTACGAGTATCCTTGGTCTCCCGTTCGAATTCCACCTTCATTTGATAGAGGCTATCTTTGGCCTGGAGCATCGCCTCTTTCTTAACGGTTTCAGCTTCCTTTCTGGCTTCATCAATGATCTTCTGGGCTGCGTTGGTGGTGGATCTCATTCGGGCTTCCATGCTTTTCTTGACAATGAAAGCCCCTAGCAACGCCCCGAGAAGAGCCCCAGATATGATCAACAGCATGGTTGTTACAGTCATGGTCATAGCTCCCACGTCCTTAGTGCTTCGATTCGCAAATATCGTGACGTCTGTTTAACCTGATGATGAACAGCTATGCTCACTCAGCACTAAGTCCTGAGTATATAAATTCGTCATCGAATTTATAAATCGAAGGACTTAGGAACCGTACTAGTCACTCAAAAGAGAGAGAAATCAACTCCTTACAAATATAGGAGTGCCGCTCAGGCCTGATCAGATGACGGATTCATGGGAGAAATGAATGATGGATGGCGTAAAACATTCCGGCGAGATATTCGGGGTGGGGTATTGTTGTCCGCTAGAACTGCACCTTCCTCAGCACACTTCTTACCAGAGGTGACAACCTAGCTAGGCATTCCTGCCTCTGTTTACTTCAGATCCTCCTTTTCTTAGTTATATGACAGATGGTTCAGTAATTTGGTCCACAAAAAACTTTTTATTTGAACAGCTTATCTCAAAAGACAGCTGTTGAAAAGAATTTGGGCAAGCCGCTGAATCGCCGGCCTATTTTCACGCCTCCTTTGATGGCAGGCTCGAAAAATTCTCTCACATTTAACGGCGATGGTTACGAGTTACCCCTCTTACACCTTGGGCAGGGACCCCTTCCCGACCCCTCTAGTCTTTCAACACCGGATATGTACCATCACTCCGCCTTAAAAGGAATCCGTCTAGGAAGCCTCTTGAGCGGTACTAAAAAAATATCTAAAAATAATGATTTAAGCAAGATAAAAATGATTATCTGGGTTTAGCCGGTTGTGCCGCTTATGCCGACCAAAAAAAATCCCCCGCGAGCATGCCGTGTTGGCAGGTTGTTATGAACCTGGTTCTTCCAGGTGGGGTCCCTGTTGACACTTTAGGCGCTTCGGAAAACCGACTCGACACACCGTGCCAAGGAAGGGTCCCCCTTCTATCAATGTTGGCTCAAGAACTTACTGCCAATCACCAACACCGCAGGGGTGTACTTAATATTGGGTAAATAAAAATTATTATAACAATTTATTCTAAATTTTCCGAATAATGATTAACATGGCCCAGGAGGCGATGCAACCATGCTCGAGCTGCCCCTCATTGGAGCTAATCTCGGGCCCGCAACAGAGCTGCCAATCACCAACACTGCAGGGCTAGCAAAGACTTCAGGGCAAGAGGGATGAGAGTTTTTCCTGTTTACTCTCGATCCGATCGACCAGCTCCTCGTAAGCCTCCTTCATCTGGAGGTAATCGCTCGTAATATTCAGAGCGGCGAGAAGAGCAACGGTCGCGAGTGAAGAAGTGTGGAGCCTGTTCTGTGCCTCCTGGCATTTGGAGGCCACAAGTTGGGCTACCTTTTCCACATACGCCCTGTCGGCCTTGGTGTGAATGGTATACTCCTGACCCAGGATCCCTACCTTCACCTGCTGGACCAAATCCGCCTCCCCTACGAAAAACGGCTAAGTTTCTCTATCAATGTATCTAAACGAGCACGAATCTCCGATCTTTGCTGCTCCGATTGCTCTAGCTTAACCTCCAACTCCCGGATGCGCACCTCTTGTTCCGCCAGCCTTGCACCACACTGATTGTGCTCGCCAGCAAGCCTTTCATACCTTTCGATGAGAATATCGATACGCGATTCTAAACGATTGAAAGGCGTCTCTTGATCGGTTCTTGCTTCTTCTACAGGTATGGTTACGTTCCCGATGGTGCTATTTTCCTCTCCCATTTGATTCTCTCCCCCTTCGCTTCACCCCCTATTTCCTGCCGTATTTTAATCTTCCTGTCAATTTTTAGTCAAGTCGGTGGCCAATCGCCCGCCGCATAGCGCATAGAGCATAAGGCATAGAGTCCTGGTCAACATTAAACAGTAAACGGTCAACGGTGAAAGGAGTGGGACATGCTTCTACAACCGTTCACCGTTTACCATTCACCGTTTACGACGTTTTCGCTCTGCGCTTTGCGCTCTGCATTATTCGACCGTGACACTCTTCGCCAAATTCCGTGGTTGATCTACATCAGTACCGCGGAATACCGCTACATGATAGGCCAATAATTGCATTGGTATGGTAAAAAGAATTGGGGCCAGAAATGGTGTAGTGGCCGGCACCTGAATATAAGCATCCACTTTGCCAGCAAGTGCCTCTGCCGAGTCGTCACATACTGCAATAATCTTCCCCCGGCGAGCCTTGACCTCTTCCATATTGGAAAGCATCTTCTCAAAAGTTAGGCCCCTACTCACCACTGCTACTACTGGCATATGCTCATCAATGAGAGCAATGGGGCCATGTTTCATTTCACCGGCCGCATAGCCCTCGGCATGAATATATGAAATCTCCTTGAGCTTTAGCGCTCCCTCTAAAGCAATAGGATAGTTGATTCCACGACCCAAATAGAGAAAATCTCGCGCATTGGCGTATTCGCGGGCAATAGTTTTAATTCGCTTGTCCTCATCCAGGCTGGTCTCCATTTTCTTTGGAAGTTTAACTAGTTCCAAGATATGCTCCTGGCTTTCCTCCAAGGTAAGCCTACCAAGCTTGACCCCCAGATAAAGCGCCAGAAGATAGAGCGCCACTAATTGGGTGGTGAAGGCCTTGGTGGACGCTACTCCAATCTCTGGACCTGCATGGGTGTAAAGAACCCCATCAGACTGACGGACCAGACTACTGCCTACCACATTAACTATGGCCAGAAGAAAAGCCCCTTTCCTGCGACCTTCCCTCAACCCCGCCAGCGTATCAGCTGTCTCCCCGGATTGTGATATAAGAATTTGCAGGGTTTTCGAATTTATGATGGGGTCGCGATAGCGAAATTCAGAACCCAGTTCTACTTCCACCGGCAAACCACAAAGAGACTCCAGTAAAATTTTTCCCACCAGTCCGGCATGGTAGGAGGTGCCGCACGCCACTATGAAGATCTTGTCAAGGGATTGAATCAAATTATCGTCTAAGTTTAAATCGTCCAGAAAAACCTCACCGGTAGATTCACTGATGCGTCCGCGAAAAGTATCAATAACC
>JAJDNT010000205.1 GCA_022340515.1 Deltaproteobacteria bacterium
TGCCATTTGTGAGAAAGAACTGAGTTATACAAATAGAGAACTTCCCGAGAGTTCATAATCATAGATGGGGAGAGAGAGCGCAGAATGATAATGCAGCAAAATAGGTGTCCCAACTTTAATCATAGGCGAGCAAATGCTCCGGTGCGCTTCTGCCCGCTCTGTGGCGCGGTGGTTAATGAAGCCATCCTCAGGAAAGGCTGTAGTGAAGAGGAACACGCTATAAGTCGACGGGGAGGAACTCATTACTGTGTGCATTGTGGTGAGCAGCTTATCCAACACCCAAGATGAAAATTATGAAGTAAATCTCCTGCAAGCGGAATTTTTGTCCTCAAAGTGCCGCCACCCCATCCCATTGCAACCTTCCTGGAGAGTCTTTCCTTGGCCAAGTAGAAGATGCGGAATATTCATAGACAAGGCCTTTTGGAAAAGACCTGAATGACCAGCAAAAATTGTCCCTGCCAAGGCTACTTGAATCCTGGCCCCCCTGCTCTCGGCAGCCAGCAACAGAGTTTCCTCCCGCACAATCAGGTGCCGGAGCTTTCTTTTTCCACGTTTTTCTCCAACTGCAGAAACGGGTTAACCAAATCAATGGGAATGGGAAAGAGCGTGCGAGATTTGCCCTGCGCAGCGACCTCTTGCAGGGTCTGCAGGTAGCGGAGCTGCAGGGCAATGGGATGGTCGGAGATTATCCGGGCCGCTTCGGCCAGGCGATTCGCAGCCTGGTGCTCCCCCTCTGCGTTGATAACCATGGCACGGCGCTCCCGCTCGGCTTCAGCCTGGCGGGCCATGGCTCGTTGCATATCCTGGGGCAGGTCGATGTGCTTGACCTCCACAGTGCTGACCTTAATGCCCCAGGGGTCGGTATGCTCATCCAAAATCTCCTGGAGCTGCCTATTGATCTTTTCACGTTCGGAGAGCAGCTCGTCCAACTCCCCCTGACCGCAAACACTACGCAGGGTGGTTTGGGCCATCTGGGAGGTGGCGTAGAGATAATTTTCCACCTCCACCACCGCCTTGATGGAATCCATCACTCGAAAATAGATCACTGCATTGACCTTCACAGATACGTTATCTCGGGTAATCACATCCTGAGGAGGTACGTCCATGGCCACCAACCGCAGGCTGACCTTCACCATCCGGTCCACCACGGGGATGAGAATGATGAGCCCCGGTCCTTTGGCACCGATGACCCTTCCCAGACGGAAAATGACCCCCCGCTCATATTCCTTGAGAATACGAATGGCACTGGCCAGAAAAAGGATCGCCAGTATAACAATGAAAACAATGGAGTAGGGCATTCTATCTTCCTCTCAAGACAACGACGAATCTCTGCCACTGACAATGGCCCGTTTCATAGCGGGAATCTGCAAATAGTATGTTTAACCTTGACCATGTGAGAAGCATACGTCAATCAGAGATCGTGCAGGCCGGGATGAAGGTTAGAAGAAGAATATTTGTGAAAAATAGTATGGCTTGGCCACTGGTTAGATTTGCTTTTCTAGTTTGGTCCACTCTATCCAAGCCTGGTACGTCTTTGAGTAACATCAACTGCTTGGGAAGAAAAACGAGGTGTTTTTTAGCTGTTGACGCAGGAACTTTCCTCCTGGATAAAAAAAACCCCCGCGGAGGAGGTGTTGGAAGGCTGTTTTGAACCCAGTTTAACAAGGTGGAGTCCCTGTTGGTCCTTTAGGCGCTTCGGACTAGCCGATGCGGCACACCGTTCCAAGGAAGGGTCCCCGTTTCGTAAGTGTTGACTCAAAAAGGAGCTACCAATCATCTAAACCGCAGGGGAACCGAATCAAATTAAAGACTAAGGCAAACTGCCTCACGCTTGTTTTTAACTGTACTCTTTCATCAAGACACAGTCAAGCGTTATAGCCCAGTATAAAAGGAAAGCTTACAACTCTTTCGCGATAGATATATGAAACGTTGTCCATCTGTCTCCTTGAGGTTCCGCCCACACCCTGCCCTTATGGCGATCTGCCATCTCGGCCACTATGGCCAATCCCAGGCCAACGCCCTCAACCGCTTTATATGCCTCACCTCTCCGAAAAGCGGCAAAAATCCTTTCATAATCTCCTTCTCTTATACCAGCACCATCGTCGCTTACGGAAAGGGTGTGGAATTCTTCAGATTCTTCGTAGCCGATTCTAATCTCGCTTAAATCTTCGCCGCCGTATTTTAACGCGTTATCCACAAAATTCCTGAAAATTCTGAGGATAGACAACTGATCTGCCTTGACCTCTATAATGGCTTCGGGTTGCAACCACTTTATTTGGCGAACAGCCAGCCGAGGAGCAAACTCGTCTCTAACCATCTGCAGAATGTCTTTTATGTTTATTTTCTCAATCTTTAGAGGTAATTCCGCTGTCGCGATGTAGACATTGATCTTTTCAATGAGAGCCGCAACATGCACGGAAGCTTTTAAGATTTGATCACAGTAGCTCTTACCCCTTTCATCAAGAGCATCTTTGTAGTGCTTATGGAGAAGCTCTGTCAGTCCATAGATGCCTACAGTGGGACTTTTGAGATCATGCATAACCGAATAAGCGAAGAGCTTTAATTTTTCAGAGCTCTGTCGCAGTGCTTGCTGCGCTCGCTTGCGTTCGGTTACATCTTCAATGGCCAGGAGAATCAAATGGGTCTCGTCGATTTCCCTGTATATCCGCCGAGCGTTCAGGTGCATCACTCGTCGCCCGATTATCTTGAATTCGTGCTCCACCTCGAAGCTGTCGAAGGTTGTGTCCCTGGGGAGGATTTCTTCCAGTAGTTCTCGCAACTTGGGGATGTCCCACTGTCGGTTGCCCAGGTCATATAATAGCTGTCCTTCAGTCTCCCCAGGTTTCACTTGGAAGGTCTCGTAGAAGGAACGGTTGGCCGAGATTACCCTCAGGTTCACATCAAGCACCACAAGACCCTCGCGAACCGTTTCCACTATGCTCTCAGCGTATGCACGACTCTCCTGCTCTGCCCGCTTGTTCGCCGCTTCTAGTGCTTCCAATTCAGCGATCCGCCGCCGCAGCGCCGCCAATTCATTTATGAATTGCTCTTTTGTCTTATCTTCGTCTTTCACCTCGATCACCTTACAAGATGTTACGCAATCCTTATTGGCTATTTTCTCTTTTATCCCAAAAAGACTAAGTAGACAGCTTCCGCTTATTCAAAGACAGAGATGCCCGTGTGAAGGCTCCAGGCAGAGCTAGTCGCGAAACTGATCTCTCAACAGCCTCTACTTGTCATGCTGATGGATAAAGTAGATAGTGGCGCCCACTGGTGCGAAGGAGAGAAAAAGGATGTTCAACAGAGGAATAAGGAACAGCAACCCGAAACCTAGGTGAAAGGTAAGGCTCTTCAGCAAAAGTTTGAAACGTTGTTTAAAAGGATCAAGTCTTCTTGCAGGAACAAGATCCGTATTGTCCCAGGCGAGAAAAATGACCACAATTCCCGCTGAGAGGATAGCCAGCACCGGACCCAAGGGCGTAAGCCAGCCCAAAACCATAAGTAGAAGGCTTACTAAAACTGGCAGGATTGTTCTTGGTATTTCCTGTTTGACAAGATAGGAAAGTTGCCGCAACACAGGCACTTTTTCCTCTTCATGTTCCTCGCCCACAATGATGCGTTCAGTGACTCGAGACATGTAATCCATTATGAACACACTGAAGAGTATTTGAGAGACAAGATAGGAAAGTATGGCCGACAGTCCCACGAGGAATAAAGAAAGCAGCCAGGAGAGGACGTACCATAACCAAAGAATCCATTGACTTGCAGGCTTTGCCCAAATGAGATGCAGAATCTTCTCATGGTAAACAAGGATTAGGCTTGCTGCAAGAATGGTAATGATGACGACGGCGGCAAACCTAATAAGCCCCAATACAAGAAGCTTAGGGGTCTTTATACCCAGCCGTAGACCACGCAAGTTATAAGTAATTCCGCTTAAGAGGTTCATCTTTCAGACAATCCACCAATGCATTTAGAATATATTCGGCCACGGCCATAACTTTCATCCACTTCACCGCCCTTCAGGCACAACAGATTGACATTCTCTTTACAATGTCCCGCCTTCCGGCGTAACTGCCTTTGTTTTCTCTGGCTCGATAAAGATATTTCCCCCGTCTGGAAAACTGCCGTTATTGTTTCCCACCATTGTCTCAATGGACTCCATTACCGTTTGGCGGTTCACCTGGGTATCCCGTGGACGAATCTTCCAGAGAAAATCAGAGCCAATCGCTTTCTTTATAAGCTCCTCAAACTCCTTCCAGGAGCAATCGAGCATTTTCCCCTTTAACATAAGACACCTTCAGATATTTTTCTCCCGCTAACAGGACTTACGTTGCGCCCCCACGATTTATGGATGCGTGCACGACAAGGTGGGGAGCCCATCCTAAACCTGCCTAAAACATATACATTTGTGTAGCCCGGATATTTCTACTATCTTCGCGGGCCCCTTCTTTGTCTGTTTTTGGCTGGACGCGCCGCGTCAACTCTGAGAGTTCGTCCTTTATAATCGGAACCGCTCAATGCTTCTTTTGCCTTTTCGGCTTCTGCTTGATTGGACATCTCAACAAATCCAAAACCTTTGCCTTCAATTACCTTGACTTCCTTCACTTCTCCATAACTTGAAAATAGTACTTCCAGCTCATCATTAGCGACAGTGTAACTTAAGTTGCCCACATAAAGCTTGCTACCTTGCATTATAATCTCCTTTTTTATTAACATCATTAAACAACAGAGAGTCTTGCAGTGTTATTATTCTTTTAATATGATCCCTATATGATCACTACTTTCTTCAACTTTTGTTTCGAGAAGAGCTATTTAATACCTGGAAAAATTATTGCCGCAAATATAGGTCATCATCTTAGTATAAACTTAAAAGACTACAATATCTTAATAAGTTGAATCTCTAAATTGAGCACCTGTCCTGCAAGTGGATGATTTCCGTCAAGTGTAACAACTTCGTCATCAATATTTGCTATGATGACATCGTAGTCCTGGCCTTCATCAGAGCCAACTCGAAGTACTCCGCCCACCTTCAAATCAATATTTGCAGGCAATTTTGTTCTTGCTACATCAAAAATCAGGTCTTCCTTGCGGTGGCCGAAAGCGTCTTCTGGATGAATTGAAACGGTCTTTGTGTCGCCTTCGTTCATCCCGATTACTGCATTTTCGAAGCTCGGGAGTACATTTCTCTGTCCAATGGTAAACTCTAATGGGTCTTGTGCAGATGAGGAGCCAAAGACAGTACCGTCTTCTAGCGATCCGGTATAGTTGACCTTCACTTTGTCGCCTTCTTTTGCCTGAGCCATCTTTCCTCCTCCTCAGAAAACAGTCCTGTGAGCGAGCCGCCTGTCTTACTTTATAACTCCATTTATTAAGCTAATCGGGAGGAGTATGGGCCCGCTGATTAGTGTAAATTTTAAGGCCAAAAGAAAATGCCAGGTTCACTCTTGCTCTTCTTGGAGCTCTGCAGCCTCTTCCTCGCCTAGATCCGCAGTCTCCTTTTTCTTGTTCTGCCGCCGTGCCATCTTTTCCTCGGCCTTTTGTTTGCGCTTTATTTCTTTTTGCCGCTTCGCAAAGCTGTGTTGACCTCGTCTTGCCATTACCCTGCCCTCCCTTCAAGCGATGTAGCCGATACCGTAAAGCGAACGGCTGAGTGTCGCAGGTTGGCTGGTTCAACCTCAAGCTCATGACATAAAAGGCGCTTGTTTTCGGCAATGAGCGCTGCCTTTCCTACCTGCTTGAGTCCTGAGACAAAAAACCCCAGAGCCTGTGACGGGCTCTGGGGTTATGCACCAAAACCAGCGCAAAGGGTTGTGTTACTATCACATTTCTCGACAGTGTTGTCAAGGGGCGCGGAAGTGTTGCTTCTAGACAGCATCGCCTAAACAGGCCACTTCGGGACTAGGCGCGCCAAAATAAAAAGGGCATCTCGCCCTATTTAGACGAGATGCCCGTGACAGGCGTGTTACCGCCAACTAAATGCGCGTGACATTCACAGCAGCAGGACCTTTTTGGCCCTGTTCCACATCAAAAGTCACACTGTCGCCTTCATTGAGAGATTTGAAACCGGTTGAGTTGATCCCTGAATGGTGAACAAATACATCCGGGCCGTCTTCCTGCTCGATGAAGCCGTAGCCTTTGTGGTCGCTAAACCACTTCACAATTCCATTGCTCATAGTGACATCCTCCTTTCATAAAGATTCTCATGGTCCCAAACTTGAGGTTGCCACTTCTGAGAAATGGATCTTCCCTCAGAACGAAACCGGGCCGCCAATAAAGACGGCCCTTTATTGATTAAGCGGATAATACTCACTTCTTTAATGGAAGTCAAGTCATTTATTATTATTAGAATTTTAACGTAACAATATAAGGTGATTATTATAATATTATTACCATATTCTTTTAAATAATTTGTCCAGAATATTTTATTTTGAGCCCATAGATAGGGGAGGCCTATTTGATCAGTAACTGAATGTATTTTGCGAATATCTAATTTTGGCCGGAATTAAAGTTACGAGTAGCATATTCTACTACAAACGCTTTTGGGTCAAGTTTCAAACTATTACCTTCAGCTTAATAGTAATTGAAACATTTCTTACTGGCGAGGCGATTTGGGATGGGGCATGGAGCATAGGGAAATACAGCTGGCAGCTAGCGCTTCACCTCATACGGCTTCGCCGTCATTTGCCTTCGGCCTCACTACGCTGCGCTGTCATTTGTTGTAAGAGGTAGGAGTCAGAATCCAGATCCAGAATTCCTAAATTTAGGCACTTTAGGCATTTTAGCTCATTTTAGACATTTAGGACTGGGGTTTGCGGAATTAGGGAATTCGTCGATTTGTCAAATGGTCAAATCATTGAAAACGTTGAAGTCGTTCAAATCG
>JAJDNT010000220.1 GCA_022340515.1 Deltaproteobacteria bacterium
ATAAATGTTTACGTCAAGGGGTTAGAGGAACATGCCAAGATAGAGAGATTCATCCAGTAGAGGCTAGAGAAAAGAAAAAAAGGGACGCTCCTGATTTTTTGCCTCTCTAAAGCTCGAGACTAAAAGAAAAAGAGAAACGCAAAAAATCAGGAGCGTCCCTTTTTTAAAGGGTATTTTCATGGAAAGATATGTAAATCAAGGGGAGCAGCTCGTAATTGCCCTTTACGTTCAGGATATAAAAAAATCCAGCAAATTTTACCGAAGCTACGGATTTCAAGTTTTGCGAGATGAGGGAACCTTTATGGAACTGAAGTGGGAAGACGCCCGTTTGTTCCTTTCGGAAATCCCGGGTACCTCTCCGCCCCCGACAAATCCCATCGGTAATATGAGAGTAATGGTTCCCAATGTGGACGAATACTGGAACCTTGCCAATGAAAGGGGAGCGAAAATACTCAGCAACATAGAGGACCGTTATTACGGCCTCCGGGATTTCACCCTTGCCGGCCCTGATGGCCTTGCTCTGCGCTTTGCCACTTGGCTCAAGGACCTGAGATAGTTTTGGCAGGATCACGCCAGATTTCCACTATGGTCAAATCGTCGTTAGCCGCAGCATCGCCACGCCAGGAATCTATTCTTTCTAAGAGACCTTCTGCCCAAGGAGGGCCCTCAGCTATGCCAAAATACTCAGTTATACGGTCATTGCCGAATAACTGATTTTCTTCATTTTCTGCCTCGGTGACTCCGTCCGTTATAAAAAGAATCGATTCTCCGGGTGATAGGACAAACTCCGTTTTCTCATACTCACTGCCGAATTCCACCCCCAAGGGAATCCCGCTAGTTTTGGGAAGTTCCCGAAAGTTATGGTCAATAACCCACAGCGGATGAGGATGTCCGGCCCGTGCTGTCTGCACTCTTCCGGCCTGGGGCCAATATTTGCTCAGGACTATGGTGGCGAAAAAACCCTCTGCAGACATGAGTTCATACATAGCATTGTTTACATTGGCCAGCAGTTTGTCCACTTCGCTGTGCAATGGTGCTTCACTGCGGATTTTGGCGGAGAGTGCCGCCATAATCAACGCTGCAGGTAACCCCTTCCCAGCGACGTCAGCAACGTAGACCAGCCAACTCGCGTCGGGCATGGGTATTACGTCGTATAAATCCCCCCCAACAGAGGCCGCCGGGTGGGAGAAGGCCCAAACATGGCTTCCTTCTCCCAACTCAGGGATCTTTGGCCAGAATAGCTCTTGGATCTTAGCCGCAGCTTTCAGTTCAGCCTGAAATCTTTCCTGATCTATGCGCTCTTCAACAAGCTTCGAGCGCGTAATGGCTACAGCGGCCAAGTCAGCAAAGCTCTCTAGAAGCGCCAGATCTTCTTTTTCGAAAAAAGATTTTTCTCTGGAGTTGAGTACAGTGAGTACGCCCAGGAGCTCTTCCTGGTGAACAAGAGGCACGGAGAGCATTGTTCTGGTGACAAAGCCGCTCTTTTTGTCGGCCCGATTGGAGAACCTGGGATCCCTTTGGGCATCCTTGACCATGACGGGCTTGCGGTTCTCAGCAACCCATCCGGCTATTCCTTCGCCCATCTTTAGCTTTACCGAACTCATGAGAACTTCATCTACCCTATATCCCACTACATCGTCTTTGATGGAGGCGAATTCCAGCAGCTGACTCTCTGAATTGTAGAGCATCAGCGAGGAGGCTTCTGCATCCGTCACCTCCTTGGCCAGATTTAAAAGCCGTGGGAGGAGGTCGTCAAGCGATTCTATTCCAGCCAAGGAGTGGTTGGCCTCGGTTAGCTTTCGAAGGCGGTTCGAAACAGCTTCAATATAGGGCTCACATGCCAGGCGGTCCATTACCCAACCTTGATTAAGTTTAAAGGGCCATAAATGAAAACATTCTTCATTGTTTGCCTATACAACTGAACATAATAGATTATATTAACCACGAAAAATTGAAAAAGCCACACCTTTTTTGTAGGATTTAGATTGTTCACGGGTAGTTTTCACCGCAAGGTTCAAACAGCGCCCATTTAACGGACTTTTTTCACAAGGAGTGGATCATGAAAATGTACATCGCCGGTGCGTGGATAGACACCGAGGAAAAAAGTGAAGTTGTAAACCCATTTAATGGCGAGGTGGTGGATACCGTACCTATTGCGACTCCTCAGGAGGTTGAGAAGGCCCTCGAGAGTGCTAGCAGGGGGGCGCAGGTCATGGCTGAACTCCCCGCCTACCAGCGCTTCACTATTCTAATGAAGGCAGCAGGTTTGCTCGCGGAAAGGCAGGAAGAATTTGCCCGTCTCATTTCCCAGGAGTCAGGTAAAGCCCTGTGGGAGTCCAGATTAGAGGTCGCCCGGGCTGCAGAGACTATAGAACTATCTGCTGAGGAAGCAAAAAGAATCCGGGGTGAGACCATCCCTCTTGATGCAGCCTCAGGAGGAAAGGGAAAAATTGGCTTTAGCTTACGCGTACCATGCGGGGTAGTGGTTGCCATCAGTCCCTTTAATTTTCCCCTCAATCTTCTCTGTCACAAAGTGGCACCTGCACTGGCAGCCGGCAATGCGGTGATTGCCAAACCGCCCTCAGACACTCCTCTTTCTGGTCTTCGATTCACTGAAATACTGATGGAATCGGGGCTGCCTCCTGAGGGTATTCAATGTATTACGGGACCCGGCAGTTCAGTAGGTGAGCAACTTTGCAGAGACCCTCGGGTGCGCAAGATCTCATTTACTGGAAGTCCTGCCGTGGGTGAAAGAATCTGTCAGGTAGCCGGCATCAAGAAGGTAACCATGGAGTTGGGATCCAATTCCCCCTTGATCATTATGGAGGATGCTGACCTGGAAGAGGTGGCTAAAGCCACCGCAGCAACCGGCTACGCTCTTGCCGGTCAGGTGTGTATCTCAACCCAGAGAGTTCTGGTCAACCGGCGGGTTTATGGGGACTTCCTCGACGCTCTCACCCCTGAAGTAAAAGCTATTGTCACCGGCAATCCATTGGAAGAGTCCACCCGCATGGGTCCCATGATCCGCGAGAGTGACGCTATAAGGGTTGAAAGCTGGATCAATGAGGCGGTGAAGGGTGGTGGCAAATTGCTCACGGGAGGTGGCCGTCAAGGAAATCTCGTGGCTCCCACAGTGGTGGCAGACGTGGATGCCAAGGAGAGAATCTCCTGTGACGAGCTTTTTGGGCCGGCCGTGGCAGTAACTCGTTTCGAGGATATCGATCAAGCCATTGCCATGGCCAATGACTCCAAGTATGGACTTAGTGCCGGCATTTTCACCCGCAACCTGGATTGGGCTATGAGGTTTGTTCGTCAGGTTCACAGCGGCAATCTCATGGTCAACTGGGGACCACAGTGGCGGGTTGATCTAATGCCCTACGGGGGATTGAAGCAGAGTGGTTTTGGCAAAGAGGGTCCCAAATATGCGGTAGAGGAGATGACTGAGCTGAAAATGGTAGTGTTCCATTTGTAGATTGGATATTTCATGATTACAGAAGCGTCACGCACCTTTGCCGAAATGGCATTTGGGAGAGGACCATTCTTCCAGGTGACACCATCTCCAGCCAGAGCCCTGGCCAGAATAACTGCCGCTTCATTTTCGTGAATCTCATCCTCGGCCAAATCCAAAACGTACAGGTGGTTCTTGCCTAGCCTTTGGAGATGACAGAGATCAGCCTCACATACAGTGTGCCCTCTGCGAAAGGCAGGTCCTTTGAACTCCCCTGCACGTATCTCGGTAATGTCATGGGCCAGTTTGCTGCCAATGGCTTCTTGCAGTCTTATCTTCTTGAGCACCACATCACTCCTGCTTCGGTTTAGCCTATCTTGCCGGTCTAGTCAGCTGTCTGCTGCCCGCTGAATATTCCTGTCTCGCTAGTCTAACAGGCCTAATTTATATAGCTTATGTTAACTTTAGCATAAGCTCGATTTAAAAAAAGAGGGGGGATTTCGGATTGCGGATTTCGCCTTGTGGATTGCGGATTTGGGGGTTGAGGTTGATGATTGCTCTGCAGGGGAAAAGGAACTTAGTGTAACAAAGACAGAATAAGATCCCTATAAAGCTCGGCAGCCATGACTACTTGTCGGAATGAAACGGATTCCTCTGGAGCATGTGCCTGAGACAGCTGGCCCGGCCCTAACAAAATCGGCTTTACTCCCGAAGCCCATAGCTGATTTGCGTCTGAATGGCTTGGAAAGGATTGAGGTTCCCACGGCTGAGAGTGCTTTTGATAAACAGTTTTTAGAGCTTCAACCACTGTCCCCTTCTCGGGAAGCTCGTAGCCCCCTTCCACAGTGGCCAAGCGCATGCTGGTGTCAATCTGGCTGTTTTCTTTGCCGAGGCGCTCCACAAGCTCCTCCAGCTCTAGTGAAATTTCACCTAATGCGGCTTTGGGTGGCAAGTGAAGATCAAGCCAGGCCTCGCACCAATCGGGAACAGCAAATCCCGCCTGGGTGCTCAGGATGTCTCGAATATTATAGACCCCTTCTGGCCTGTTTTGCATTATGTAGTGTGAGATCTCAAGTAGAATGTGGAGCATGCTTTCGATTGGATTCTGGTTCTGGCTGGCTAAGGAGGCGTGCACCCTCCTGCCCCGGGTGCTTATTTGGACTTCCATGTAGCCGTAGCAGCTCAGGCAGGGAAAAAGATTCGTGGGCTCTGCAATAATAGCCCAAGGAAAATGATATTCATCCGTCAAGCGCTCAGCGCCGTCTCCCTCTTCTTCCTCACCCACCACCATAACCAGAGCCACCGGAAGTTGCTGGTGGCCGGCTTCCCACAGGCTCAAATAGGCCTCTACCATGGCGGCACAGCCGCCTTTCATGTCGGCGGCGCCCAGACCAATGATTTGATCATCCTCCTCCTCATAACCATATTGCTCCAGGTCGTAGGCCACTACCGTGTCCAAGTGGCCAATCAGAGCGAGGCGTGCATCCCCTTCCGCTGGTACCACGATCAGATTGTATCGGCTGTCGTCCACTTCCTGGCGAATGACCGGCAGACCTTTTCTTGTGAGGTAGCCATGGAGGTAAGCCAGGATCTCCTCTTCCTTGCCTGAAGGACTATAGATGTCCATGAGGCGGCGTAAGAGCCGACGCAAACGTTTTGGATCTATGGCGGAATCTTGTTTAGTCATCATTATTGTGCCAACGGCGGGGCTGGGGCCGCTCGTTCTCTTTTTTGCCTTTGAGCTGCTTCAGTTGCTCAGAGAGGTTAAGGGTCAAATAGATGTGTTGCTGGGGATGCCCGAATCCCATTTTCCTAAAGAAATGGAGAGCAGGCAAATTATCGGCCTCAGTGTCCGTCAGCAGCATCCGTACACCGTCTTCCAGCATAAGATCCCGGAAATGTTTGAAGAGTTTCAGGGCAATTCCTTTTCTCTGTAATTCGGGTTCAGTGCCCAACCAGACAAGCAGGCCATACTTCCAAGCAGACTGGGCCTTTTCTATTGTGGTTCCGAGAATGAAACCCACAATCTCGTCATCAATCTCTGCTACCAGGCAAAATTCTGAATCGCTCTGGAATAGGTTGATTACCTCGTACTCGTCCCAGGTCCGATAAAGATTCGGCACCTCACGGGCTGTAAATAATTTCTCGCCAAGGTGAAACACATCCGCTAGGTCATCAATTTCCATCTGGCGAATTACTACACTGCTCTTCTTCTTTTTATCTGAATCCCCTTCATCCATGACTATTATATTCCTCGTGGATTGGTGGTTAACCCCACCTATCTTCGCCCTAGGGATAGCCAAGACAGGAAAAGGCTATAAGAATCTTACCACGCCTATCTTTTTTAGTCTTCAACATTGCCATCCCCACCATAGTTCACTGCTCGAAACGCTGCCAGTGCATGAGTTATGCCTAAAATTTGGCTTGATTGTAAAAAAGTCAACCCCAGAACCGACAAAACAGGGAAGCCAGGCCTAATCTGCTGATTCATTTGGCTGCGGTCTCAACAGTTATTTTCTTGGCGAGGGAAAACTTGGGCAGACGGTTGTTTACCCCAGCAATACCGGCGAGAATCAACCCCAGTGCCAGAAAAGCGCTCCAGTGGAGTCTCTCGCCCAACAGCAATGCACCCCAGAAGACCCCGGTTATTGGAAGTAAATAGGTCACCAGGCTGAGATTGGTGGAACCTATCCGCCGGAGCAAATAATAATAGAGTAAATAGGCTAGAGCCGTGCCCAGGAGAGAGAGGCATGACAAGGCCCCAAGGGAGATAAGGGAGGGCGACAGTGTCCAGGGAGCGTCAAAGAGGAGAATCATTGGCAGGGTGAGAAAAGCAGCGCAAAAGAGTTGTCCGGTGGCGGACACCAGGGGGGTGATTTCCCTGAGTCGCCGCCCAAATATGATTGCAATAGCATAACACAATGCTGCTGCCATGACCGCTAACTGGGCTAGTACATGCCTGCCTAAGCCCTTCAAGGCCGCAGGGCCAATAAGTGCCACCACTCCAAGAAAACCCAGGAATATGCCGACAACTTTCATCCAGTTCAGACGTTCATCTCCGGTGAACAAGTGGGCAAGAAGTACGGTGTACAGTGGCATGAGTGCATTGAGTATGGCCGCCAAGCCTGAGTCTATGTGAATCTCAGCCCAGGTTATAAGAGTGTAGGGCACAGCGCCGTTGAAGAGCCCCATGAGCAGAAATGTTCCCCAAACCGGCCCCCATGCGGGCATTTTTAAACCCCGTGAGCGTAAGACTAAATAAAGAAGCACTGCCGCCAGAGCTGTACGTCCAAAGGCCACGGAGAAGGGGGGAATGGTGGCCACAGCCACCTTGATGAAAAGAAAGGAAGCACCCCAGATGAGGCTGAGCAAGAGTAATATTACGAAGTTTCGTAGCGACATCGTATCGACTTTCTCCAAAAATCACAAATGCATTGACCGGTAAGATGGAGTCATTACACTTCGCGCTTGGGCGCTTTGTTGTCACTTAGCTTCGCGGTCAACAGGGCTGCGCCCGTCATGTGTGGTCATTTGTAGGTATTTTTCCCATTAATGATCAATGACCTTAACAACCTCTTGACAATAAATGACAGCAAAGCGTTCTGACAGCCACTTCAGTGATATATTGACTACCTAATGGCAGCATATTGTGGTCAGGCCCAGTGGCAAAATGACCATGACTGGCAGCGAAGCGCAAGTGGGTGCCTAGTCGCCTGGGGCGGCGGCCGGCTTGCGGCAAACAATCTGTGCCACTGCCCTGGTAGGGTTCTCACTTATCCCCTCAAAATAGTGGATCACTTCCCAGTCCCCAAATTTTTGTAGTAGTTCCCCTGGATTGAGAAGAAAATCTGGATTCCGCGGTTTGCCAAACTTGGCTTGTGCAACAGTGAAGGTCTCATATACCAACAGGCCACCATTTTTCAAAGCTTTTTTTATGCACTCCAGCAAGGGTCGGTGTAAATAGCGAAAGACCAGGATTGCTCCATAGGCTTCTCTGGGCAGAGGGTTTAGACCGCCAATCTCCAAGTCTACTTGCCAGACCTCGACCCTGGCATTATTTGCCTCGGCTAGCCTCTCAGCTTGGGCGAGACTCTCGGGCGATATATCGCAGCAGGTGACCTGAAAGCCCCTCTGCGCCAGAAATATACCGTTGTCACCATTGCCGCAGGCGAGGTCTAATACCGGCCCTGGCAAACCCTTCTGCAAGAAAAGTTCAAGATTTTCAACCAGCAACCGGGCTGGTTTTAAAGCTTCTTTCGTCAAGGTCAATTAATCATCCCTTGCAAATTTTACTGTTATTCTGGTAATCTCAATCATATAAGAAAAGCCCTACCAACTTTCAAGCTTCCTGTTTTCGTGGCAACTTTTTTAAGGAATCTTTGAGCGAATACAAGATTCCTATGAGATCTTTGCTTATCAAATACTGGCGGCCTTTATGCTCATCTACTTTTTCTCCGAGAAACCTGTTCTTGAGAAAGGTTTTCTTTGATGCCCTAGATTAAATAAGACTCAATTAAAACTTTTAGGAAAGGAGGATGAGAATGATAAGAAAAATCGGTCTTTTATTGTGTGGTTTCATACTAATCTTAGCTGCCACCGCCTGCGAAGTAAAGGAACCTGAAAAGGCGGAAGAACCTAAGGCCACTGAAACCAAAGAGGGTGGGACCCTTGTCTTTGGCCGCGGAGGGGACAGTGTGGGACTAGACCCGGCCTATGAAACGGACGGAAACTCCTTTATGATCTGCGACAATATTTACGAGGCCCTAGTCGCTTACCAGGACGAGTCCACCGCCTTGGAGCCTGGCTTGGCCGAGTCATGGGAAATCTCACCAGACGGCAAGACTTACACCTTTCATCTTAGGAAAGGGGTGATGTTTCATGATGGCACACCCTTCAACGCTGATGCCGTGGTTTTCTCCATCGGCCGGATGATGAAAGACAGAAAACTGAAATTCTATAGCCAAGACTTGCAGGTACCTCCTCAGGAGCGGCCACCCGAATATTGGGTCTCCATGGAGATGGACGACACGGTTGACTCCATTGAGGCAGTGGATGATTATACCGTTGTCTTCAAGCTCAAACGGGTTGAGGCACCCTTTCTGGCCAACATGGGAATGGACTTCGCCGATATTATCAGCCCCACTGCTTTCATGAACAATCCCAAAGAGTTTCTGCGCAATCCCGTGGGGACCGGTCCATTCAAGTTCGTTGAGTGGATCAAAGACGACAAAATCGTCCTGGAGAAAAACGAGAATTACTGGGATAAGTCGGGCGGACCCTACCTGGATAAGGTGGTTTTTCGTGCCATTCCTGAGAACTCAGTTCGTTTTCTCGAACTCAAAGCAGGCAATATTCACATTTGCCAGTTTCCCAATCCGGCGGACATTCCACTGGCCAAGCAAGATCCCAACCTCAAGCTCGTATCACAACCCGGGATGAATATTGGTTACCTTTCCTTTAACCATACCAAGCCACTGTGGCAAAACGTCCACATGCGCCGGGCCATAGCCTATGCCATCAACCGCCAGGCTATTGTGGATAACATTTACCAGGGTATGGGCCAGGTGGCCAAAAACCCCATTCCGCCCACCATGTGGGGCTATAACGACAAGATTGAAGATTTTCCCTACGATCCGGAAAAGGCCAAGTCGGAACTGGCGGAGGCCGGTTACCCGGAAGCCAAGGACCTGCCTGAACTAACTCTCTGGTCTATGCCGGTTCCCAGGCCCTATAATCCAGAAGGCTTAAAGGTCGGCGTGGCCATGATCTCCGACCTGGCCAAGGTTGGAATCAGAGCAAGAATCGTCAGCTACGATTGGGGAACCTATTTGAAACGGCAGAGGGAGCAGCCCGAAGACATGGACATGTTCCAGTTGGGCTGGACGGGTGACAACGGTGACCCGGACAACTTCCTGGCCGTGCTTTTTGATGGTCTTGCCTCACCTGCCATACGCACCCAGTGGAAGAACGAGGAATACCACAGGCTGATGACCTTAGGTAAGCAGACCATTGACCAGGAGAAAAGAGCCGAGATTTACCAGCAGGCACTCCAGGTGTTCCATGACGAGGTACCTGCAATCTGCGTAGCCCACTCCACCGTGATCTGGCCTATGAGAAATAATGTGATGAATTTCAAGCTCCATCCCACGGCCTCCGTGCGGATGAAAAACGTCCGGCTCGAGTAAAGACAGTTTCTTTAACGGCAAGTAAAAGAGGGAGCGGGAAACGAGCCCGCTCCCTTTCATTCTAAACTAAAAGATCCTCTCCATTGGCTTAGGTGAGATCGCATAGAGCATAGCGCCAAGCAGAAAAAAGTAAACGGTAAATGGTAAACGGTGAACGGTTCCGGATTCAAAGCACAATCGGTTTACCGTTTACCGTTCACTGTTTACCAAAAGCGTAGCGCTTTGGGGCAGTTGCTTGTTCATTCAGTAAAGGTTATATGTTTACATCGTATAGCCTTGTGTTTGCCATTGTTTAAAAGGACCTCCGTCAATACAGTCTCTTCATGTTAGCTCACATCATAAGACGTATACTCTTACTTTTTCCTACCCTTCTGGGCATATCCATAATCATTTTTCTCATGATGCACATTACCCCGGGTGACCCTGCTGAGCTGCTCCTGGGCGAACGTGCCACCGAACCAGCTCTGGAGGCTTTACGAGAGCACCTTGGGCTCAATGAGCCACTTTACGTGCAGTACGGCATGTTCTTGAAACGGTTGATGAAGGGAGATCTGGGAGAGACTATTTGGACCCGGCAGAAAGTCTGGATCGAGGTGAAACAGCGCTTTCCCGCCACCATAGAGCTCTCAATTGCCGCCATGCTTATCAGTAGCTTTCTCGGCGTTATTCTCGGCATCATCTCCGCCACTAAACAATACTCGCTCTTCGACTACCTGAGCATGCTCGGTGCTCTCGTGGGCGTAAGTATGCCCATCTTCTGGCTAGGGCTCGTTTTGATGCTCGTCTTTTCCCTGAACTTGGGCTGGTTCCCCATGTCTGGTAGGCTCAGTGTCGGTATCGATCTTCATACAATAACCAACTTTTACATTTTGGATGCCTTATTGACCAAAAATTGGCTGGCATTTAAGGATACCCTCTGGCACCTGACCTTGCCTGCCTTTACCCTCAGTACCATCCCCATAGCTATCGTGGCCCGGATGACTCGCTCCAGCATGCTGGAAGTCTTGCGCCAAGACTACATCAAGACCGCCAAGGCCAAGGGACTTTCCCCTGGAATTGTCATTATTAAACATGCTTTGCGTAATGCCCTTATCCCGGTGATAACTGTGATCGGCTTGATGTTCGGTATTCTAATGGCGGGTGCCATACTCACTGAAACCATATTTGCCTGGCCTGGAGTGGGCAAATGGCTCTATGACGCGGTGCTGCAGAGGGACTACATGGTTATCCAGGGAGGTACTCTGTTCGTAGCCGCCATCTTCGTAATCATCAACCTGGTTGTCGACATCCTCTATGCCGTAATTAATCCAAAAATTAGCGTGCACTAAATAATATGACATCTTTGTCTCCAAGCAAGAAAAGCCCCGAAGATCGACATCCCTTTGTGGATCAACTCGAACGGCTCTGGCGAAATAAAACCGCTGTAGCAGGGATGATCGTCATAGCAATCTTTATTTTCACCGCCTTACTGGCACCCCTTCTTAGTCCCCATGACCCTGTTGACACAGCCCTCTATGATCAGCTCAAACCGCCAATTTGGTCAGCCGAGGGTAGATCTGAGAACCTCCTTGGCACTGATGACCTGGGACGAGATATTCTATCCCGTCTCATCTACGGCGCCCGCGTATCTTTGCTGGTGGCTGTTGTTACTGTAGGTATCGGAGTGTTAGTCGGTTCCCTCCTAGGTGCCATCTCTGGGTACTATAAGGGTTTTTTGGACAACATCATCATGCGTTTCATGGACATACTTTTGGCCTTTCCCCACATCCTTCTGGCTATAGTGATTATGGCCTATATGGGCCCAGGCCTTCGAAACGCCATGATAGCCATCGGCATTATCTATATTCCTCGCTTTGCCCGAATTGTCCGCGCCTCAGTTCTCGAGGAGTATGAAAAAGATTACGTAGCCGCCGCCAAAGCCATCGGCGCCAAAGACTGGCGGATCATTTTCGTTGCTATCCTTCCCAACTGCTTGGCACCCCTTATTGTCCAAACTACCCTTGGTTTTGCCTCAGCAATATTGGATGCAGCCGCCCTTGGTTTTCTTGGCCTTGGAGCTCAACCACCTACGCCCGAATGGGGCGCAATGATAGCCATGGGGCGCTCTCACATCCTTAGGGCCTGGTGGGTGATGACCTTCCCAGGCATCGCCATTCTCCTGGCGGTTTTGGGATTCAACCTATTCGGTGATGGGCTTAGAGACGCCCTAGACCCGAGGTTGACGGATTAGATTTTATGGGTAACAACAGCCACCTTCTGGAAATCGAAAAACTTCGCACCTACTTTTTTGTCCGTGGTCAGGTGGCTAAAGCCGTGGATGAGGTGGATCTGGCCATTGCTCCCGGAAAGACTTTAGGATTGGTGGGGGAATCGGGCTGCGGCAAGAGTGTCACAGCCCATTCCATCATTGGGCTCATTCCCGACCCGCCCGGCAAAATTGTGGGCGGCAGAATCCTTTTTGAGGGCACCGATCTTGTGAAACTTCCGGAAGCGAAAATGAGGAAGATTCGGGGCAACCAGATTTCCATGATTTTCCAGGAGCCTATGACCTCTTTGAACCCTGTCTACTCTGTGGGTGATCAAGTGGCAGAGGTTATCAAGCTCCATCAGAAATTATCTCGACGGGAGACGCGAGACCGAGTTATAGAGATGTTCCGGTTGGTCGGCATCTCCGCTGCGGCTAGACGACTCTCGGAGTACCCTCACCAGATGAGTGGTGGGATGCGACAACGGGTAATGATTGCTATGGCCCTCGCCTGCAACCCGAAACTTATGATTGCCGATGAACCAACCACCGCATTAGATGTGACCATTCAGGCCCAAATCCTGGATCTGATGAATAAATTGAAAGAGGAGACCGGTGCCTCCATTCTTTTTATTACTCACGACCTAGGGGTGATTGCGGAGATGGCCCAACACGTGGCGGTTATGTATGCTGGCAAGCTTATGGAATATAGCGATGCTGAAACTCTCTTTGCTAAGCCTAGGCATCCTTACACCGTGGGGTTGTTGCAGTCTATTCCGGTGCTTGGCAGGGGACGACGTGATCAAAAATTGAACGCCATCAAAGGAGTAGTACCCTCGTTGCTCAACCTGCCAAGTGGCTGTCTTTTCAGTGACCGCTGCCCTGATGTTTTTGCTGACTGCCGAGACTTAGAGCCGCAGATGTACTGTGTGGGAGAGAATCATTTTGTAAGGTGCCTAAAGTATGGTTAGATCCCTAGTGGAGGTTAAAAATTTAGTGAAGCATTTTCCTATCAGGGGAGGTGTCTTTCTTAAGGAGATTGCCTCGGTCAAGGCGGTGGACGATGTCAGCCTCACCATAGGTGAAGGTGAGACCCTTGGCCTGGTTGGGGAGTCGGGATGCGGCAAAACTACCCTGGGTCGGCTGATCCTCCGCCTCGAGGAGCCGTCATCGGGTGAAGTTTTCTTTCAAGGAAAAAATATCCTTCTCCTTGACAAAGAGCAAATGCGTAGCCTGAGAAAAGATATGCAAATTATTTTCCAGGATCCTTTCTCCTCTCTGAATCCACGGAAAACAGTTTCTCATATTGTAGGCGAACCCCTGTTGGTCCACGGCTTGCGGAGCAGAAGGGAAAGAGAGGAAAGAGTGCTGGAACTTCTCCGGGTAGTTGGTTTGAGGCGTGAACACATGCGCCGGTATCCGCACCAGTTTTCCGGGGGGCAGCGCCAGAGAATCGGTGTTGCCAGAGCTTTGGCCCTACACCCTAAGCTGATGATCTGTGACGAAGCCGTATCAGCCCTGGATGTCTCCATCCAAGCCCAGGTGCTCAATCTGCTCAAGGACTTGCAAGAAGAATTCGGCCTCACTTACCTTTTTATCTCCCACGACCTTGCAGTGGTAGAGCATGTGAGTGACCGGCTGGCGGTCATGTACCTCGGCAAGATAGTGGAACTGGCAGAGAGTTTCCAGATCTACCAGAGTCCTCTCCATCCCTATACCCAGGCCCTGCTTTCAGCATCACCTATTCCCGATCCAGCTTTTAGAAGGGACAGGATAATTCTCAAAGGCGACGTCCCCAGTCCAATCGATCCTCCTTCAGGATGTCGTTTTCACACTCGCTGCCTCTATGCTGAAGACATTTGTACTCAAAAGGAACCGCAACTTAGAGAAGCAAGGGAAAATCACCTGACTGCCTGCCATTTTGCCGGGTCTGTGGGGGTGCACTAATAATTGGAGTATTGGGGTAGTCGCAATAAATACTGGAGGTCTAGTCATTGAAACCCATTTACTTGGATTATAATGCCACCACACCCATTGACCCGGAAGTGGCTGAGGCCATGCGCCCCTATATCTTTGAGTGTTTCGGCAATCCCTCCAGTTCTCACTGGTATGGCCTTCAGACTAAGAAGGCCGTTGAAAAAGCCCGTGATCAGGTGGCGGACCTCATTAATTGCAGCCCAGATGAAGTGGTGTTCACCAGCGGCGGCAGCGAATCCAACAACTACGCCATCAAGGGTGCGGCATTTGCCAACCTAGGTAGGGGCAATCACCTTGTTACCTCCTCCATAGAGCATCCCGCTGTAATCCAAGTGTGCAAATATCTGGAAGAAAAAGACTTCCAAATAACCTATTTGCCCGTAGACCAGTTCGGCCAGGTGGATCCACGGGTAGTAGAAAAGGCAGTCACCCCCCGTACGATACTGATCTCCATCATGCACGCTAATAACGAAGTTGGAACAATCCAGCCCATTGCCGAGATCGCAACTATTGCCAGAAACCATGGCACAACTTTCCATACTGATGCGGCACAATCAGTGGGCAAGATACTAACCAGAGTTGATGATCTTGGTGTAGATCTCCTTACCATCGCTGGGCATAAATTGTATGGACCGAAGGGAATTGGAGCCTTGTATGTTCGACGAGGAACCCAACTGGAAAAACTCATACACGGAGCTGACCACGAACAGGGTCGGCGGGCCGGAACCGAAAATGTTCTTGAAATTGTAGGCTTGGGTAAGGCCTGCGAAATTGCTAAACGTGATCTAAACAAGAACAGGGACCAGATGCAAAGGATGCGAGACCTTCTTTACCAGGAGCTGAGGACAGAATGGGATGAGATCAAATTGAATGGCCATCCGGAGAGACGGCTTCCCAATACCCTCAGTGTTAGTTTCAAAAATATTGAAGCAGAAAAACTTCTAGGCGAAATCGACAGAGTTGCGGTTTCGGCTGGTGCGGCCTGCCACTCTGGTTCTGTGGAAATTTCTTCGGTCTTGCAGGCTATGCAGGTGGAGTTAGAGTACGCCATGGGCACTGTTCGTTTTTCCACTGGTAAGATGACCACAGCGAGGGAGATAAAGGAAACCGCAGCAATCTTTGTGGAGACCGCCCGTCGCTTGCAGGCGGAGAAGCAAAAGTGGTAATTTTTTACCCAAATTCTGGCTTTAATTACCCAACTTCTAGCGCCCTTCCCCAGCTCTTCACCATATAAGTATTTAAAATCACATCTTTTATAGAATAAAACCATGTTGGCACGATCTTTTAATAACAGAAGTTGTTTGCGTTGACCTTGGGCTGTCCCCTTTAGGTCATTCGAGAGCTCAAGGAGAATGATGCTTTTTGTCGCATCGCGGGTATAATTCATGACCGAAAATTCACTAGACCGCAGAAAAAAAGGCGACAGGCGCGCCGGAAAAGATCGAAGGGCAGGAGTAGATAGAAGGAGTGGTACCGAGAGAAGAAGTGGCAAAGACAGGAGATCTGGCTGGGGTCCTATAAAAG
>JAJDNT010000062.1 GCA_022340515.1 Deltaproteobacteria bacterium
GGTTCTTGAAAGGGAGTTGGGTTTGCGCTGATGCAGCACAGCACCACAACGAGGGCAGATGGCCTCTTCTTTGCCATGGGTCGGCGGTGCTTTGCTCACCAGATGGCAGCTATGGCAGCTAAGGAGTGAGGCCTGCAAGGCGGTGGCAAATCGTCTCTTCATTTAAGCTCCAATCTCTCCCAGACAAGGTGCGGATCCAAAGATGCCGCCATTGCCGCCAGGACGAATATCAGTACAGTAAAAGAATATAGGGCCAACCCAGGAATAATGCTTGCCATTTTGGCCAGTTTGACCGCGGAGACCAGGATGCCGATCATGAAAACTTCCATCATCGACCAGGGCTGAAGACTTCGGATGAAGCGAAAAACCAGGGCCACCTTCCAGGGCAGCCGATTGAACTTGAGGGGCAGCAACACGTAAAGGACCCCGGCAAGCTGGAGGAAAGGGAAAAAAATGGAGGTAAGAAACACCAGCACTGCCACACTCCGCATATCCTGCTTGTACAGTTGTTCTACCCCGGTTATCAGGTTGGTCTCATGGACCAGGCCTTCACTTTTCAGAGCCAGAAAAGGGTAAACATTGGCAAAGACAAATAAGATCATCCCGGCAATGGTCCATGACAAGGTACGATCCAGGCTGTCTCGCTTGTGGCGATGCAATACCGCGCCGCAGCGAGAACACTTAGCCACGCTTCCCTCCGGCAGAGGGGGAAGTTCATAAAGGAGGTCGCATTCGTGACAGGCTATGGTTGAAGGTGTTTTCATCTGCTAATCTCGATTAACCCTGCAGTCTACCCTAACCTCTATGGATTGTCATATTAATTGTTTTTGGAGAGAATTGTTTTAAAAAGACAGGCTATAAAATATAAAATATAGCGGATTATCTATCCCCAGACAAGGCCGGTTTTGCGGCGAGACGAAACGGGCATGGGGCTATGTTATTGCGGATCTCGGATTTCGGATTGCGGATTTAAGATCAAGAGGCCAGGCCTTAGACAGGCTCAGACCAGGTAATGAGAATCCAGAATTCAGAAGAAAAACAATCAACTCTGAGTTCCTGTCAACTGCAGGCTACTGACTACTTTTTTGTAGTGCCTAGTGCCTAGTAACTCTATGCTCTATGCCAATACTACTTACTTATGACGACAACCATTTTTTCAGTTACAACTTTGCCGTCCTGCCTGACCAGCAGTTCTATGCCGTTTTCCCCCTCGGGCAGGGCTCCCAGGGTGTACTGGACGCCACCTTTATCCATAGCTGATGCTCGACCCACCAGAGCTGTAGGAAAGATTACTTTCGTGAAGGTACTTCCCGGGGCAACCAGCACCTGAGGTTGGCTTCTTATTTTCTTCAGTGAATCCCAGGTAACACCCTCCCAGAGAAAGAGGCCGTTTCTCCGCCCGTTGACTAGATAGTATGAGTTTTCCCAATCAAGACTCAGCTCTTGGCTGGTTTTATTGGTGAGGACGAACCGGAAGGTTGAGAAGAAACCCTGACCCTCTTTGAATTGGGGCTCGAGCTCTGCGGTAAAATAGTCGTTGCTAACCCTTTGAATCTCAGGTTGGCTGGAGTAGACTGCCACTTGCGGTCGTTTTTCGGGGAATACTCCCCTTTCCTTAACCTTGGTATTGCGGTACTGGATGTAGGCGTTGCGAATGGCCACATAAGGATCGATGGCCGCTTCCTTGAGAGCTTCGTAATCCCCCAGGGTGAGAGACACCTCATTGAATTTCTTATATCCCTTTACCCCCCAACTCAATAGCATGGGGTTGACGTACCAGGTAACGGGATCCAGGAAACCATCTCCAACCCATCCCAGCAAGGAGCGGAAGGTGTAAGGACCCAACACCGGCACAGTGAGGTAGACACCGTGTCCCATCCTGTAGACGCCCAAAGTCTGTCCCAGGTCCTCGTCCTGCATGGGGAGATTCAGTCCCCTGGAGGAGGGATCGAAAAGGCCTCCGAGGCCGAGGGTGCTGTTCATCATAAAGCGTGAGAGTTCTATTCCTGCACCTCTGAAGTTGCCCTGGAGGATGGAGTTGACGAAACGAACGGGAAACAAGAGATTGGTAAAGAAGTTGCGCACGCAGATGCGAAAATCTTCAGGAAAAACGTAGTTGTAGCCTCGCGCTGCAGGTTTGAGAAACCAGAAGTAAAGCTTGTCATTGAAGTGAAAAACAGCTCGATTTAAGGGCTCCAGGGGGTCGGCGACGGTTGCTACCTCTTCACCCTCTTCCTCCAAAAAATCAAACTCTTCTTCAAACTCGAGGTCCTCGTCCGACAAGTCGTCCGATGGCTCCTGCCTTTCCTTTAACTCTCCTGTTGAAGATGTTTCTGCCTCTTTCTCTGGCCCCGCCGCTTGCGGAGGACTCTGTTCTCCAGTCGTCTCCTCCCTGGCTACTGGGCTCTGTTCCTGGCTGACAGTGAGCATTAGCTGGGAGTCTTGGAATGATGGGGTTTTGGAGGCAAGAGACAAGGAAGAAGCGCTGTTATGGGCGCAGCCGAATGAAAATAGAGTGAGGGCCAGGATGAGAGCTGAAAATGACTTTATCTGATTCCCGGTCATTGTTCTTTCACATTCCGCAGTTGAGTGGCAATATGGCCCCTTGGGGCTTTTTCGTTTTAGGCTTCGCTTGTTTTTTCCCGCAGGATCTTGAGCACTTCCTCGGGGGGATTGTTGGCAAGGATTTCTCTGAACTGGGTGCGGTAGTTCTTGATCAGGCTTATGCCCTCTATAATCACGTCATAAACTTTCCATTCTCCCTCTTTAAGGTAAACCCTGTAAAAAATGGGGATCTCGGCGGACTTGGTAATAATTTTGGTTTGTACTTCGGCCTTATTTTCTGCAAGCATTAGTTCTTTATCAAAAATAACTTTCTCGTCCGTATATGAAAGAATTTTGTCCATGTAAGCCTTCTCGAGAATGGTTCGGTAAAGACTGACGAACTCTTTTTGCTGTTCTCTGCTGAATTGATTCCAGCTCTTACCTAGGGTCAGCCGCGAAAGGGCAACGTAGTCAAACATCTGGTCCGCAATGGATTCGATTTTCTTTTGCTTGGCATCCTGGTTGGCTTCGCCCTGTAAAGCTGGGTCCCTAAGAATGTCGAGCACACTGCTTACATTCTTCTCAACAGTGTCAAGTGGTAGTCCCGCCTCAGCCTGCAGCGTGCAGATCAGAAGCATAAAAATCAACAAGCCTGGTAATACTCTTCTCATCATTAACCCCTCTTCCACGGCCTATTTTTTCTCAACATTTCCGAAAGCATATTTACTTATGAGTTCCTGGATGTCTGTGGGCGACTCGGTCTCGGTGATTATCCCTCCAGGTTGCAGTAGTTGATCTGAGCCTCCGCCGGGATCTATGCTGACGTATCGGTCGCCGATCAGTCCCTCAGTTTTTATCGAGGCTATGGCATCGTCATAGATCTTTATGCCCTTTTTAATGCTAAATTCCACCTCCGCCAACTGCTTTTCCTGGTCCATGGTGAGTTTTGCCACCCGTCCTACCTCAATGCCGAGCATCTGTACTGCGCTGCCCTCCCTGAGGCCTTGCACCGAGGAGAAGCGAGCAATAATTGGGTAGGAGTCGTCGCCGAAAAGCCCTAGGTTGCCAAGTTTCACGGTCATATACCCTATGCATAGCAGTCCAATGACGACGAAAATACCTACTATTGTCTCCATAGCGTACTTTTTCATTGGTTTTGCACCTCTACTTTCCCCACACCGAGTATGCTAGTTCCTTTTTGCTAAACCTGCCAAGCTCTAAGATTAGATTCTGGTTCATTTTTCACTCTTAGTTTAAATGAGAAAAGAAGTCACAGCATAGTCTGCCACAAGAATGAGCACGCAGGAGAGGACCACGGCTGAGGTAGTTGAGAGACTCACCCCTTTAGCCCCATAGCTGTCCTTGCGCATGTGGGTAAAATATCCTTGATAACAGCAGACCACCGTAACTATTAGAGCGAAAACCAGTGCCTTGACAAAACCGTCGGTTATGTCCTTCATCTCCACGCTGGACTGGACCCGGTGGAAGTAGGTGCCGGCATTCACCCCCAGGAGCACACAACCGGAGAGAAAACCTCCGAGGATGCCAATAAGATCAAAGAGGGCGGTGAGCAAGGGGAAGCTGATAATGGAAGCGGCAATCCTGGGGCTGATCAAGAACCTGAGGGGGTCGATGCGCATGGTATCCAGAGCGTCGATCTGTTCGGAAATGCGCTGAATGCCGATCTCAGCGGTCATAGCTGAGCCTGCCCTGGCGGTAATCATGATGGCTGTGAGCACTGGTCCCAGTTCCCTGATGAGGGACAGGGCCACTAGAGTGCCCAGGGCTCCTTCGGCGCCGAATTTGACCAGGGCGTGGTAGGACTGAAGTCCCAGCACCATGCCGGTGAAAAAACCCACCAACATGATAATGTTTACGGACCTGGCACCGATATAGTAGACCTGCTGGATGATTGCGGGTATTTGCCTCACACGGAATATCATTAAAAAGGCTTTGGCAAGAAAGATGGCTGCAGCACCGAGATTGTTGACCACATCCACCGCTTTCCTGCCTACAAAGGCAAAAGGCCAGGTCAGTAATGTGGCTGGGTGACGGTCTGTATCGTATGCCGTTAAATTTAGACCGTTTGAGTTTCTTGGCTCAGTCTGTTTATTTTCTGTCTGCACATCCATCTTCTCTGTGAACCTTTAAACCCTATTTCCAAAAAAATTTTGAAATTTGCGGGGACAACCAAGAAGAAAAATCAAGACAGTATAACTCAAAACCGCCCATACTGGAAGTTTTCAATAGCTAGATTCAGCAATTTTAACCCTATGCTCCATGCCCTATACCTTTCTAAATCCGCAATCCGCAATCTCTCCCCTGCCTCCTACAACAAATGACAGCGTAGCGTAGTGACCTAATGACGGCGAAGCCAAGTGACCCTAGGCTTTTGTGCCTAGAGCCTAGTCCTTAGTGCATAGTGCCTAGTTGAAACAACTGCCAGTTGTCCGCTGCCAGCTACAGGCCAGTGTCTACTGGCTACTGGATACTAGATGCTAGATTCTGGATACTGGATATCTGGAATTGACTTTTATCTCAAAACAGATAGAGTCAAGCGAAATCGTTCTGAAGGGTGAAATTTGCACTACCTAGGAGATTGAAATCATGAGCCAAGACATCAAAGTAATCGACGAGCTCGACCTGACAGGCAAACGAGTTTTTATTCGTGTAGATTTCAACGTGCCACTGGCTGATGGACGGGTTGCAGATAGGACCCGGATTGAAGCGGCATTGCCAACTATTCGCTATGCCCTCGACCAGGGAGGCAAGGTAATATTGGCTTCCCATCTGGGTCGCCCCAAGGGTGAGAGGAAAGCTGAGTTGAGCCTGAAGCCGGTAAGTTTGGCTTTGGCGGAGCTGCTCGGAGTGGAAGTAAAGATGGCCCCGGATTGTGTAGGACCGGAGGTGGAGAGCATGATTGCCGAGATGGGGCCAGGTGAGGTACTGCTCTTGGAGAACCTTCGTTTCCACAAGGAAGAGACTGAAAACGAAGAAAACTTTGCCAAGAGTTTAGCGCAACTGGCTGATGTTTACGTGAATGACGCTTTCGGCGCTGCTCACAGGGCACATGCTTCGACCGTCGGTATGGCTAAGTTTGTCGCCGAGCGTGCCGCGGGCTATCTGCTGAAACGTGAGTGCGACTATTTAGGCAGGGTTTTGGCAAATCCTGAACGCCCTTTTGTGGCAATCCTGGGAGGCGCCAAGGTTTCCGACAAAATACAGGTGATTCGTAGCCTGCTGCAATTGGTTGACGCCTTGCTTATCGGCGGCGCCATGGCCTACACTTTTCTCCGGGCCCAGGGTCACCAGACGGGAAAGTCACTGGTGGAAGAAGACCAGCTTTCTCTGGCAGCCGAACTTTTGCAAATTGCCCATGATCGGAAGTTGTCTCTCCTTTTGCCCACGGATCATGTAATCGCAGACAAAGCAGAGGAGGGCAGCCAGGCGACCATTGTCAAAGGCGAGATACCTGAGGGGAAAATGGGTCTCGATGTAGGCCCGGAAACTATTACCAAATATGAAGGGGAGATCGCTCGGGCCCGGACTGTTTTCTGGAATGGGCCATTGGGAGTTTTTGAAATAAAGCCCTTTGATGCCGGTACTATGGCCGTGGCAGTTGCCTTGGCCCAGAGTAAAGCGCTAACAGTTGTGGGCGGAGGTGATTCGGTGGCAGCAGTAAAACGATCAGGACAGGCCGAAGCCATCTCGCATATTTCCACCGGTGGAGGGGCGTCACTGGAGTTTCTGGAAGGAAAAACCTTGCCGGGGCTCGCGGCCCTAGCGTAGCATGGAGCAAAGAGTCTAGTTCCAAGTTTCAAGTCTCAAGTTTGAAACGAATAGCCACCAAAATTAGTCGAAAAACTTTGAACTTGGAACCTTATACGGCTGCCGGCTGCCAACTGTCAGCTGCAAGCTGGCTACAGGCCTCGTTCCTGTCTTACCGCATCATATGCAGCCTGGATCTCACGGAACTTGTCATTGGCTAACTTGGTAAACTCTTCCGGCAAACCTTTCGAAGCTATTTTGTCGGGGTGATATTCCTTGACCAGTTTTCTGTACTGTCGCTTTATCTCATCATCGGATGCCCTACTGTTGGTCCCCAAGATAGCGTAGTACTTCTCGAAGTCGAGGGCATATCTGGACTTGAGTTCACTATATTTTTGCTCAGTGAAATGGAATATCCTGGCAGCAGAACTTATGAGTTTTTCTTCACTTTCGCTCAGGGTACCGTCGGCCACAGAGAGCCTGAGTAATACATCTATCATCAAATCCAGGAGTCGAGGCTGGTTTCGGAACTGAAGGTAGAACTGGCCGGCAAAATCCTCAAATGTCATGGGAGAATTGATCGCGGTCTCAAAGATCTCCACGGCAAATCTCTGGCTCTCAGGATTAAGATTTAGCTCGTTGACCATAAAATGTTCAACGGTATGTATTTCCTCCGGTGAAATGCGACCGTCCGCGCTAGCGACTTTTGCCAGCATTGAAAAGGTGGCAACGAAGAAGGTCATCTGGGACTCTTCGTGGTATGAAAGTCGTTCCCGGGCGTATTGCTTATCGTTTGCATCGAAGGTGTGACCCAGAGCAACTCCGGCAATTGCCCCCAGAGGACCTCCTAGGGCAAATCCCAGCGTGCCTCCAACTATCTTTCCAAACCAACCCATATAGTGTTGCTCCTCACATAACGGATAAAAAGAATCTCATAAACTCATTCAATTTTCCCAACCGGGTGAGCGGTAAAGCCTAGCCCGGATGTTTATTAACTGTCAAGTCATTGGGACAAGTGGTCAGTACTTAGTAGCCAGAGGATAGTAAATGGATGGCACAAAATCTGCACACCTACTAGTCGAAACCAAAGCGTCATAGATGAACTTGTTGTAAATCCTATTTTTCCTCGGCGCTGAAGGAGTTAAGAATCCATTGTGGCCTGCGCTGACGCAGCGGTTGGGGACTCGAATGCTGCGGCAAATAGGTTCTTATCCATCTTAGTTGGATGCACAATTGTGCATCTAGAGCCCGAAACAGGCAGGCCAGCACTCGGGGTGTGGCAAGATCACAATTAGGCTTGTCCAAAAGCCAGGGGGAGGAAGCCAATGAGATGCTATAGATTAGAAACCAAAGCCAGGTGGTTGCTACTGGTAGCCTTTCTTTGGGTATGCAGTGGCTGCGCCGGGGTGAAGAAAAGCCCTCAGGCCGCAGACAAATCCATGGAGACCAAGAAGGTAATAACGGTTGGGGAGACCACGGACTCAGATGAAAATTTACCTTTTTTCCACCAGGTTCGATGGGAAGGGGAAACACTCTCGCTGATCGCCAAATGGTACACTGGTGATTGGAGAAATTGGAAAGCGCTGGCAGAGGTTAACCCCTGGGCGGAGCCGAACAATATGTTTGCCGGTCTGAAAGTCAAAATCCCTCGCCAACTTCTGAAAACCACAAAAAAGATGCCCCGCGAGTTTGTGCTCTCTTCCGTCTCGCAAAAGAAGGCCAGTTCCAAGACAAAAGAAGTCAGTAAACAAGAGGCTACAGCGTCTTCAGCTGAGGCAGGGGGGGCAAAGGGCTCATCTATACAATTTGTGGTGCCCTAGCTCCTCTATAAGACCAGGGGATTTGGGAGTCATCCCCAAATCCCCTGGCGGGAAGTTTAACTGGTGGGCCGTATTGGAATCGAACCAATAACCTACTGATTAAGAGTCAGTTGCTCTGCCTAGTTGAGCTAACGGCCCGATACTCTAGTAGCCAGACGCCTAAAAAAGTGGCGCGCCCGAGAGGATTCGAACCTCTGACCTGCGGATTCGAAGTCCGACGCTCTATCCGGGCTGAGCTACGGGCGCACAAGGGTAAGACAGGTTTGCTTATAGGAAATCGGCTACCAATTGTCAAGGATTTATCGCAAAGGGCATAGAGCATAGGGCATAGACTTTAAAAACAAAAAAACTCCACACCCCGTGTCTCGGTTTACCGTTCACAGCTTACCGCTTTCCGCTTACCATTACCTCCTGCTTGACTGAGGTAACCCCTTTTGTTAGGTTTCTCCCTACTTGCTTTTGAAAGCTAAAGATGCGTCTTATTAAAGAAAATAAGATTCAACCCCAAGTGGGGAAGAGAAAATATTGATTTATGGAGTACCCACGCTACAAGGAGGATTTTGATGAAGCTTCAGGGAAAGAAGATAATCGTCTTGGTGGAGGATCTCTATCAGGAACTTGAAGTGTGGTATCCCTTGCTGAGGATGAGAGAGGAGGGCGCTGAGGTCACAACTGTAGGTACCGAGGCTGGGGTAACTTACAAAAGCAAGACCGGCTATCCGGTTACCTCGGATGCGGCTGCCAGAGATGTTGATGTGAGCGACTATGATGGAATAATCATCCCTGGCGGATATGCTCCCGACCTCATGCGGCGGTATAAGGATACAGTCAGACTGGTCCGCGACAGCTTTGAGCAAGGAAAAGTTGTTGCCGCTATCTGTCACGCTGGTTGGATGCTAACCTCGGCTGACATCGTCAAGGGCAAGAAAGTAACCGGATTTTTCGCCATCCGTGATGACTTGGTTCATGCCGGGGCGAAATATGAGGATGCGGAGGTGGTTGTAGATGGTAATTTGATCACTTCCAGGAAACCCGACGATTTGCCCGCTTTCTGTCGAGAGATCATCCGGGCGCTGAGGTGATGGTCAGCTGTCCGTGGTCAATAAAGAAATATATACTACGAGGCACGGGTTGTGCATAAAACATTTATTTTTATCAACAGTTTTGATATTGGCAGATGTGGTTAGTGTTTAATGCAGCCCAGTGCGAGCACATAAACCTGGTGAGATAAAATCCTAGTCTTAGGTGCTAAGCGCTTTGCGCGATCTAGGATAGAGATGGCAGCGGGACATTACTTGTATATGGTGACCGGTTTTTGTGGCCGATGGATTACTCAAAAGCTGAGTCGCCTTGGAGCGATTTTAGGTTTTTTTGTGGTTTGCCTCAAGACGGCTTTGCGTTACCGGCAAACGGGTCAGCGGCTCATGGCTCGGACCTTTATCCAGCAAATCTATTTTACCGGGGTCCAGTCCCTTGAGCTGATTTGCATTATCGCCCTGCTGGTTGGCGGGCTGGTTGTAATTCAGGGAATCGCTCAACTTACGCGAGTAGGGAGCCGTGATGTCTTGGCTTCTCTACTGACCGTTGTAATAATTCGCGAGGTGGGGCCGCTGCTAACTGCGGTCGTTGTTATTCTTAGGTCCGGCTCGGCCATAGCAATTGAGATGGGGTATATGACGGTTCTCGGAGAGATTGAGAGCATCGAGATGCAGGGTATAGATCCGCTGCATTTTTTGGCAATACCCAGGCTGGTGGGCGTTACCGTGGCCGTAATTAGCCTCGTAGTGTTTTTTAACGTGGTGAGCATCTTTGGCGGATTCGTCTCAGCTTGGGCACTGGTTGATCTTCCATTCTGGGCGCTTTTTTCTGATCTGGCCCGAGAAGTGGATGGTATAGATATAATTGTGGGCTCGGTGAAAGCACTGATGTTTGGCTTAACTATAGCCTTGGTCTGCATGTTTCATGGATTCAGGACGGGCGACGCCATAACCAATATTCCACCCCAGGTGTCCCGAGCCATGGTGGATTGCTTCATTCTCTGCATATTCTTTAATGTTTTGATTTCGGCACTGTTTTACCTATGAGGGCCGTGCATTGCAAAAGAATTGGGAAGTTTGACTGTGAGAGAGCCGCTTATTTCCGCTGAAAACCTTGAGTACTGTGAAGCGAACGGCAATTGCCTCTTCGCTGAGGTTTCATTTCGCTTGGAGTGGGGGCAGCGAGGGGTGTTGCTGGCTGAGCCTCACCGCTGTGCCAATATTTTGCTAAAGATCTGTGCCACTCTGTTTAAGCCAACGAATGGGTCGATTTCGTGGTTTGGCCGCAGCCCAGAATATTCGGACGATAAATGGCTGCCTCAGGTGCGCAGGCGTATTGGCTTCGTTCATCGGGAGACATCTCTAATCAGCAACATGACCATACTCGACAACATCAGCCTTGGTATTCAATACCACGAGGAATTGAGTCGGGAGCAGGCCTACGAGAGAATAACCGAGGTACTGAAACAGTTCGAGCTTTTTGAGTACAGATTTTTGCGGCCAGCCGAGCTCACTTTCGAGCAAAGGCGCTTGGCAGTTTACGCTAGGGAACTGGTTAAAAAACCTCAACTTTTCTTGCTGGAACACCCCTCTTTGGACTTGGGAGAAAGGGTCTACAGTTTCTTGTTGGAGGTGTTCAAAACCTGTAGCATGGAAGATGGCTGTGGCTTTCTAGTGGCTAGCATGATACCCGAGGTCGTCAATCGTTGGGGCGACTGGGTAATGGTATTTGACCAGGGTCGATGTCGACGTTTTGAGGCGGGCCAATTCGATCCCTCGATTTACCGGGAATCCATGAGACGACGAGGTGCTAGCTTGTCCAGAGAATGGAGAAACGGATGAGACTACAGTACAGTACCATGGAAAGGATGACCGGGGCTTTTATTCTTTTGACCCTGTTGATTTTTCTATTTACCGTGGCTGTGGTGGGCCGTGGTAAGAACTGGTTTCGTAAACATGTTGTCTTCTACACAACCTTTGAGGAAGGCTACAACCTTGTTTCAGGCTCGAGGGTGAAGCTGTTGGGAACTGATATAGGAAGTGTGGTGGAGGTGGCACTATCTGAGAGCAACCAGGCCAGAGTAAAGATCAGAGTCTTGGCTGACTATGCCCCCAGGATTAGAACCAACAGTGTGGCCACCGTAGAGAGCCCGACAGTGATTGGCAGCGAGTACATCAACATAAATCCGGGCACCACAATTGCAGCCGCCATTCCTCCAGGAGGTGAAATCCCTACAAAAGAAAAAAAGAAGTTGATGGAGTATCTGGAAGAATATGAGGTTGGAGAGAAACTGGAAAACATCGGTAAAATTTTGGAGAACCTTGCTCAGATTGTAGGAACTGTTGAGGCCGGTGAGGGTTCACTCGGTAGACTTCTAAAGAGTGATGAAGCCCACCGGCAGTTGGTGGCTGACTTGGAAGCCATTGATAGATTTGTGGCGACCCTTCAGGAGACGGCCGACTATCTTGTCCGAGCAGGGGCAAATATCGAGGAGGGCTCCAAGAATGTGGAGAAGGCCACTCGGGAAGCTCCGGAGATGGTGGACAAGGTTCAGGATCTCTTGGATAGGTTGCTCAGGGTGAGCGCTCTCACAGAAAAGGCCATGATCGAAGTTCCCGAAATAAGTACTCAGGCGAGAGAGGGGATGCGGGAAGTAAATCTAATCTTGCAATCAGTAAAAGAGAATTTCCTCATCCGTCCAAATTTGCCTCCCTCTCCTGAGTCGGAAAGCCACGGCCTTGAAATTAGGGGAGATTAAGACGGATGTTTATTGATACCAGCCAGAAAGCTTGCCCCACGGTAATCAAGATATTTCTTCTGGGACTTGGGGGTTTTCTCATTTTACTGCTAATAAGCTGTGGCGGCAGCCGGAAAAATCAACTGCCACCCCGTCTAGCAGAGGTGAGAGGGCTGGCCAGTGAGGGAAGTTTCTGGTTTCGCCAGGGGTGTTTTACCAAGGCTGAACGGAGCTTTTATCAGGCCTTAGAGGCTAGTCGTTTAGTGGATAACGTGGCAGAGATGGTTCGGGCCCATAATAACTTGGGGGCTGTGGCTCTAGCCCAGGACCACTATTTGGAGGCCGGTGAACACCTGCAAAAAGCACTGGAGCTAAACAAGTTGTTGCAAAGCGGAAAGGAAGAGTCTCTCGCCATGGGAAACCTTGGAGTCTTGGCTTATAAGGCTGAGCGCTTTGAGGAG
>JAJDNT010000063.1 GCA_022340515.1 Deltaproteobacteria bacterium
AACCCCGCACATAACCCCGGACGGCAAGGTAAGGATGGAGGTACTGGCCAAGAAGGATGAAGCTGACTTCAGCAGAACCGTACAAGATGTGCCTGCTATTCGAACTCAGGAGGCTCAGACCGAACTCCTGGTAAATGACGGGGACACCATTGTTATCGGCGGCATAGTAATTCAGGACAGCTCTTGGGCAGAAGATCGTGTTCCATTTCTGTGGAGAATACCCCTTTTGGGTTGGCTATTCAAAAACCGTCAGATCGTAGAACAGAAAACAGAACTTCTCATCTTCTTGAGCCCATCCATAGTGGCCGAGCAGAAAATGACCAGCCGCTGATAATTCAGATAGCACCAAAAAACCCCGACGTTCATTGCACGTTGGGGTTTTTTATTTGGAGTAGCGTAGTAGCCAGTAGTCAGTAACCAGAATCCAGTAGAAAACCAATTCTGATTCACTTCATCTGAGCTGCCGTCTTTTTGAACCGCAGAATATCGAACAAGGAATTTCGAATATCGAAGTGAAAACTTCATCATTCTGCGGTTCCTTGTTCTGCGGTTCGATATTCAGTCTTTTTAACCCTCTGTCGTCTGTCCTCTGTCGTCTGATTTATTTCCCCAGGGCTCTCAGGTAGCGCAGTGCCTCCTCGGCTCTGTCGGATCTAGGATCCAGTCTCATCACCTTGTCGAAAGCTGCAATGGCCTTCTGCCTTTCCCCACTCCTATAGAGAAGTTTTCCCAGATTGAGATAGGCCTCAACGTAATCTGGGTTGAACTCCACTGCCTTCTCATAGGAAGTTCGGGCCTTATCGTATTGCCGCAGCCCCTCATATGTTTTTCCCAAACTATTATAGGCAGCGGCAAAGTCTGGTACGAGTCTTATGGCCTCTTCCAAATGCACCTTTGCCTTCTGGTATTGCTTGAGACTCAGATAGGCAACTCCGAGGTTCAGGTGGGCGTCTTGAGGGTTGAGGTAGAGTAAATTGTCCAGGGCTTTTTTGTATGCCTCAATGGCCTCATTCACCCTGCCCTGACGAAAATAAACAAAGCCGAGATAATTGTATGCGTCTGAATAGTCCGACTTCAAATCAATTGCTTCTTTTAGGTGATATTCCGTTTTATCAAGATCCCCTTTCATGTCGTAGGTCAAGGCCAGGTCGTAGTGAAGATAGGGGTCATCAGAGTATATTTCGAGAGCCTTGAGAAACTGCTCCAAAGCTTTACTAGTCTGGTTTCCCGCAAGGTATACCTCCCCGCGGTCACGGAAATTTCTTGACTGTCTTTCCCTGAAAGCCCTATCGGTGGCGCAACCACCAAACATGAAAGCTAAAATTAAGGTCAAGCCTACTATTCGCCATCTATTTTGTGGTTTCAATCCAACCCTCCTAAACCCGGATATTTCATGAAATATCCGGGCTAGCTATCAGCGGTCAGCGATCAGCATTCAGCCCCTGTCATAAAACTATCAGGATGAAGATTTGGTTGAGTCTAATGGCGACGCCACTTTTTGTCAATAAGGCATAGAGCATGGGGCATGGAGCATGGAGTTTAAATTTCGAAATTCGAATTGCGAATTGCGAATTTGAAAGCGAGGATTTAGGAGTCAGAATCCAGAATCCAGAAGAAAAGCAACCCAAATTGACTTCATCTGAGCTACCGGCTCTCTGAACCGCAGAATGTCGAAGAAGGAATTTCGAATATCGAAGTGATCACTTCATCATTCTGCGGTTCCTTGTTCTGCTGTTCGACCTGCCCGCCATCGCGAGCCGCTCAGGCGAGGCGGGCGGGTATTCAGTACTTTAAACCCTCTGCAGTCTGTCCTCTGATCTCCGACTACTGACTTCTGACTCTATGCCCTATGCTCTATGCCTCTTTGCAAAATTACAATTTTGTGTTATTCGTTAATGATCCACACATAAATGTCAGAAAGGAATGAAAGATTGAAGAAGATAGAGGAAACCACCTACCTTTACGAGATTGCCAAGGTCTTAACCGAAACCATTGACCTGAGAAAGTCTCTTTACGCAGTTCTCGATATATTGTCTAGATCGCTGGGAATGAGGCGAGGAACCATCACCATACTCAATCCTTTGCGAGACGAGATACAAATTGAGGTAGCCCACGGGCTCTCCAAAAGTGCCATGCAAAAGGGCAGGTACAAACCCGGGGAGGGAATCACCGGACGGGTTATTCAGCAGGGCAAAAGTTTGGTTGTTCCGAAGATTAGTGAAGAACCCTCATTTCTCAACCGCACTGCCTCAAGGCGGCAGACCCAGGAAGAGATCTCCTTTATCTGCGTGCCCATTAAGAAGGGTCAACAAGTCGTGGGTTCCCTGAGTGTGGACCTTCCTTATGATGACACCGTTGATCTCAAGGCCAGCGAGAGACTCCTCACCGTGATAGCCACCATGTTGGCCCAGTGGGTAATTAATCTCGAGACTCTGCAGGTAGAAAAGGAGGCTTTACACCAGGAAAACCTGCGATTGCAGGAACAGCTCGCCAGCAAACACCGCATCACCAACATTATTGGCAACAGTAACAAAATGCGGGAAGTATTTCAGATGATCTCCCAGGTTTGCCGCAGCAATGCCACTGTGTTGCTCCGGGGTGAGAGTGGGACGGGGAAGGAACTGGTGGCCAATGCCATTCATTATAACAGCCCCAGAGCCAAAAACACTTTTATCAAGGTAAATTGCGCCGCTCTCCCCTCGACCTTGATCGAAAGCGAGCTTTTTGGTCATGAGAAGGGAGCCTTCACCGGGGCAATCAAACAGAAAAGGGGTAAATTCGAACTGGCAAACAAGGGAACAATTTTTCTTGATGAAATCGGCTCCATCGGCCTCGACGTTCAAGCAAATCTCTTGAGGGTTTTACAAGAAAAGGAGTTCGAGCGGGTTGGCGGTACGCAAACCATCAAAGTAGATGTGCGCATAATCGCGGCAACCAGCAAGAACCTCGAGCAGGCAGTGGAGGATGAGACCTTCCGGGGTGACCTCTACTATCGATTAAATGTCTTTCCCATCTACCTGCCGCCGCTGCGAGAGCGCAAGACCGACATTTTGCTATTGGCCGACCACTTCTTGGAAAACTACGCCAGGGAAAACAGCAAGGACATCAGGCGTTTCTCTACTCCCGCCATCGACATGCTCATGCAGTACCACTGGCCCGGCAATGTGCGGGAGTTGGAAAATTGCATCGAGCGGGCCGTGCTGTTATGTGAGGGAGGGGTGGTTCGCAGCTATCACCTCCCCCCAACTCTGCAAACCGGTGAGCAGTCAGACACTGTCCCAGCCCACTCACTCGAGGAGGCAATTGCAAGTCTTGAACGGGAGATGATCATCGATGCCCTGAAAAACACCCGCGGCAACATGGCACTGGCAGCTGAGCTTCTCCAGACAACGGTGCGAAAATTTACTTACAAGGCCAAGAGATACGGAATCGATTACCGCCAATATCGTTGACGAGTCCTTTCTTAGTGATGTGGAATGAATTGTCGCAGAGCGCATGGCTTTTCAGCCGGAATGTTGGAAGGATCCAGCGTTTACCTTTGCCTCCAGCCTCGAGCAAAGCGCTCCTTCAACCTCCAACCGCCTGATCTCTTCCACGTTCACAACCGCCTAAAATCACACCTATTATTACATTTCCTACAATTTTGTCGTCTTCAGAGCAGCAGCAAAAGACTATTTATGCATCTATCTTATTAAGATAACTGTTATTTTTGCTCTTACAATCCGAGTGGCACAGCCGTTGCTCTTGTCTCCCGCGGGATTCAATGTGAGTCCCTACTGAAATATTTAATCGAGGAGGATGCAAATGATAAATGCGGGAGACACAGCTTTTGTTCTCGTCAGTTCGGCCCTGGTCATGTTCATGACTCCCGGCTTGGCCCTCTTTTATGGGGGAATGGTTAGGACCAAGAACGTTCTGGCCACCATCATGCAAAGCTTGACAATCATCGGCCTGGTCACGGTCATCTGGGTCTTGTGGGGCTACTCTCTCTCCTTCGGTCCTGATGTAGGAGGCGTAGTGGGCAACCTCTCATGGTTCGGTCTGATGGATGTGGGCCTTTCGCCCAGCCCAAATTATGCCTCCACCATTCCCCACCAAGCCTTTATGATCTTCCAGGGCATGTTTGCCATAATTACACCGGCTCTTATAACCGGTGCCTTTGCCGAAAGAATGAAATTCAGTACTCTTCTGGTCTTCATTGCCCTGTGGTCTACCCTGGTGTATTCTCCATTGGCGCACTGGGTTTGGGGTTCCGGTGGCTGGTTGGCAAATTTGGGAGCTCTCGACTTCGCCGGTGGCACCGTGGTCCATATCAGTTCAGGAGCTTCGGCGCTTGCCGCGGTTCTCATCATTTCCAAAAGAAAGGGTTACGGCAAAGAACAGTTCATCCCCCATAACCTTCCCATGACCCTCACCGGCACGGCCATTTTGTGGTTCGGCTGGTTTGGCTTTAATGCCGGCAGCGCCCTTGGCAGTAACGGCCTGGCAGCCGCAGCCTTTGTTAACACGCACGTGGCGGCAGCAACCGCCTCCTTGGGTTGGATGTTCGCTGAGTGGATCCATCACGGTAAGCCAACCACCCTGGGTGCAGCCAGTGGTGCCGTGGCCGGGCTGGTGGCCATCACGCCGGCAGCAGGATTTGTGAGCCCGGTTTCAGCCTTGATCATCGGAGGACTCGCTGGGGTGCTCTGCTATGGAGCTGTGATGGCCAAAGCCAAACTGGGTTATGATGATTCCCTTGATGTGGTGGGAATCCATGGTGTCGGGGGTACCTGGGGTGCTCTTGCCACCGGGCTCTTTGCCAGCACCGTGGTGAATGCTGACGGTGCCAACGGTCTTTTTTTCGGTAACCCGGGACAACTATGGATTCAGTTTTTATCTGTTATCGTTACTTGCCTGTTTACCTTTACCATGACCCTCGCCATTCTTAAGGTTCTTGATTTGATTATGGGGTTGAAAGTCTCAGAGGAAGAGGAGATAAGGGGGTTGGATGTGACCCAGCATAGTGAGGCAGGGTACAGTTTCTAGTATTGCCCTTAGCAAAGTACTTCAATACAATCTCTCAGACCGGCAAAGCAACTCAGGTTGGAGGATAAAAATGAGAAAGATCGAAGCAATTATCAAACCATTCAAGTTGGACGAGGTCAAGGAAGGCCTGATGGAGATAGATGTCAAGGGGATGACGGTTACCGAAGTCAAAGGCTTCGGACGCCAGAAAGGTCACACTGAGATCTACCGAGGTGCGGAATACAGAGTGGATTTCGTCCCCAAAATCAAACTGGAAGTGGTTGTCCCCGCGGAACTCGTCGCTAAAGTTGTTGAGGTAATTGAACAGCGGGCCAAGACCGGCCAAATTGGTGACGGCAAGATCTTTGTAAGCTCCCTGGAAGAAGTAGTCCGCATCAGGACCGGGGAGAAGGGCAAAGAGGCTATCTAGCCATTGGTTATTGATTATCGGTCATTGGCTATTGACTATCCTTCATTGCCCGTTCTCAGCGTCATTACCTTATTAATTTGAATGAAAAACTAAATTTAATCCGAGGTCTTTCGTTGTGAGTGGTTCAACCCGCGTTGCCACCACGAATCCTATGGATTCTCCGGTTAGCCAACTACAGAAAAGAAAAGAGGAGCTACTTGCTCGTTTTCTGAGGGGCAATGAACCGCATTTTCTCTCTCTCCATGCCCAAATTCTTGACGACTATTTCCGTGAGAGCTTCGCGCAAAGTTCCGCCGGTCCTCGCATGGGTATTGAGAAGAATCCTTATGCCATCCTCGCCCTCGGGGGCTACGGCAGAAAAGAGCAGTGTGTGCACTCCGATATTGATGTGCTCCTTCTCTTCGGGAAGAAGATCCCAAACGAGGCCGCAGGCCTCGTCCAAGAGATTTTCTATCCCCTGTGGGACACCGGTCTTGAGGTGAGCTACTCCACCCGCACCATTAAAGAATGTTTGAGTCTGGCATCCCAGGATTTCGAAGTGCTTACCTCGCTGGTGGATGCCCGGTTTCTGTGTGGTATCTCCTCGCTTTATTCAGAGCTTACAGAACTAATGCGTCGGAAGATCCGGCATAAGAACGGTAAGGATTTCATTCAATGGCTGCTGGAAAAAAATGAGGATCGCCATAACCGTTTCGGCGATTCTACCCATCTCCTGGAGCCCAACTTAAAAGAGGGTCTTGGTGGCTTGCGAGACTATCACGCCATGCTCTGGCTGGGTTGGGCCAAATATCAGCTCAAGGAACCGCGAGACCTGGAATATCTTGGCCACCTCTCACACGACGAATTTCAGACCCTGGCCGAGGCAGTTTTATTCATTCTGGAGGTAAGAAACTGGCTCCACCACATCAGCGGCAGAAAGTGCGACCAACTCTACTTCGAATACCAGATCAAGGTGGCCGAAGCCTTGCGCTTCAAGAATCGGAACGGCCAGCAGGCGGTAGAACTTTTTCTGGGAAACTTGCACGGCCATATGGAGTTTTTAAAGCAGCAACACCTTTTGCTGCTCAGCAAACTTGTGTCCAGAAAATACAAGGCCACCAGGGGAGTACCCAGGCACCGGTCGAGCTTCGGCGGCATAGTGGTGGGCCAGGAGTCCCTGAATTTTGAGTCTTCAGAGGCCATCCTGGAAAATCCCCAAATACTGCTGAAGATATTCGAGCAGAGTGCCAAGCTTGGACTCCCCTTGAGTGTTGAAGCAAGGCGGTTGGTAAAAGAATTTCTCTACCTAGTAGATAGAGAGTTCAGGCAGTCCCCTGGTGTCATTCAATTGCTGCAACGCATCTTACTGGCGCCTATCCAGCCTCTAGATGCTCTGGACGAGATGTTGACCACAGGAATCCTGCTGGCGCTAATCCCAGAAATGAAAAATGTGGTCAACCTCATTCAGTACGACGAGTATCACGTCTATCCGGTGGACAAGCATCTCTTGCATGCAGTCCAGCTATTGAAGGAGTTCGGCAAGCCTGACCCGAACCCTCAGGATGCGTTTTACGCTCAGCTCTTCAAGGAGGTGAGCCGTCCCGAGCTTCTCCACTGGGCTGTACTCCTGCACGATGTAGGAAAAGGCACTGAGGGTAAAGATCATTCCACCCATGGCGCCGACATCGTCCGTCGGGCATTCCAGCGGATGAACTTTGCTGACAGTGACATTGACACCATATCTTTTTTGGTCGGCGAGCACCTGCTGTTAACCAAAACCGCCACCCAGAGAGACCTTAATGATGAGAAGGCAGTGATTCAGTGTGCCAGCAAATTCCGGAATACGGAGGAGCTCAAGATGCTTTATCTCCTCACCGTGGCCGACTCCAAAGCCACAGGACCCAAGGCCTGGAATGATTGGATCGCTGCCCTCCTTAAGGAACTCTTCTTCAAGGTCTATCACATCCTGAAAAAAGGGGAGCTGGCAACGCCTGCGACCGTAGACATTTTTGAGAAGAAGAGGAAGGAAATATTTCAGGAATCACTTTCCATACCCCTCGAAGATTTGGAGTCACTCTTCGAGCAGATGTCTCCCCGCTATATCCTTTACACCCCGGTGAAAGATATCCTTCGCCACATAGAACTCTACCAAAGACTCGGGGCCTCACCTGCGGTGCTGGAGGCCCAAATCGTTCCCGGAACCAACTACCGAACCGTGACAGTTTGTGCCCAGGACCGCCCGGGTCTTTTCTCCAAGATATCCGGAGTCTTCACCCTCAATAACCTGGACATTCTAGATGCTCAGATATATACCTGGCGCAATCGCGTTGCTCTTGACATTTTCAAGGTCAAGGCCCCACCTGACACCCTTTTTGAGGATGAAGTCTGGACCAGAGTCCGAAAGAATTTACACTCGGCCCTCAGTGGGGATCTGGATCTTGGCCTGGTCCTGGATGAAAAGCTGCGAACTTACCAGTCCGCGATCAAAACCACGACCTCACGACCAGACAAAGTTATCGTGGACAATAGTGGCTCTGACTTTTTCACCATCATTGAAGTCTACACCTACGATTTCCCTGGGCTTCTCTACCGGATCACTGATGCCTTGTTCAGGTGCAATCTGGATGTTTGGGTCGCCAAGATTGCCACCAAGGTCGACCAGGTACTTGACATATTCTACCTCCGCGATTTTGAAGGTCAAAAAGTGACAGATTCCCAGCAAGTCGAGGCCATCAAGGCCGCCATAAAGGAAGTCTTGAGAGCAACTCAGGAATGAGATCCCCCCAGGTCAGTATGCCCGCATAGTCAATTCCACCGTAAAATACATTATTGTCTTTTCTAGTAACTTATAGAACAAAATTGTATTTTTATGCCAAAATTAATTTCCTGGATCCGTCACCCTCTATACTATTTTATTTCAGTAATATTAGATATTTATAGAGTTATTATGGGATTATTCTTCTGTTGGCATGACTCTTGAGATATGTGGCGCCAAACTTTTTAAAGGAGGTTTGAAATGAAGAAAATCGAAGCCATCATCAAACCCTTTAAGCTCGAGGAGGTCAAAGAAGGTCTCGCCGAGCTTGGGATTAGCGGCATGACCGTTAGCGAGGTAAAGGGTTTCGGGCGCCAGAAGGGCCATTCGGAAATTTATCGTGGTGCCGAATACACGGTTGATTTCGTTCCTAAGATCAAGGTGGAGGTCGTGGTTGACGGCAACATGGTGGACAAAGTGATCAAGGTCATTTTGGCTCAGGCCAAAACTGGTCAGATTGGTGACGGAAAAGTCTTTGTCCGTTCCATCGAGAATGCATATCGCATTCGGACCGGAGAAGAGGGTAGAAAGGCAATTTAATATTTCCCATTAGAGGCTCTGTGTTCTCTTCTATTAATACTCATAAAGAAGGTTAGATTTCGGAGGAATAAAAATGAAAAAGATACTACGAAAAATCCCTTTGTTAATAGGAATCCTTTTGTTGCTTCCCCTACTGGCCTGGGGCGCAGATGAAGTCCCCACCATTACCGGTAACGCCGACGCCATCAAGGCGGTACAGACCAATGCCGATTACGTCTGGACCCTGGTGGCCGCAGCTCTCGTGTTTTTCATGCAAGCGGGCTTCGCCATGGTGGAGACCGGGTTTACCCGGGCCAAGAATGCGGTAAATATTCTGATGAAGAATCTGATGGATTTTTCTATGGGGTCCATTTTCTATTGGGCCGTCGGTTTTGGCCTGATGTTCGGTGCCACCACAACTGGCTGGTTTGGGACTTCCGGCTTTTTCCTCAGCGATTTTTCCCCTGGTGGTGATCCCTGGGTCCTGGCCTTCTGGATGTTTCAAGTGGTTTTTGCCGCCACCGCCGCCACCATTGTTTCCGGGGCAATGGCTGAGCGAACCAAATTCATATCTTATCTCATTTACAGCGCCGTGGTCAGCGGTTTGATCTACCCCATATTCGGCAGCTGGGCTTGGGGCGGCCTCTTTCATGGAGGCGGCTGGCTGGAAGGGTTGGGCTTTATCGACTTTGCCGGCTCAACCGTAGTTCACTCCATTGGAGGTTGGGTAGCATTGGCCGGTGCCATAGTACTCGGTCCCCGGATCGGCAAATACACCAAGGACGGAAAAGTCAGAGCAATCCCCGGGCACAACCTTCCCCTGGCCGCCCTGGGCGTCTTTATTCTCTGGCTCGGCTGGTTTGGGTTCAACCCCGGTTCTACCACAGCTGCAAACAAGGACATCGCGATGATTTTCGTCAACACCAACCTGGCAGCGGCTGCCGGTTGCATATTGGCAATGGTTACCTCCTGGCTCAGGTTCAAGAAGTTCGATGTGGGCATGAGCCTAAATGGCGCCCTGGCCGGCCTGGTGGCCATTACATCTCCCTGCGCCACGGTTACGCCTCTCAGCTCGTTGATAATCGGTGCCATCGCCGGGATCCTCGTGGTCCTGGCAGTGCTTTTCTTCGACAGGATCAAGGTGGACGACCCAGTGGGAGCCATCTCTGTGCATGGCGTCTGCGGTGCCTGGGGTACCCTGTCAGCCGGGATCTTCAATATCGGTGGCACCTCGGCCAAGATCATCGGTGTCCAGCTCCTGGGGATTGGCACCGCCTTTGTCTGGGCCTTCACCACCGCTTTTGTGATGTTTAAGTTGATTGACCTGACCGTAGGTCTCAGGGTCAGCCCTGAGGAAGAGTTGGAGGGGTTGGATTACGGTGAGCACGGTGCCCGCGCCTATCCCGACTTCCAGATAGTATCGGCCACCACCTTCGCTGCAGGATCAGGCTCAAGCGCCAACGAGGGGGCCTGGAGTTCTGCTACAGCACCGGCGACCAATTAGTTTTCTCTTCTGAGAATTCTGTAGGCCTAAGAAGCTAGTGAATTGAATTGCACCCTTGCAAGCTCATAACAACCTAAGGGCGGGGCCACCTGCCCTTATTTTTTCCCTTTTATTTGTCAGGCATCTCTGGGGAAAAGTTTTTTTTGCCCACCAAAAAGAGTTCAATTAAAAAATACAAATTTGTATTTTATGTCTAATATAAAATTACAAAATTGTATTTTATTAATCACTGCACAATTTGATTAATAGCCATAAGCATTTGATAACTTTAACTTTTAGGAAAAAGTATCCGTTGGCATAGCTCTTGCGGATATGACGCCAATGACTGTGCAACCTTTCTGGTCTTGCTCGTTCTAAAACAAAATCATCTCAACATGTTCAGCCCTGACAGCTCATGGAGAGATTTGAAAGTCAGCAGATAAATTAACTCTTGAAAGGAGGAGCGCAACAGATGAGCACACCAAAGACACCCAAGGACATTTTGGCCTTGATGGAAAAGGAAAAGGTCGAAGTAGTGGATCTGCGTTTCATGGACTTTCCCGGCCTTTGGCAGCATTTCTCCGTACCACCCAGAGAAATAGAGGAGGATACCTTTGAAGGAGGTCTCGGTTTCGATGGTTCCAGCATCCGGGGATGGCAGGCCATCAATGAATCAGACATGCTGGTCAAGCCTGTACCTGAAACAGCCTTTATCGATCCCTTTTTCACCGCGAAGACCTTGGTCATGATCTGCAATATCTGCGATCCGGTAACCGGTGAGGATTACACCCGTGATCCCCGCAACATTGCCCGCAAGGCCGCCAATTTTTTGAAGGGTACGGGTATCGCCGACATAGCCTACTATGGGCCTGAGGCCGAATTTTTTATTTTTGACGACATTCGTTTCGATCAAAACGAGCACGAAGGCTACTACCATATAGATTCCGTAGAGGGACGCTGGAATTCAGGTAGAGTGGAAAACCCAAACCTTGGTTACAAGCCCCGTTACAAGGAAGGCTACTTTCCGGTACCACCGACGGACAGTATGCAAGATATTCGCAGCGAAATGATGCTGACTCTGGAAAAGATCGGCATCCGGGTAGAGGCGCAGCACCACGAGGTGGCCACAGCCGGTCAGGCCGAAATCGATATGCGTTTCGCCCCGCTGGTTGAGATGGCGGACAACATGTTGAAGTATAAATATGTTATCAAAAATACCGCCAGAAAATACAACAAAACCGTCACCTTCATGCCCAAACCTCTCTTCAACGACAACGGCACCGGCATGCACGTGCATCTGTCCCTTTGGAAGGGCGATCAGAATCTTTTCGCCGGCGACGGCTACGCCGGCCTGTCGGACACGGCACTTTATGCTATAGGTGGTCTCTTGAAGCACACCCCGTCACTATTGGCCTTCACCAGCCCTACAACCAATAGTTACAAGAGGTTGGTTCCTGGTTTCGAGGCCCCGGTGAATCTGGCCTATTCCAGCCGTAACCGCAGCGCCGCAGTGCGTATCCCCATGTACTCACCGTCGGTAAAGGCCAAACGTCTCGAATTTCGCTGTCCGGATCCCAGCTGCAATCCCTATCTTGCCTTTTCCGCCATGCTCATGGCGGCGGTTGACGGCATTCAGAACAAGATTCATCCTGGCGAACCCCTGGACAAAGACATTTATGATCTGCCTCCCGAAGAGTTGGCAAAGGTTCCCCAAACTCCGGGATCCCTGCGGGAGTCACTCAATGCTCTAGAAGCAGACCACGAATATCTACTGAAAGGAGACGTTTTTACCTCCGATGTCATCGAAACCTGGATCGAGTACAAAATGGCAAAAGAGGTACAGGCCATTGACCTGCGGCCGCACCCATGGGAGTTTGCGCTGTATTACGACATCTAGGGCTATAATGACCTCCAGACCTCAGCAGTTGAAAGGGGCTTCCCGCCGGGGAGCCCCTTTCTTGTATCTGGTCTATTAAACAACAGAATTTTCCTCAAAAATGAGCGGATTATTCTTCTAAGCGGAACGGGGCCAGGGGCTCCCCCAGTCCGCCTTAGGCGGAAAGTGGCCCAGACCTTCCGCCAGCCCTGTTGAATTTCCCCACGGGAACCCTATTCAACAGGGCAGGTCACTCAGAAGAGACATCAGCAAAGGCCTAAAGGGGAGGCTGTGATACAACGAGCATCTGAGCAACCTGTACTCACGAATCTCAGCCTCGCAATGGCCTGCATGAAGATGTGGTGCTGACTAAACAGGGACTCTGCCAATAGATGGCGCGAATCATGCGCGTTGTGGCGTAGCCTTCCCGTGGTCTATGTCATAAAACGTTTTTGGGAAAACTCCTACTTAAACAATGTTTGTCACCTTTTCAGATAGACGCTACAATAAATTTTTAATTCCATTACACCCTTGAGGAATAATTCCTCCATGAAACCCAGTCTTGCAATCCTGAAAGACGGCTGCCCAGGAGTGGACGAAGTCCTCTTGCAGGAACACCTCACCCGCCTCAATGACGAGTATTTTGCCAGCTTCGACCACGAGCAAGTCTGTAGCCACCTCAACGGTCTTGCCAGAATATCTCCTGAAAACCCCGTGGAGATATTGCTCAAATTGGGCGAAGACGACAGGGTGGCATGCACTGTACTTGCTTTCGATTACCCTGGTTTGTTCTCGATCATAACCGGGGTTCTTGCTGGGATGGGTTTCAATATTCTCTCAGGAGATGTTTTTACTTACCAACGTTCGACTCATCGCCCCTTTCCAAAAAGACGGCGAACAAGAGTGTCACGCCGCCCCTCTACTCAAGATTCCCTGGCAAGGCGCAGAATTGTCGATCACTTCTCCGGGGTGATCCGGACATCTCTCTCTTTTGAAATCTGGCAGAATGCATTCAAAACCAGTTTGGCGAATATTATTTCCCTGCTGGAAAGGGGTGATAATGATTCCGCAGCCGAGGCAAAACACCGAGTCACCGAGATGGTGGTGGAACGTCTGGCTCACTTACAGATCGATTCACCGCCAGTGCTCTACCCTGTTCAGATAGAAGTGGACAGTCAGAGCGGCCCCTTCACCCGGCTGAAAATCGTTTCCGAGGACACACCTGCCTTTCTCTATGCTCTGACCAACGCTTTATCCCTCCACTCAGTCTCCATTGAGCACGTTCTCATTCGAACCGTCCATGGCCGCATAGAAGATCAAATTGATCTTGTGGATTTACAGGGGAACAAAATCGACGACCCCGCCGCTTTGAACCAGATCAAACTCTCCGTGCTCTTGACGAAACAATTTACTTACTTTCTCGGGACAGCACCGGATCCCTATACTGCCCTGCGCCGCTTTGAGTTTCTCCTCAAGGACATCCTCCAGCTGCCCGGAAGCGCACAATGGCTGGATCTGCTGTCCAACCCCAATACCTTGCAGGATCTAGCAAGGTTGCTAGGGACGAGTGACTATTTATGGGAAGATTTCATCCGACTCCAATATGAAACGCTCTTGCCCGTGCTCAAACCTCATGTGGAGGGCCAGCAATTCAGTGAACCTGCCGAAACCCTGCCGCGGAGACTGAAGCAAGTCCTGACGGGTGCCACCACCCTTGAGGAACAGTGCACTAGGCTGAACCAATTCAAAGACCGAGAGATCTACCTCATAGACCTGGATCACATCCTCAATCCCGAGATAGACTTTCACCAGTTGGCCGCCAGGCTGACGTCTCTGGCAGAACAGGTGGTGAACACAGCTGCTCAAATCACCTATGACCACCTGGTGGCAAGATTTGGTCCCCCCAAGACAGCCGCCGGTTTAGATGCCACATACGCCATTTTGGGGTTGGGCAAACTGGGAGGAGCAGCACTGGGCTATGCCTCGGATATCGAATTCATTCTGGTTTACAGTGACAACGGCGAAACAGCTGGCCCTGAAGTAATAGCGAATTCGGAATTCTTCGAGCGCATGGTCAAAAACTTCACCCAGCTCATCCAGGCAAAAAGAGAGGGAATATTTCACGTTGACCTCAGGCTCCGCCCTCACGGCAGTGCCGGCCCTCTGGCCAGTAGCACCGAAGCTTTTTGCAGTTACTACGGTACGGGCGGTGCAGCCCATTCTTACGAGCGTCTAGCACTGGTGCGTTTACGCACCATCGGCGGGAATCCAGCTCTCGGAAAACGTTTGGAGAGAATTCGCGATGAAATGATCTACGCTTCCAGCAATATAAGTCTCAAGGAACTTCGGGAACTGAGGCAAAAACAGTTTCAGGAAAAGACCGCGGGGGGCAGATTAAACGCCAAGTTCAGTCCGGGTGGGTTGGTTGACCTTGAATACGACGTACAGATTCTGCAGGTGATGTATGGTAAGGAACGACCTGAGCTGAGAACTCCTCAAGTCCATCACGCCTTGACCGCTTTGGCCAAGGCAGGAGTATTGAATCCGGAAGAAACCGGCCAATTGATAGCAGCTTACGATTTTCTCAGACGGTTGATAAACAGCATGCGCATGCTTAGAGGTTCAGCCAAGGATCTCTTCCTACCCGATACGGATTCGGTGGAATTTGCTCATCTCGCTAGACGTATGGGCTACGTGAGAGGAGATGCGTTAAAGCCCTCCCAACAACTCCGCATCGACTATGAAACACACACAGCGGCAGTGCGGGCCTTCGTGGAGAGGCATTTTGGCCGCGCTTCACTGCCCGGTCCAGCCTCCGGTACCATGGCTGATCTCGTCCTCTCCGATGATATCTCAGAGGATCTCAGCCAGCAGATTCTCTCCGCTGCCGGATTCAGAGACACCCGCCGTGCCTACGTCAATCTGCGAGATTTGGCAGGAAGTGGATCACGCCGCCACACCTTCGCCAAGCTGGCGCTGCTGGCAACAGATATTCTCTCCAGGACTCCTGACCCTGATATGGCCCTAAACAACTGGGAGAGATTCATTCGGGCGCTACCGAGCCCAGAATTCCATTACAATCTGCTTTTAGCTCAACCCATGCGGTTTGAACTACTCCTCAGCATCCTCTCCGGCAGTCAGTTTCTGGCAGATACCCTGATCAGAAACCCGGGTTTTCTTGACTGGGTGATAATTCCTGAAAACTTGCATCAAATCAGGAAGCGAGAGGATATTGAACAAGAACTTGGAACTGCAGCTGAAGGCAGTCGGAGTCATGGTGGTTGGCTTAATCAGCTTCGCCGTTTGCGGCGACGAGAAATTATGCGAATAGGCACTCGTGACATGTATCTCCGAGTGCCCACCCAAGAGATTACCTTAGAACTTTCAATATTAGCTGAAGCCCTGATCCAAGCAGCCTTGACTGAGGTGTGGGCAAGATCAGAGGAGGAGAAAAAGGTCCCGAGTAATCTGGGCGACTTTAATAATTGCTTCTGTATCCTGGCATATGGCAAGCTGGGGGGGCGAGAACTCAACTATAGTTCAGATATTGACTTGCTGGGTATCTTCGATGTTCCCGATAGTATGACACAAGCGTTGGGGTTGGATCCTCCGGTGTTGAAATACATCTACGGTTGGGTAATGGAAAAAGTCGGCCTGGACCTTTCCATGCACACAGAGGAAGGATACGCCTATCGTGTCGACCTGCGACTTAGACCTTACGGCCGAGCAGGCGAACTTTCTTATTCACTCTCAGGGCTTTTGAATTACTATGGCAAGGCGGCATCCCTCTGGGAAATTCAAGCAGCTTTAAAGATAAGACCGGTGGCAGGCAACTTGGAACTGGGGAATAATTTCATTGAACAACTTGTTCCCATGCTCAGGCAGAGACGGAGCAGAGAGAATGTAGTTCAATCCATTGAAAAGATGCGAAGGGCAGCCATTCAGAAAATTTCTCCCACAGGTGACATCGATGTCAAAAGTGGAGTAGGCGGGCTGCGGGATGTAGAATTCCTGGTTCAGGGTTTACAGCTCTTGCATGCGCCGGATCATTCGGAGTTGCTCCAGGGCAATACACTCATAGCTCTGGAAAAACTAGAGCAAGCTGGAATTATCTCTCCGCACTTATCAAATCAACTTCGGGAGGATTATCTGTTTTTGCGGCGGGTGGAGCACTTCCTCCAGATCCTCGAGGACCGTCAGATTCATGCTTTACCTAAAGACCCGCCGGAACTGGACGCTTTAGCAAAAAGAATGCTCGGGATAGAAAGCAATGGTTCCCGCTTCAAGGAAGAAGTGGAAAGCTGTAATAAACGTGTGCGAAAAGCCTACATTGAGCATCTGTTAGAGGGAAAAGCGCTCGAAGCAGAGAGCATGGAGCATGGGGCATAGAGTTCAGAGGACGGAGAGTTTAAACTACTGAATACCCGCCCGCCTCGCCTGAGCGGCTCGCGATGGCGGGCAGGTCGAACAGCAGAACAAGGAACCGCAGAATGATGAAGTGATCACTTCGATATTCGAAATTCCTTGTTCGATATTCTGCGGTTCGAAGAGCGGCAACTGAGATGAAATGAATCTTGATTGGTTTTCTACTGGATTCTGACTACTGGCTACTAGGTTTTTGCTTTGAGTCTTAAGCCTTGCGCCCAGAGTATTTGGAGTTCGAGATGGCAAAACGATTCGTTGTATTTCAGCATATGTCATGGGAGGGGCCCGGTGTGCATCTTCTTCGCTCGGCCCGAAATCTTGGGGTACATTTGGAGATTATAGAAGTATGGCACCAGGATATACCGAATCTGGCCCCATACGACGGCTTGATCGTCTTGGGGGGAAGCCCTAACGTGGACCAAGAAAGGCAATACCCCTTCTTGCGCGCTGAAAAGGAGGCTATTCGCCAAGCCTTGGCAACGGACAAGCCCTATCTTGGCTTTTGTCTCGGACATCAGCTACTCGGCGACGTCCTCGAGATGAAGGTGGGACCGAATCCCAAGCGAAGCGTTGGATTCATCCAGGGTCATCTGACCGGATCCGGCCGCAAACACCCACTTTTTCAAAACCTCCCCAATACATTTCCACTTTTCAAATGGCACGCCCAAGCAGTGCTCGCTCCGGTCCCCGAGCAGGTTGACATCCTGGTAACCTCAACAGACTGTGAGGTGGAGGCCATTTCTCTCAGGGGGAGTCCACATGTCATCGGCCTCCAGTTCGATAATCATGCTGCTACAAGGCAGGATGTCAGTACGTGGCTGGATGGAGACCGAGAATGGTTGTCCCAAATGGATGAGTTGAATCCAGCCACAGTTCTAGCAGATGCCGTTGAACACGAGGCCTCTATGGGCGAGCACTTCGAAAGGCTATTTGGCAATTATCTGGACTTGAATTTTTAGATTAGGTGAATAGGAGGGGAGTTACAGATGAGCGAAATAAAAACAAAAAAAGACGTATTGAAGATCGTGCAAGATAGGGCTGTGAGTTTCATCCAGATCTGGTTTACCGATGTCCTGGGCGTACTGAAAGGCTTTGCCATTACTCCCAGTGAATTAGAGGGAGCCCTTGAGGAGGGCATGGGGTTTGACGGCTCTTCCATTGAGGGTTTTGCTCGGATTGAAGAGAGCGACATGGTGGCCATGCCCGATCCCGCCACCTTCGAGTTCCTCCCCTGGAGGCCTAAAGAAAGGCCGGTTGCTCGCATGTTTTGCGATATCCTTCAGCCTGACGGCAGCCCCTATGAGGGAGATCCTAGGTATGTGTTCAAACGTGTCTTGGCGAAAGCAGCCGAACAGGGCTATACCTTCTATATCGGTCCAGAACTAGAATATTTCTATTTTGAAAGCAACGAATCCCCGAAGATTATTGACAAAGGGGGATATTTTGATACTCCGCCCTTGGATACTGGTGGAACCTTGAGGCGAGACACCATTTTCGCCCTTCAAGAGATGGGAATAGACGTTGAGTACAGCCACCACGAGGTTGCCCCCAGCCAGCACGAGATTGACTTGCGTTACGATGCAGGGTTGAAAATGGCTGAAAAAGCAGCAACTCTCAGGATCGCAGTCAAGGAGATAGCCAGACAGCACGGAGTTTATGCCACCTTCATGCCCAAACCCATCTTCGGTGAAAACGGTAGCGGCATGCACACCCATCAGTCTCTTTTCAAAGGTAAGGTCAATGCCTTCTATGACGCCAGCGACAAGTATCACCTCTCCCAGTTGGCCAAGTCATACATAGCCGGGATCATGGAGCACGCCCGGGAGATGGCTCTGGTGACCAACCAGTGGGTCAACTCGTACAAAAGACTGGTTCCAGGGTATGAGGCCCCAGTCTACGTTGCCTGGGCTAGGCGTAACCGCTCCACCATGGTGCGGGTTCCCATGTATAAGCCCGGCAAGGAACTGGCAACCCGCATAGAGTTTCGCTCGCCAGATCCTGCCTGTAATCTTTATCTTGCTTTTGCCGTCATGTTAGCCGCAGGGTTGAAAGGAGTTGAGGAAAACTACAAACTGCCAGAGCCCATAGAGGAAGACATCTATGAAATGGATGAGGTGGCGAGGGAGCGCGCTGGAATCACTTCCCTGCCAGGAAGCCTTTTCGAGGCCATTCATGAGATGGAAAAAAGCCAGCTCATGCGGGAAACCTTGGGGGATCATATTTTCAACAAGCTCATCCACAACAAGAAAATAGAATGGGACCGCTTCCGCACCCATGTGAGCCGATATGAAATTGAGAATTACTTGCCGATTTTATGAGCAGAGGCATAGGGCATAGGGTCAGACGACAGAGGGTTTAAGTTCCTGAATATCGAACCGCAGAACAAGAAACCGCAGAATGATGAAGTGATTACTTCGATATTCGAAATTCCTTGTTCGATATTCTGCGGTTCAAAGGGACGGCAGTTCAGATGAAGTGAATCTTGATTGGTTTTCTACTGGCTACTGACTACTAGGTTTTTGCCTTGGGCCCTGAGCCTCATTGTTTAGGGATTGCAGGTGACTGATAAGCGCATAGAAAAGGTCCTGGAGATTCTGACCCGTACCTATGGTAATAACCCCTGGAACTGGCACACTCGTCAAACACCGTTCCAGGTACTTATAGGAACCGTCCTCTCCCAGAGGACCCGCGATGAAAAAACAGATGAGGCCGCCAAGGCCCTTTTTGCCCGCTATTCTTCTCCTGAAATGCTCGCAGCAGCTCCAGTGAAAGAGATCGCTCGGTTAATAAGATCAGCCAACTATTACAATACCAAAGCTCAGAGGATAAAAGAGATTAGCAAAATCATCCTGGAAAGACACGGAGGCGACACCCCTGACACTATCTCTGATCTAATGGGGCTACCAGGCGTGGGTAGGAAAACAGCGTCTTGTGTCCTCCTTTATGGCTTCAAGAAAAAGGCCTTGCCGGTGGATACCCACGTTCACAGAATATCCAATAGGATTGGTCTAGTAACCACCCAGACCGCTGAACAGAGTGAAGGAGAACTTTGGAAAGTAATTCCGGAGAAATACGTCATTTTTTACAACGAGCTCATGGTCAAGCACGGGCAGAGAGTATGCAAACCGATCAGTCCCCAATGTCCCAAATGTCCGATTGTTCAGTACTGTAACTACGGTATAAAAAGAGAGAAATTGGACTGATGTCCTTTGTTAGTTGTCCGTTGTCCGTTGCGGCTCACTGCGCTCGCGCCATAGGGCAGAGAGCATAGGGCATAGAGTAAAAAGACAGAGATCAGAAGTCAGAGGTCAGACGACAGATGATTCAAAACACGGAATATCGAACAGCAGAATGATGAAGTGATCACTTCGATATTTCCGCCTGAGTCGGATT
>JAJDNT010000224.1 GCA_022340515.1 Deltaproteobacteria bacterium
ACAAAAATGCTTTGATTTAAACTAAGATTGCTTTACGCACAAAAGAAGGGCAAATAAACAGCATCTGTCAACTTTGAGTTAACCATCCACTTCTACCAACCATAGCTAAGGCTCAAAGACATCCTCCGAGTGGTTTTTAGATTTCTGACGCTTGTACTTCATTTTTACCTCGTGCCGTGATGGGCCATCTTTAATCTTTTTTTTCCGACATTCCTCGCAGCGCTTGGGGGCATCAAATCCGAGGGAGCTGAAACGCTGCTGTTGGGCCACGGTAAAGACAAAGGAGTTCCCACACTGAGTACAAATTATTCTCTTCTCGTGCATGGTCAATTCCTCGGGGAGCTTTACAATCCAGGGCTAAGCTCATGAGGGGGGCATCCCCCCCTCACTTTTTCAAAGGCCCTTTGATACAGGCCCTCCGCCTCAAAGGTCCCGAAGAGCTTTCCGGCTCTATTCCTGGATAATATATTTAGTTATGTTGATGGTTTTCCTACCTTCTTCATCCGTGACAACCGAACCGGTCACTTTTACATTTTTCTCCTCGAGCTTCAAGAGTTCCACGCCTCTGCCCGAGTTAGCTACAGCGATTTCTTCCCCCTCCTCGGTTGCAATGACAACAGCCGTAACATTGTCGTTGGCATCCCACTCAGAGGCAAAGACGGTTCCGGCAATCTCCACTTCTTCCGTGGCCGCAAACAGTGGCATGGTGCCCATCAGGGCGACAATCGCCAAAATACTCAGAACACCCAGCAGAGTCTTTTTTCTCAGCAACATCATTTTTCCTCCCTATTCAATCTTTCTTGTTTGCATTACAGAAAACGGGACAATTCCCGCAACTTCGACCAAATTTGTTCATTGATCATTCTTCCAGCAGTTCATATTTCTTCACCGTAATGACCTTCTTCCCATCTTCCTTTACTATTATAGATCCGCTTACTTTCACCCTTTGGCGCAGGAAAGCCAGCAACGCCTCGCCCCAAGCGTTCTGGTCTACTAGGTACTCTTCTTCCAGGTGAGTAGAAATGGCCGTGGCAATGACATTGCCCTTGTCATCCCAGTCTACCGGAACCACGAGTCCTCTTATAGTCGTAAGGGTGCTGGCATCTTTATTTTCCATTGGTCCTCACTAACGATTGCAGCCAGAGTTGAGTGCCCGACTCAGCCGTTGATCTAGTTAGAGCCTAGGCAACAGATGTGCCATTTAGATAAGCTATTGTAATTTATGGATTTAACCGAAGATAAGAGCCTCTGGATCGGAACTCTTGCTTCCGATCACTGTCTCGGAGAGGATGAGTCTGGGATGAATTAGGGTTTAGTTATATGCGCAATTATTTGAAATATATATGTAATTTTTAAAGAAGAACTGCCAGGACCGAATTTTGCCTTGTCGGAACTACCATTTCCGCTTTAGCTATTTCGCTGTTTGAATTGCTCTTTTCTTATTTGGTATTTGTTTAGCAGCTTGTGCAGCTGCCGGGTACTTATGCCGGCGACCTCAGCGGACTCCTTTATTTTTCCTCGATTGCTGGCGAGGAGTTCTCGCAGGTACCGCCGCTCAATCTCCTCAACACCCTTGCTCCTCACCTCAGCCAAGGGAAGGGAAGAATCCACCTCCACTTCTGCCGAAACGTCTTGAGATGGAAGAAGTTCAGCCGGAAAACTGTCTACTGTAAGAACTGTGGATTCTTCCAGTATATAGGCACGTTCTAACAAATTTTCCAGCTCCCGCACATTCCCTGGCCAGGTGTACTTCATGAAACCTTCCATAACCCTGTTATGAATAGATCGGATTTGTTTTTTATTGAACTTTTCTAGCCTTTCTCGAATCACCTGAGCAATATGGGGAATATCCTCTTTTCTCTCTCTCAGGGGCGGTATTTGCACTGGAAATACATTTAAGCGGTAGTAAAGATCTTTTCTGAATTCGCCATCATCACACATTCTTGCGAGATCCATGTTTGTGGCAGCGATCACTCTGACATTGGCTTGTATTGTTTCCTCCCCTCCAACCCTTTGAAAAGTCCCATCCTGTAAAACCTGTAAGAGCTTTATCTGAGCGGAAGGCGTTATGGTGCCAATTTCATCTAAAAAAATCGTCCCCCCTTTAGCAATTTCAAACTTACCCAGCTTTTTTCGAATCGCGCCGGTGAAGGCACCTTTCTCATGGCCGAACAACTCGCTTTCTAGCAGTGTATCTGGAATGGCACCACAGTGAACACTAATAAACTGCGAATCTCGGCGGTTACTGTGCTGATGAATGAGTCTTGCTATAAGACCTTTACCCGTTCCCGTTTCCCCGATGAGCAAAACCGTACTCTTGGTGGGAGCTACAGAGCGGATTTTTGCGAAGACCTCTTGCATTGCCGGACTCTTGGTCTTGACCAAGTCCAGGTAATCCGATTGCCAAAACCGGTCTCTCAAATAGTCCAGTTCAGACTGAAGAATTATGGCCTCATTGATGGTCTCCGTTACATGGTTAACCTCCTCGGGGTCGATAGGATAAGTAATATAGTCGCTCGCACCCGCCTTAACCGCCTTTACCGCTTCCCTGACCATTGCTTGCGATGACATTACAACAATCTCTACAGACGGCTGCAAATTGCGGAACTGTGCCACGGCTGTTTTATAGTCCTTGTCTGCTAGTGAGTCCTGAAATATCTCCAGATCAAGAAAGATAAGATCATAGCGCCTCGTTCCCAGCATCTCCAAAGCATCATCTTTGTCCAACGCCCGGTTCACCTTGCAGTCAGAGGCGAAACACCCCTGTATGGTCTGGACAACGTCTTGTTCTCTGGCAACCACCAGAACAGATCTCATTCGTCCCTCCCGGAAATCATCTTTTTCTACTCTTTGAGGTTTCCCTGTTGAACTAACCTGTTCGACGGGCAATTATATTGCAAAGTTGAAAATAGTCCATCCAAAATGCATTGGTGGCCCTTTACTTCCTCAAAGCAAACGGAACTTGAGGTTCTGAAATGTAGACTATGAGAATTATTAATTCCGCTTTTATATTTACCTTGAATTACAGTAAGTTATAAGATTGTTATTTTTTCGCCCCAAGGGCAGACTCTCATGTCTTCCGGTAAGATAGGAACTTCTAGTTCCGCTCAAGGCTATCTATAGTATAAATATCCAATTAATTCAATATATTATGTTTTTGGCACGAGTAATGCTCTATGGTAAAATAAATAAGATAGACTATCTCCAAATAGTCACCCTTTATAAGGGGTGGGGTTTTGCGTGGAGATTTATTATCTGTTCCACCCACTTAGCTAAAGCAAATTGGTAAAGGGAGGTAAGCTAAAATGACAGATTTGATCCGTTGGAGAAAGGGAGAGGACTGGGGCCTCACCCAAATGCGTCGCGAGATGGATCGGCTTTTCGACAGGTTCTTTGAAGCCTTGCCGTTTCGCGGTTTTGCAGAGACAGGTAAATGGACCCCTTCAGTGGACGTGTCAGAGACTGACAAGGAGATAATCGTCAGGGCAGAATTGCCGGGGATGGATCCGAAAGAGATTGATATCTCTTTGAGTGGAAATGTGCTGACCATTAAGGGAGAGCGCAAACACGAGCGCGAGGAGAAGAAAGAAAACTTCCACCTGGTAGAGCGCAGTCATGGGTCATTTTCGCGGACACTTCAGTTGCCTGCTGAAGTGAGAGCAGACAAGATTAAAGCAACATATAAGGACGGTGTTCTGAATGTCAGCATGCCAAAGACCGCTCCTGAAGCTGTGAAGAAAATCGAGGTTAAGACCGCCTAAGGATTCTAGTCTGCCGAGGCTGAGGAAGAGCGGGCCAAGAAAGCCCGTTCTTACAGATTAGAGGGTTTGGCTCAAACTCATAGCACTCTGGCACTATTGACAAAAGGTTTCATGAGAAAGGGAAGCTCCTAATGAAAAACGAGAAAGACGGGGCTAGATGGTTTCTTCTCGGCCATGAATGCGGCTCAACATTCACGATTAATACTTCTGAATTCATTAAAAAAGTTGACGACAATCTGGACTTGAGATGTCCGAACTGTTTTGAAAAAATCGGATCTAACCTATTAAAGACTTTGGAGCAATTTTTTGGGCTGTACGAGTTGTTAATAGATAAGCTTAATAAAAACAATTTCACTATCAGGGAGGTTCTCGATCAGGAAATAGATTCTGAGCTTTAATCTGTACGCGCCGTTTGTTTCATTTCAAGTTTCGACGCTCTTAAACTTAACCAACTTATGAGCTGGGGGAAATCTGATGATAATTCCTTTACAGATTACTGGACGGGACATCGAATTGACTGAAGCAATTGAAGAGTCCATTCGACAGAGAGCAGAAAAACTGAAGCTTTTTTATGACCAGATCATGAGATGCAGAGTGGTGGTGGAGGCTCCTCATAGGCACCAGCGGAAAGGAGTCCTATACAATGTGCGGATAGACATCAAGGTGCCCGACGAAGAACTGGTGGTTAAAAAAGAGCTCAACGAAGATCTTTACGTTGCCATCCGAGACGCCTTCGATAGCGCGCGACGCCAGTTGCAGGATTATTCAAAGCAAAGACGTGGAGAGGTCAAATACCACGAAGAATCGCCACTTGCACGGGTGAGCAAATTGTTTCCTGATAAGGGTTACGGCTTTCTGACCGCAGCGGATGGCCAGGAGATCTACTTCCACAAGAACAGCGTGCTCGGTGGTAAATTTGCTAATCTCGAGATCGGCATGCAGGTGCGCTACGTGGCAGATCTCGGTGAAAAGGGGTTGCAAGCCACCACCGTCAGAACAACGTAAGGCTTGGTTATTCTTCTTACCCCTGAGCTATGCTCGGTTAAGTATGCTCAATTCTGACTGTTGTTTTAGTTTCATCAACTCCAGCCGCTGCTGTCCAAAGGTGTCTGCTTGAGCTCTTCTACGATGATTGCTGACCTTCACCTCTCACTCATTTATTAACATTTCAAAACCATAGCATCTACGATTGATCCACTTCTTGCGGTATAATAAAAAATAATGTCCAATGTATATTAGTTATTAGTCATATTGCTTATCTGGTATGAATTCATGGAGTAGTTTAGGTGACGACCTATTCAGCTGGTTTAAGACATTGTGTTCCCACTATAATTGTTTTACGTATATGATCTTGTCATCCCCGGGAGAGTAAAAATCCTTCAGGAGGGCTTCCTGCTCGTAGCCGTTAGCTAGGTAGAATGAGCGTGTTGGTTCGTACTGATCCCGGGAAGAAGTATCCACGTAAATTCGTCTACCCCCCATTTTCCCTATTTTTTTCTCGGTTCTTTCCAATAATTCCCGGCCGATTCCCCGGCCCCTAAATTCATGGAAGACGGCAATCCAGTAAAGGTCGTAACTTTCTCTGGTGCACGGAATGGGTCCATAGCAAGAGTAGCCAACAACTCGCTCATTAATTTCAACGAATAAGATATGATAGCCGCTCGACTCTCCTTTAGAGAGATTTTCTTGTACCAACTCCACTGCCATTTCAACCTCTTCGGCAGAAAAATATCCGGAAGACCTGACAATTTTCCGGATACTTCCCACATCGGATTCGATTGGCTTCTCTCGATAAGAAATTCCCTTGAAGTTCACGAGTGTTTACTTCTCTGGTGCGAGCTTACGGCTTGAACCCCGCCAAGATGGAAACCTGACCACAAGCCGCTGAAAAAATTACGGGAATTGATCCCCAGGGAGCGAACTCTGTAGCCTCCCTCCTGAACCACAATCGTGGGCAACCTCAGGGAGCCTACCATTTCCCCGGTAAGCCTGAAATCCCTGGCACGCAAACCCCACGAACCGGTGGGATCCTCTTTGGCCGGATCATAACCCAGGGGAAGGAGGAGAAATTGAGGTTGAAACTTCTCTATTCGCCTCAGCACCTTCTTAAGGGCTTCCCTGTAAGCTTCCCCGGTCACTGCTTCCGGCAAGGGAACATTCACGTTGTATCCCAACCCGGGCCCCTCTCCTTTTTCATCTTCAAAGCCGCTGAAATAGGGGTAGGCGAAACGAGGATGCCCGTGGATGGATATGGTTAACACATCTGCCCGTTTGTAGAAAATGTTCTGGGCTCCGTTTCCGTGGTGGTAATCCAGATCCAGCATTGCCACTTTTCCGTATGAACTCAAATACTGAGCTGCAATCGCAGCAGAATTGAAGTAGCAGAATCCCCCAAAGGCGCGGTGCTCGGCGTGGTGCCCGGGTGGGCGGACCAAAGCATAGGCGAGGCGATACCCTTCAAGAATCTTTTTAGCCGCTGTCAAAGCGCAATCAACAGACCTTTTGGCCGCCAGGTAAGCGTTCTCGTTCAGTGGGGTGAAGGTGTCGATGCAGTAGTAACCCGCTCTGACCGGTAAAACCTTGGGGGGCCGGGCAACATTTCGGATGGGGAATACATAAGGGTATACGGATGTTCCCGGTTCAAGGTGGTTGCACACCCGTTTCAGGTATTCCACAAACCGGCTGTCATGAACGGCTTTGATGTGTTTGTCAGAAAAGTGCCGAACTCTTATCATCTCAAAGATTCCGGTGGCCTCTAGTGCCCGCAGAATGGCCCTTATGCGTACGGGTGATTCCACATACCCACGATTATGGACGTGGTGAATGGTGTGTTTGTCATTCACCACCAGGGCAATGCTCTTTTCAATGGACCTGATAGGCCTTACCTCGATGGGAGTTTCCTCTTTTACGTATTTGGGAGATCTGAGGCGGACCGGGTCGTCTTTAAAGGACTCCACCACCATTTTTATATATTCTGGAGGGCACAGCTCACTGTATTTTCTTCTGAGTATCGCCCGAGCAATACGTTTCATTTTATTGCGGCGCAGTGGTTTGTCTTTGCCGAGATTGTCATAAACGAGATACGGCGGGCAATCATCGTCTGGTCCCATAGGCTGCTCATAGGCTGTATTGACAATGGGCCTGGCGCCGTACCTTTCGTAAAAGCGCAGCCTGGCTATATTTTGTCTTAGTAGCTCCGGGTCGCGGCATAATGTTTGCTCATCGGTCAAACACTCGAGGAAAAGGCCAATAGTCTTAATGGCAGAGGCTTCCTCCCGTACCCTTTCATAAAGACCGCTGCCGATTCCTCCCCCTGTCAACCGCCTGCCGGCAGCCATGAAGTCCAAATAGCAAAATTGTAAATCTGGGGCGTGCTGAAGGAGGGCAAAGCCCTTGACTCGACCCCGTGCTCCTTCGGCAACAAAGAGAATGGACCTGAATTGGTATTTCAAGGGGTTACGCAGCTGTTCTGGAAGTTCGCTGATCTTTTCCTGCCACAATAATGGAAATTGCTCCAGCAAGATTTGCTGAACCTGCACAATTGCATCTTTATCCACAGGCAAGGTGTCATCGTAAATCCGACGGATTCGAAACATTTTCCCCTTTCGCCCGTAAGTGTATTTGCGGAAATTTCAGGCAGTGTAATTTCAGAATGTCTTCAAGACCATTGATGTCGAGCTAGATTCAAGCCCTTGCTCTTGGCTGCTGACAGACGGCAGACTTTATTATTATAGGGTGCTGCCTTCTTCCCTTTGAACGGCAAAATCAACGATCATTCCTATCATATCCCCATAGGTTAGTCCCGACTCTTGCGCCGAGGCGGCAAAGCCGGCATCAGGGCTCAGACACGGATTACCGTTCACCTCGAGAACATATATCTTGCCCTGGTCATCAACCCGCAGATCAATTCGGCCATAATCTCTCACCATAAGGAGATGGAAACACTCGAGGGCCACCCTCTGCATTTTGTTTGCCAGCGAGCGGCCGAGATCTTGTGGAAACCTTCTGGGACTATGGTGGTATTCGAAAGAAGCCTTATCCCATTTGGCCCGATAACCGACAATGGGGTAAAGATTCTTGGGAAAAGCGGAAAAATCGATCTCACCTATGGGGAGTATACTTGCAGTTGGATAACCCAAAAGAGTTATGTTGAATTCCCTGCCTGGGATGTATTCTTCTATCAACACTGGGCCAAATCTGTCCAAAAACTTTTTCAGTCCCTTTCTAAGTTCCTGGTCATTTTCGAAGATCGAGTCCTGGTCAATACCGATACTTGCATCTTCAAACCTCGGTTTGATGATCACCGGAAATTTGAGAAGGGCGGTAGTGAATTCCAGTGAGCCATTGTAGACTATATATTTGGGTGTCCTGATTTGCCTGCCTTTCAGCAGCCGTTTGCTCACAAGCTTATCCGTGCTGAGCATCAGGCCGACGGAAGTAGAACCGGTAAAAGATACGCCCAGGAGCTCAAAGACGGCTGCTGCATGCCAGACGAGGTGGGGAGCTTCATCAACTGTTTCACAAAGATTGAAGACGATATCCACCGCTTGTTCCTTGAATCTCTCAGTGAAAATATGGAGATCACGGGTAAAAGGAATCCTCACCGACGAGTGCCCCAACCCCTCGAGCGCTTCCTCAATGGCTTCCACCTGGGCAACAACATCAATGGATGCTTGCCAATTTTCGTGCCCTTCGGAGGCTGGTTGGTTGTGGACGATACCGACCTTTTTTCTCCTCAAAGCTTCTCCTCCTCAATCCGTGGCGGGCCGAAGCCGAAGAAACAATCGCCTGGATCAAGTCGCTATAAGATATTCCCGCCTGGGTTGCGATGATGCACAGGTCCGAACGGATGGGATGCAGCCCGGCCAGAGGATTCACCTCCATGAACATGAGATTGCCGTCCCTATCTTGCCGCAGATCGAGGCGCCCCGCATCCCGGCAGCCAAGACCTCTCCAGGCAAGGAGGGCAACCTTGCTTGCCTCTGTTAGTAAGGCGCCATCGACCGGGCGATACTCCACCAATTCTTCAAACTTCTCCTTGTTCCGGTAAGAGTAGACTTCAGATTCAGCATTTTCTAGTAGAACAACTTCCATAGCGCCAATTACCGCAGCATCCTTTCCGGTTCCCAGTATCCCCACGGTAACCTCTCGTCCCGGCAGAAAGGTCTCAACCAGCACAGGTTGTTTGTACCTCGAAAGCAGGAGACTGCACACGGATAGCAGATCTCTCCGATTGGTAATTTTCGAGGCAGAATCGACTCCCTTGCCGGTACCTTCGGCCACCGGTTTCGCGAAGAGTGGAAAGGGCAGATCAACAGACGCTAGGTCAGATTCGTTCTCCACCAGGAAGAAATCAGGCGTGGGAACGCCTAGATCTCGGACCACTCGCTTAGCCATACCCTTATGCAAGGTGAGGGACAGCACCAGTGGATCGGAAAATGTATAAGGTATTTCGTGGGCTTCAAGCAGAGCCGGGACTTGCGCCTCACGGCCGAATCCTCTCAGACCTTCGGCAATATTGAAAACCAGATCCCAACTATGGCCGGCAGCAAGTCGTCTTGTGAGACTCTTGATGTTCCCTATTCGATCTGTTCGGTACCCTAAATCCTGCAAAGTCTGGTCAATGGCGGCAATGGTTGTTTCCGAGTCGAATTCGGCGGTTTCTTCCTCACCGAAGCCCGCTGCCAGATAATCTTTTCGCAGGTCGTAGGTAATGCCTATCTTCATCAGCAAATTCTCCTTTCCCCAGCTTCTGGCTTCAAAGGGGTGTCACGAGGAGTGGCTCTGGGGTGGACGGGGATCAGGATAGCGAAATATCCGGCCCTCATAATTTCTTAGAACAAGGTAGTCACCCTCACGGCCTACAACGTAATTGGGAAGCAAGGGAATTTTGCCGCCGCCTCCCGGGGCGTCTATGGCATAGGTGGGCACCGCATAGCCACTAGTGTGGCCTCGTAAACCCTGAATGATCTCAATGCCCTTACCAACAGGTGTACGGAAATGGGCCGATCCTAAAATGGGATCGCACTGATAGAGATAGTAGGGCTTCACCCGGATCTTAAGAAGACCGTGCACTAACCGTTTCATGGTTTCCACAGTATCATTGATTCCGGCCAGCAACACAGTCTGGCTACCCAAAGGAATGCCTGCATCCGCCAATCGTTGGCAGGCCTGGCTCGACTCAGGCGTAATTTCATCTGCATGGGTGAAATGAATACTCATCCAGAGTGGGTGGTAGCGCTTGAGCATCCTGGTGAGGGCCGGGGTAATACGCTGTGGCAAAACCACAGGCACTTTACTCCCAAGGCGCAACAGTTCCACATGGGGAATCCTTCTGAGCTGGGACAAGAGCCATTCCAGTTTCTCATCCGACAAAGTCAATGGGTCTCCGCCGGATAGCAGCACATCCCTGACCACCGGCGTGGCTTTGATGTAATCGATGCCCCGTTGCCACTGTTCCCTCTTGAAACCTCTGTTGTGGCCAACCATACGAGAACGAGTGCAATAACGGCAGTAGGTGGAACAGAAGTCCGTGACCAGAAAAAGAACCCTGTCAGGATAGCGGTGGACTATCCCCGGCACAGGGCTATCGTGATCTTCTTCCAGGGGGTCCTCCGCTTCTCCCTGGGAGCGCAGGTACTCCCCACTTACGGGCACCACAGTACGACGGAGGGGTTGCAATGGATTGTCCTCCTCAATGAGACTCGCATAGTAAGGAGTTATGGCCAGAGGAAGGGCGTTACCCTTACAGCCAATAGCATTGCGCTCGTCGTCGCTGAGCCGGATGATGCTCTCCAATTTGGAAAGATTGCTGATTCGGTTCGCCACTTGCCAGCGCCAATGGTTCCACTCAGCGCTACTCGCTTCAGGAAAGAAGCGTTTGCGGAAGGTTGATGAACGTAGACTTACAGGAAATCTTGAAATACCATAGTTCTTCTTGCCGGACTTTGATTTCTTGTACTCAACAAATCTTTGCTCCTTCGAGGAATTCTCCTCTACCTGCCCAGACCTGGGCTGACAACCCAAAGGTTCAACCTCTTCTGGACAAGAGGTTGCTGTTTTCATCTCTTCTCGCCTCCTTTAGCAGCTACGGTCACAAAGAGTTCAATCATGCCGCATCCTTGGAAAACACAATATCCTTCCACTCACAAACTATAAGCAGAGCCGATGTTAAGATGGCAAACAATATGCCATTTGCATAACTGATTAATATTAATAGATTTATTCTTTGATAAGGGTAGCGGCGGTGGAACTAAAAGTTCCGATTTTGTAGAGAAAAAGTAGGATAAGGTGGAAAAGCAATATTTTTGGTCTCAATAAATAATTGAATTACCACATAATTTTGGAAAGCGGAACTACCGCTTCCTTTTTTGCAACCAAAGGAATTGTTTGTTCCGCTTTCCCCAAAATTATTCAGCAAGATACTCAACGCCGCAATTTTTTTGTTAGCCTGAGCGACTCCTTAGCACCTCTACGTTTTTCAGGCCAGTACTTACGAGGGTGTGACTTCAAAATTCAAAGTCTGCAAAACATTACCCGCCGAATCAACCACCTCTACACGCCAGGCACCCACTTCGTGACTTTCGAT
>JAJDNT010000237.1 GCA_022340515.1 Deltaproteobacteria bacterium
GCCATGCGTGTCCTCTTGGTTGAAGATGATTTGAAGCTCGCGTCCTTCATTTCAAAGGGACTCAGAGAGGCCGGCTTTGCCGTGGACCACTGCGCGGATGGAGAGGATGGGCTGCATATGGCTTTAACTGAGCCATACGATGCTGCCATTATTGACATAATGCTGCCCAAACTCGATGGTCTCTCTCTCATAGACGAACTGCGAAGGACTAAGAACTCTACGCCCGTAATCATTCTGAGCGCAAAACGCTCGGTGGATGATCGGATCAGGGGACTTCAAGCAGGAGGAGACGATTACCTGGTAAAGCCTTTTTCTTTTGCCGAGCTTCTAGCTCGCGTTCAGGCACTTATCCGCAGGTCCAGTGGGACTGCAGAGCCTACCACCCTGGTGGTTGGTGACCTTTTCATGGATCTTCGCACTCGCAAGGTTACGAGAGGCGAACAGAAGATCGATCTCCCACCCCTGGAGTTCTCCTTGCTCGAGTACCTCATGCGCAATGCAGGAAATGTCGTTTCCAAAACCATGATTATGGAACACGTGTGGGATTATAACTTTGATCCGCAAACTAACGTGGTGGAAGTCCGTATATGCAAACTGCGGGACAAGATAGACAAGGATTTTGACAAAAAGCTGATTCATACCGTCTATGGAGCCGGTTATGTACTTGAACAAGATGCTTAGGCCCCCTAGAACGTTGGCGTCTCGATTAACCCTCTGGTATGCAGGGATATTCATCATATCCACCCTTGTGGCCTTTGGGGCCTTCTACTTGGTGATCTCCACAGTAATCAGCAAGAATACAGACCAAGACCTAATGGAGGATGTGCAAGGGTATTCCTCCATGTTAACCGCAGAAGGGATTGACCAGGTCAAGTCTGAGATGGCCTGGGAGGCCTTGTCTGATGGCCAGGAACATATCTTTCTCCGTCTCCTAACTATGGATGGTAAGGAGGTGGCCGCAACAGACATGTCAGCCTGGCGGAGTGTGGGCACTGGCAGGCATGCACTGGAAAAGTTGAAAAGGGGTGCAGATTATGTTCTGGAGACTCTGGATCTCCCCGAACAAGAGTTTAAAGCTCGCACCGTCTACGGCAGCATCGGGCCTGACCTAGTTTTGCAGATAGGGGAGTCATTAGAGGAAGACGAGGAGTTTTTGGAATTACATCGTATCGTATTCATCCCCATCATGGCTGTCATGGCTATCATTGCCGCTATAGTGGGTTGGCTCATGGCCAGACGTGCTTTAACCGGTGTTGAGGAGGTAACTCAAACAGCAATTGAGATTTCAAAGGGTGCATTAGACAAACGGGTTCCCTTTAAGGCCAGGGGCGATGAAATCGAACGACTTGCAACCACTTTCAATTACATGCTCGATCGGATAAATGTGTTGATCAAGGGAATGAGAGAGATGAGCGACAATATTGCTCACGACTTGAGAAGCCCCCTGGCAAGAATTCGCGGCGTTGCGGAAATGGCCCTGACCACTTCTGCCAATGATGAAGAATACAAAGCGATGGCCGGCAGCATGTTAGAGGAATGTGATCGTCTCCTGGGAATGATCAACGCCATGCTGGATATTGCAGAAGCAGAATCAGGGGCAGGTGAGACTAAATTGGAAGCGGTTGACCTTGTAGGCATAATACAACGAGCCTGTGAGCTATTTCAGGCCATAGCAGAGGAGAATTCAGTAACAATCGCTACTGAATTACCTGAAATCTGTTTAGTCTATGGAGAGGCTCGAAAGTTTCAGCGAATGGTTGCTAATCTACTCGACAATGCCTTGAAGTTCACTCCACCGCAAGGGACTGTGAAAGTTTCGCTCAAAGCGGATAATGGGCAGGTTGCCCTTTCAGTGAGCGACACTGGCATCGGCATATCTGAGGATGATCTCCCCCACGTCTTTAAACGATTTTACCGGTGTGATAATAGTCGGGCACAGCAGGGAACCGGTCTTGGACTGAGCCTAGTCAAGGCAATTGCCGGATCCCTTGGTGGAAGTGTCAATGCTACCAGTCACCTGGGTAAAGGAAGCACCTTCACGGTAACCATTCCTCAACTCCCTCTTTCTCACCAATTCCAGCCTGCTAAGTAGCATGTCCTTTGGCCCTCTTCTTGCAAGAGTATCCAAGTGAATCACTTTGGGCGCAGGAGGTAAAAAGCATTGCAGGAGGGGCACCATGGCGCAAAAGATTTTGGTAGTGGATGACGAACCAACCGTAAGGGATTTTATCAACGACTTCTTTACTGAAGAAGGCTACAAGGTAATCCAGGCTTCAAACGGAAAGCAAGCCATACTCTTGGCTGAAATCGAGAATCCGGAAGTAATTTTGTTGGACATAAATATGCCTGGTATTGATGGCATAGAGGTGTGCAAGAGATTAAAAGGGCAGAAAAAAACTCGGTGTATTCCAATCATCATAATAACCGGCCTCGATGATAGAGGTTTCATCGCCTATTTGGAAGGAGCTGATGATTTTGTTACCAAACCTTTCAATCCTGTTGAACTTACTTTCCGCGTAAGGTCAATGCAACGCATCAGGCGACTGAACACGGAACTTCTCCTTGCCCAGGGTTACATAGGGCAACTGGAAAAAGAACTTTTCAAGCTTCAAGGAAGCGGCTCCATAGATTGATCTGTAGCATCAAAACTATCTCGTAGCCACGCTCCCCCCGGTTTGTTGAAAATAAAAGCCTCCTGGAGAGGCAAACTTTCACCATCTCCAAGAGGCTAAAAATAACTTCCTATTAGCGGATGATCTTAACCAGTACCCATCCGAATACGGCCGTTTTCAGATGAGCGCCATTAGCTATCAGCGCTCAGCCGTCAGCCAAATACGTGTAAACAAAACTTATTAAACTGGTGGCTGATTGCTGAATGCTGACAGCTCCATCCGGGAATCTCCGATTCCCGGATGGACAATAATTAGAAAATCTCTGAATAACTATTTCACTGCATTCTTTAAAGCCTTCCCCGCCACAAATCGGGGAACCTTCCGAGCCGCAATTTGAAGCGGTGCACCAGTCTGGGGATTCCTTCCCTGCCTTGCCTTCCTTTGTTGAACCTTGAAGGTACCGAATCCCACCAGAGTGACCGTGTCACCTCTCCGCAATGCTCCGGTTATTGAAGAAAGAACACGGTCTACTGCAGCCTGGGCCTCCTTTTTTGTTTTGACCACCTTGGCTACCTCATTAACCAAATCGGCCTTATTCATGTCCTCCTCCTGTGCTAAGGTTAATGGCATGTGTTAATTTGCGAGACATATAGCGGGTTGTGAGATGTTTGTCAATAGCTGGGCAAATTTGGGAGAGATTAAAGAATCCTGGGACTGCGGAGAGCTATTTCCGGGAGTTAACGAACTGACCCAAGATAATCAGCCAGTTTACAGGTGGGCTTCGAGCTGCCTGTCGGGACTCTACAATAAAGTTAGCTACTGAGGGATGGGGATCACTGCTCTCGCAAGGCCGCGATGAGTTCTCGCACCATTTCCTTGCCGTCGCCATAGAGCATGAGAGCATTGGGGGCGGCAAACAGGGGATTAGGAATACCCGCAAATCCAGGGCTCAAACTTCTCTTGATGATCATCACCGTTTGAGCCTTGTCTACATCCAGTATAGGCATGCCGTAAATAGGGCTGGTTTTATCCTCTCGTGCAGAGGGGTTGACCACGTCGTTGGCTCCGATGACCAGAGCCACATCAGCCTCCGGAAAACTGTCATTAATATCTTCTAAAGCAAAAAGCTGGTCATAAGGGACGTCTGCTTCTGCTAGAAGCACATTCATGTGACCTGGCATGCGACCGGCCACTGGGTGAATGGCGTAGCGAACCTCTACCCCCTTTTCGTGGAGAAGGTTGGCCAGATCCCGGACCGAATGCTGTGCCTGAGCTACGGCCATGCCATATCCTGGCACAATAATAACCGACCTTGCCGTTTCGAAGATCATGGCCGCTTCTTCAGCGCTGGCACTCTTGACTTTGCCTCCGTAAACCTCATCAGCAGAGGCAGTTTCTGCAGTGGGGCCAAGGGTGCCGAATAACACGTGGGTCAACGACCTGTTCATGGCTTTGCACATTATACTGGTGAGGATTAGTCCTGAGGCACCCACCAGAGAACCGGCGATGATGAGCACGTTGTTGCCGAGCACAAACCCTGTTGCACAGGCTGCCAGCCCAGAGTAGGAATTGAGCAAGGCGATTACCACCGGCATGTCTGCACCACCAATCGGTACAGTTAGCATCACCCCGAGAACCGAGGCCACAGCCACGAGCAACGAGTAGGCCCAAAAGTCCGTGGGCTTAATTACCACAAGTGCTCCAAAAGCCAGGGCTGCCAGGAACAAGCCTCCGTTGATCATCTTCTGCAAGGCATCGCTTTTGGGCTGCCAGCGAAGTACTCCCTGCAGTTTTCCCCAGGCCACCATACTACCGGTAAAAGTTGCAGCACCAATGAGACCACTGGCTGCAGTGGCCACATAGAGCTGGGTTGGCGGTACGTTGGTCAGGGCTCCTGGAGCAAGGAGGGCGGTAGCGGCTACCAGGGCGGAAGCGCCGCCACCAAAACCATTAAAGGCCGCAACCATCTGGGGCATGGCGGTCATCTCTACTTTGAGGGCCAGATAAGTACCTATGGCTCCTCCCACCACCAGGCCAATGATGATGAGTTGAAAGGTAACGATTTGCTGGTCCAGCAGGGTGGCCACCACGGCAAGGAGCATGCCGAGAGCACCGATCATATTACCGCGAGGTGCTGTACGGGGAGAGGCCAGACCTTTGAGGCCGAGAATGAAGAAAACCGAGGCGACCAGGTAGACTATGTTTATCAGGCTAATTCTCATTATTTTTTCTTCTTGAACATCAAGAGCATTCGATTAGTGACCAGAAAGCCTCCCACCACATTGATGGTGGCCATGATAACCGCTGCACAACCGAGGACAGCGGCTATGGTGGATTCCTTGGAGCCCGCTGCCACAAGAGCCCCAACCACTGTGATACCGGAGATGGCATTGGCTCCCGACATAAGGGGGGTGTGCAGGGTGGGGGGTACTTTGGTGATTACTTCGAAGCCGACAAATATGGCGAGGACAAAGACGGTAATGTAAATGATGAAAGCTTCCATGATTACTTTCCTAAAGCATCCACGACGGCCTGGTGCACCAACTTTCCTCCGTGCGCCACCAAAGCCCCTTTGGTAATTTCATCCTCCAGATCCAGTTCCAACTTACCTTCCTTGACCATATGAAGGAGGAAGGTGGAGATGTTTTTGGCGTACATCTGGCTGGCGTGCACGGGAACTTCTGCCGAGATATTGAGTGGACCAATGACAATCACACCTTTATGGATAATTTTTTCACCGGGCTTGGTGACAGCACAATTTCCGCCCTTTTCGGCGGCAATATCCACAATAACCGACCCTGGTCGCATGGAGGCCACCACTTCTTCTGGAATGAGCACAGGAGATTTCTTTCCAGGGACCGCCGCGGTGGTGATGACTACGTCCGAGTGCTTGATACGCTCGGCCATGAGCTCTTGCTGGCGCCGGTAGAAGTCCTCTGATTGAGCCTTGGCATAACCTCCGGAATCCTGTGCTTCTCCGCTTTCCAGCTCTAACTGGACAAATTTGGCTCCTAAACTTTCCACTTCTTCCTTTACCGCCGGACGGATGTCGAAAGCCTCTACCACAGCACCTAGGCGGCGAGCGGTGGCAATGGCCTGCAGTCCTGCTACCCCGGCTCCGAGGACGAAGACCCTGGAAGGAGTGATAGTTCCAGCTGCGGTCATGAACATGGGAAAAAGTTTGGGGGAAGCATCTGCTGCAGCCAGCACCGCTTTGTAGCCGGCAATAGTTGCCATGGAACTGAGGGCATCCATGCTTTGGGCCCGGGTGGTACGAGGCATGAGCTCCATGGAAAAGACGGTGAGTTTGCGCTCCGCCAGCTCCCTCATGATCTCCGGCTGAGCCAAAGGTTCGGTGAAAGAGATAAGAGTGGAACCTTCCTTTAGTGCATCCAAGTCGGCAGCAGGAAAATCAGGGTAAGATCCTGGCCCCCGAACCATGAGGACTATGTCGGCCTGGGCCAGGAGACTATGGCGGTCCAGTTCAACCCGGGCACCCTGGGCCTCGAAGTCCTTGTCTGGATAATTAGCGGACTCGCCTGCCCCTGCCTCAATTGCCACTTCAAGACCTGCCTTGATCAAGGCAGAAACCGTTTGAGGAATGAGGGCTACTCGTCTTTCTCCTGGATAGACTTCTTTGGGGACAGCAACTAACATTTTCGTTCTTCTGGGGTTATTTTTAAACTTAAAAACAGCTATCGAAAATAGTAGGATTTCTTGAAACGGTCAACCATTAAATTGAGCCAATGAAGGTTTTTTCCTTTGAAGTTACAGATAGTTAAGAGTTTCACAAAGTCTCTTATCTCTACTTAAAAACGGCTGTCCAAGAGGGGAAGTTTTAAGCTTCTAACCCATTGCCTATTACCCATCACCTATATCCTTAAACATCACTTAGTTACAGCTTCCTTTCTTGGCGAATTCGCGGAAAGAAATCTGAGTTTCGTAACACTTTTGATCGATGTAGTCCAAGACAGGCATGAACTCACGGGGAGGAACAAAACCCGACAGCATAGTTATGGGTTTGCTCTCAGAGTCAAGAAAGACGAGAGAGGGGTAAGCAGATATGCCGAAAGCTTGGCTGAGCTCGACATTTGAGAAGGATTTGCCATTGTATCGAACCCGGTTTTCTGAATTTTCTCCATTAAGACGCACGTAGACGAAATTTTCCGATAGCATCCTCGCTACCTTTGGGTCCTTTATGGTCTCTTTCTGGAACTTTTTGCAGAATATGCACCAATCAGCGTAGAATTCAACAAAAATGGGCTTGTTTTCAGTTCTGGCCTTGGCAAGACCGTCGTCGAAAGCCAGCCATTTAGATGGCAAATCTTTTTGCTGTCTATCTGAAGCGCTAAGTTGCTCTCTCGCGGTTTCGTCCCTGGAACAGGCAGGGCCGGCCATGAGGAGTGATCCAAGAAAAAGCAGGGTAAGGGCCGCACGGAACTTATTCATAGGTATTTGTTTTTCATGTTCTTTCATCTAATGAGCCTTCTCTAGCATGGGCAACCGGCAAAGTACCCTAACTCCGGAAACTGAAAGTCTTAAAACCGGATAAAGTTTATATTAAGAAAAAAATAAGTAGCGTGGCTCAATTTTGCAAGAAAGCAAGTCAAAACTCGCCCTTTCCATAAAGGGTCACTATTCCTTGGGAGGCCAAATCGGGGATAAGGAGTTCTAACCCTTGGTAGCGGGGCAATATTTTGTTGAATCCATAAACTAAATACAGTGCTTTTGGTTTGGCCTTCGCAGCTATTTTTGCTCCAAATTGATCGTGGAGAGTTATGTAAGTGTAAAAGATGTCGATTTCCTCGAACCGGACGTTGATGGAGATTTCTATTTGTTCATAAGTGGTAGCCTCAAGAGAATTTCCTAGAAAAAGTGTAATGTTGTCAGTTGGTTTTATGAGATTTGCCCTCTGGAGTTTGTGGCCGAGTTCTTCTTTTCTCGGGTTGTACTCAGCAAGTATTTCAGGGTCAATCTCGATACCAAGAGAAAGCTTGACAAAATAGCTCATCAAGACATTCACTCTGCCATCAGCACAACCCAAATCTAGAAAAATGGTACGCTTAGGGTCAATGAGGTCTAGACGCACCAGTTCATCTATGCAGCGGGCGAACTTTATCAGGTCTGTAGATTTTCGGTAACCTTCATGCCCTACATAGCCAACTTTGCAATTGTCATAGTATCTGGCGATGAAATCTACAGTCTTGCTTAACCGGAGTTTGTCCATGGAGATTGCTTTCAGGGAATGATAGAATATTGGATTTGTGGAATATAGGGTAGTAAGATAAAAATATATGCATTTTTGATTACTTGATCCATTATTCCAATATTCCCCTAGGGCTTCGCCCTAAGCCGCTTTTTAATGGCCTCATGGAGAAAGAACAAGGTATCTAACTCTTCTCCTGCACTAGTCTGCAAGACAATTAACTCCTTTCTAGTCAACTTCCTCTGCAATTTTTCGCAGATGTAGTTGACGCAAATTACGTGACGGGCTGTGAGCCTACAACCTTTTTTCCCCAGAAAGTAGCAACTGTTAGCAATAGGTTCATGATTTTGCAGTGGACAACCCAGAAGGAGATTTATTAGCAGAAGTATTGGGTCATAATTGTTCTCTATACCTGCACCGCAGCAACTTCCTCCTTCCTTTTCCTCGCAGTTTTTACATTCGGTGACAACCCCGAGGCTCAGCATGCTCTGGTTAGTATTTTCGATGCAGTCTCGGAGTTTTTTCAGAAGAGTATGGATGGAGGTATCTTGCCTCAATGAATCGCCACAAGTTTCGAAAAGGTCTAGGGCTTGCTCTATCTTTCCCTGGAGGGCCGGGGAGGTGGCGAGATTGTCGCTTTTTTCAATCATAAATCTTCATCTACCTCTATTTCAACAAGATATCTTAAGAGGATTGAATTTCCAATGCTGATCTATTTCCTCTATTTAACTCCAGTTCTCAGGACCAGAAGTTTTCGAGGATTCTGGAGTATTGGAGCAAAGAGATTGCAGAATTGGGAATGCGGATTGCAGATTTAGTTTAATTTTGGATTTACACTTTGTTATTTTTAATTCGAAACCCGAAATCTGCAATCCGAAATTTGATGACTGCAAAACTCCAGAGTGCTTACCTGGAAATCAGGGAGCGAAGGATTCTCAGGTTCTTTTTATCTTCTTTCAGTTCTTTTCCTTTAGGCGTTTCCAGTACCATTGGGTGGTTTTGGAAACGTGGATCATTCAAGAGCAGACGAAAGCCATTTAACCCTATTTCCCCTTTGCCGATGTGTTCGTGGCGATCAACCCGCGAACCTAAGGGCCGCTTTGAGTCGTTCAGGTGAAAGAATTTTAGTCTCTGCAAACCGATTATCTGATCAAAGAGGGAGAAAGTCTTCTTATAGGTCCCTGGGGTACGAAGGTCATAGCCGGCAGCAAAGGCATGGGAGGTATCGAAACAGACTCCGAGAAGGTCTCGGTAATGAGATTCCGTCAAGATATAGGCGATCTCCTCGAATTTGGAGCCCAGATTCGTTCCTTGCCCTGCAGTGGTCTCAATGAGTACCGATACCGTGCCGGTTCTCGAGATCCTTATGGCGGAGTCTAGGTTGTGGACGAAGCGTTCGAGGCCGACTTCCACACCTTGACCCCGATGGGACCCAGGGTGAGTAATAAGAAAGGGGATTTCTAAGGCAGCAGCTCGCACCAGCTCATCGGCAAATGCAGTTACTGATTTCTCAACTGTTGCCTGGTCTGGGGCGGCCAAATTGATGAGATAAGAATCGTGGGCTGCCACGACAATGGGGCGGTTTTTTTGCCATTGCAGACGAAAGGCTTCAATCATTTCGTCAGTAAGAGGAGGAGTATGCCACTGCCTCTGGTTACTGAGAAAGATCTGCAAAGCTTCACCTTTCACCTTTCGGATTCGAATGAAAGCCAGATGCAACCCTCCGGCAATGGACATGTGAGCACCTAGCAGGGGCACTTAAGTATCCTCCAAGATTTAGTCACTCCCGATGTTAAGACTTTTATCCTCAAACTCAACCTCGGCAAAGTCACTTCCCCAAAAGGCAAACCCTAAGGTGCCGGCAACCCCAAATGAGAAAGCGACTAGGAAGTTTGTAGTGGGGCTTATTAGCCAGAGAAATGCACCGCCGAAGGCTGCAATGGAAACGAACACATCTCGTATAAGATAGTACAGGCCGAACATGCCTGCTTTGCAGTTTTCTGGAGCTAGATCCATAATCAGAGCCTTACGCGTGGGTTCACCGAACTCTTTGAAACCTCTCAAAATAAAGGCCAGGACCAGCCAGTTGAAAGTATGGCAGAAGAGAAGGGTGAGGGGAAATAAAGTGAAAAAAACAAAGGTCATGACCACAAAAGGTTTTTTCATCGTTTTATCAGCAAGATATGCGACAGGCACATAGACGAGCACGGCCGTGGCCATCTCAATGCTGGTGAGGATGCCAAACTGAAGAGCGGAAACAGGCGAGGAAATGGTCTTCATACACCAGACAACGACAAAGGCATAAGGTATCTGCTCGCAGTAACGGATAAGAATGTCGGAAACCAGAAGTCGTCTAAGGTTAGGAGCCATTAGGCGGTAAAGTTTCAAGGGGTTTTTCTCAGGTACATATAGGCAATTGTCCCCGGTCTTTGTTGTTGCTGCCTCATCTTCGATGAGCTTCTGCTGCAGGACGATTGCTAAAAAAGAGAGCAACAGAGCAGCGATGAAGGCGGCCCGAACCCCGTCGCGTTCTCCCCAGATTCCAATGCAGATACCCCCCAGGACAGGGCCCAGGGCCATGGGAATTCTGCGCACCAAAGAATGCATACTCACTCCCATGGTCCTTTTGTTCATGGGCAGAACTTTGGCAATGAGACTCATGGTGGCGGGAAGAGAGATTGCCGACCAGGAAATAAAAAGAACGGCCCCGAGGAGAACGGCCTGCCAGGCGGGAAATATGATGACAACCAGGAAGCCGCACATGGCGACAATATTGAATATGAGCAGGGCTCGTTTGGTGCCAAAGCGGTCAGAAAGATACCCTCCAGGAAAGGAGTACAGGGCCGAAAGCAGGTTATCCATGCCGTTGAGCAAACCAATGGAAAGGGCGCCGCCCCCTAGGGCCAGTAAGTAAATGGGTAGAAACCTTTCGGCCATCCGCTCTCCCATACCCACGAGAATCACCATGAAAAGCACGCCCACTGTGCTTTTGGTGAGACCCAAAAAATGGGAGACACGGGCTACCCGCGCCATAAAGCTATCCTTTCAACGACAACAACGATTTCTCAGCAAATTAGCGTAATTTAAAATTATTACTGTTCAATATTTATTAAGTCAACTACTTCAAGTAGTTACAGACTAAATCGTGGATTGAAAGACCCGGGAATCTTGGGGTAAAGCTCCGGCTATGCTCTGGATTCCCGCTTCCGCGGGAATGACATTAGTACGCCATAGCCCGTCATCCCCGCGTAGGCGGGGATTCAGATACGACAAAGTTTTAGAGCACCTTGCACCGAATTACTGAACAGACTTAAATAACCATTCGGTTCTTGGCGCTTACTTCGCAATTCGTCCCTTATATCAATTAAACACTTTGCGGGTAAGTAATGTAAGATTAAACTATCTAATTAAATAGTGTCACTCCGGCAACCGGGATCTTTGCTGTCACCCTGAGGAGTCAGTAGAGATTATTTTACTTGTAGGTGGCGGTTAAATGAAGAGAGAAGAAAGAATAAAGTTATTTCAGCAGGTTGATGTTTATCCGGTGACCTGCGAGGGACTTTCCGAGGGAAGGACCAACCTGGAGGTCCTCGAGGAGGTAATCCAGGGCGGCTGTAAAATAATCCAACTAAGGGAAAAAGAGTATTCTAAGAGGGATTTGTATAACTTGGCCTTGAAGTTTAGGGAAATTACTAGCAGAGCCGGGATTTTGCTGATCATCAATGATCATGTGGACGTGGCTCTTGCAGTGGATGCGGATGGTGTCCACTTGGGCCAGGAGGATTTGCCTGTGCAGGTTGCGAGAAAACTGGCGCCGGAGTTGCTCATCGGGGCCTCCACCCACTCTCTCGCACAAGCCCTGGAGGCTGAAAAGAATGGGGCCGACTACATCAACATTGGTCCCATATTCGCGACCAAAACAAAGCAAGGGGTGGGAAATTTTTTGGGCCCTAAGGCGATCAGTGAAATCAGCTCGCAAATAGAGGTACCCTTTACCGTGATGGGAGGGATAAACGAGGACAATATAGAAGAGGTTCTAGCCAAAGGGGCGCGGAGGGTGGCCATGGTTTCTGCCATAACCAAAGCCGCTGATATAGCTGTGAAGGTTAGATCATTAAAAGAGAAAATTACTATATTTTCAATTGGTTAGATTCTTTATGGGAGGTCTAAGAGTGATAGTTCAAGGACACCTCAAATTATCAGAGTTGGATATCAGGCCAGGTGGAGATGGGATCGGTTGAACGGACTATATGCATTCCTGCGTCGGCGAATCTGCGAAAAGCAGCTGTGGCCTGCTTGGTATAATCCATAACTCCAGGAATAACAACTGGAGAGGAGCAGTCTTCTAACAGGTAGACTTTCTCAGCGAGCCTTTTGTCTGATACCTGAATTTCGCTTAAGAGATCGTCTATTGTCCAGGCAACACAGTGACTCTTGGCCTGCCCGGCAATAACAACTACATCAAAGTTCAAAAGCTTGTTGATAAATCCTACATTTTTTTCTGCTATTTGCTCTCCCTGTGCGTCCTCTAGCACCTCTGGGCTGAGAACAGAATAGTTCTCAGTGAAGGGATTACCTCCTTTAACTTCGAAATCAGGCTGACTATATCGAGCAATACTATGAAAAAAAATGGCTTCTTCAACTGCTGATACAAGGGCATGGCCAATGCCGCCGAGCATGGCATGATAGGGCCAAATGGTAAGGTCATATTTGCCGCCTTTTTTCAACTGCCGGGTATAGTGGCGCAAATATTCCTGACCGTAAGTTTCGTCAATATTCAGGCTGGGTGAAAGGTGAGGGTTGAATTTCCAAACACCCTGCTCAATGTCCTCCGAAGTAACGAGAGTATGCGGTTCTGGATGTTCTCCCAAGTCGTTTACTAGGAAAATGGAGTGAAAAATCTGCATGGCCTGGTGGGTGTCCATGGTGGGGCATATTTCAGTGATCGCACCTAAATTACCGTAAATGAACTCGCACAATCTGCGATTATCATCTACAGCTCCCGTTCCTGTCGAACCGCCAACAAAGAGTTCAAAGTCAGGAATACAGAAGGTATTCTGCACATCGACCAATAGCAGGGAAATGCGGAATTTATCACGAAAAGCGGGCTGGAGCAGGTGTTTTTTTGCCCATTTTTCAGCATCTGCCGCCCGATCCTGGTAAGCCACCTTCCACACTTCGCCAACTTTCTCTGGATTGAAGTGGGGGGGGATAGGAAGTTTTTGTCTTGCCATGGATTATCTCTCTTGGTTTATTTCATGATCTCTCTATACTTGCCATATATAATATAATATCAAAAATAGAGAGTAGACTCTGAGCTGCTAGGCAGCAGGCCAAATCCGCAAACCCCGCCCGCCATCGCGAGCCGCTCAGGCGAGGCGGGCGGGCGCAGTCCGCAATCGCAAATCCAAAATCCGAAATGTGACCCTAATCCCATTTGCGCAAATCTAAGATACGCTTTTCGGGCTCTCGCAAGTCACTGGCTTGGACAAAAGCCACATCAGCTCTTAGCTTGAGCACAGTGCGGATGCGTTCCTGGAGTGGAGAGAGCAGTGTTTCTTGAGATGATTTTTGGTCCAACACTGCACAGAAGGTTAGTTTGTCGCGGTCTTGTTCGCGCTCCACTACTGCCTGAGCAGCTTGAATCTCCGAAAAAGCAGCTACCACCTCCTCCACCTGGGAGGGGTGAATGAACATGCCACGCACTTTGGTAACCTGGTCCACCCTCCCTACAAGCTTCATAAGACGAGGGGAGGTGCGACCACAGGGACAAGGTTCGTCCTCGTAATAGGAAAGATCTCCAGTTCCAAAGCGGATCAAAGGATAGACGGGATTTTCAAGTAAAGTCACCACTATCTCACCAACTTGGCCTGCTTCAAGTTGCTTGCCGGTTTCAGGGTCTACCACCTCTATGACTCGATAGTCAGCGAAGTGCATTCCATTCTTCTCACCGCACTCATAAGCGATGGCCCCCACATCAGCGGTGGCAAGGAACTGGCGAACGAGAATACCAAAGTCTTCTTCCAGCCGCCGCCGGCTTGCATCGGTTAGCATCTCACCTGCAGTGACCGCTATTTCCAGATTAAAGTCCCGGCGAAAATCTTTGCCATTTTGTTCTGCTCGCTCAATGATAGCCTGGAGAAAGCTGGGGACTCCTACATAACCGGTAAGCTGGAGCTCTGCCATGAGCTGAGCCTGAGTTTCAGTATTGCCCACACCACCGGGGACTACGGTGCAACCAATGCCGGCCAAAGCCTCATCGCACATGAGGCCGCCCGGGGTCAAATGGTAAGAGAAGGTATTCAGTACCCTGTCTCCCGGGCGGAAGCCGGTATTGAAGAAAACTCCCTGCAACCTCCAGTAGTCAGCTTGATGTCCCTCGGGGTCAAAAATAGCTCCAGGAGAAGAATAGATTCGGCGAAGCTTGTCCAGCTCCACCCCCAAGAAGCCACCAAAAGGGGGAGAGGAATGCTGGAGTTGCCGCATTTGGGCTTTAGGAGTGATGGCTAGTGCCTGAAGATCTTCCAAGGAGCGAATGTCGGTGGGACTCACTCCCGCTGACTTGAATTTCTCACGCATGGCAGGAGCGTGTTGAAAAGCTGTCATTACTGCCCGCTGTAAGTGATTTTCTAGGAAATGTTTTTTCTCCTCCCACGGAAGGGTTTCTACCTTTTCGTCATAATAACCACTTAAGCGCTCATCTTTTTTCATGGTGTCATTCCTCAGAGTGCTGGATTCAGGCAGTTGTCTATGGATTACTAGTTAAAAGGCTCAGATAAAAAATATACGCAAGAATTAAACTGGTCCCAGCTCTTTTTCGCTAATTTCCCGTTTGACTTGATCCTGGAGTGCTTGGAGCCGGGGGGTTATATTCACAGGGTAGTTTGGGTTTCCCCCTAGGTTTTTGTAAGTTTCAGGGAGTAGCCTGAATTCCTCTCGAAAACGTTCTTGAATCTTGGGCAAAGGCTCCTGTGGGAGTAATCTTTTTCCATCTTGCATCACTATTTCCAGCAGCGGTTCAGAATCGTCCACTTCCTCCTCCGACAAGCCGATTAGATCCCCCTTGAAAAAACCCTGTTCATCCCGTTGGCGAAAAACCTGCTTGGGACCCGCCAAGGAAACCTTGCCGCTACTCAACTTCAATAGCGGTCTGCCGTTGTACATGACTATTTTATAAGCCATGTCAAGGTAGGGAGCATCGGCAGATACACCCATCTTAGTTCCCACCCCGAATGCATCTATGATGGCGCCGGCAGACAGTATTTTCTGGATCTTGAATTCGTCGAAACCCCCACTGGCAAAGATTGTGACCTCAGGGAAGCCAGACCCATCGAAGATTTTCCTCACCTGCTGGCTGAGTTCAACCATATCGCCGCTATCCAAGCGCACGGCTCTGAGAGTGTGGCCGGCCTGTCGCATCTCGGCAGCTACGGTCACCGCTTTTCGTGCCCCGGCCAGGGTGTCGTAAGTATCTATGAGGAGGACGGTATTGTCGGGAAATGACTTGGCAAAGGCTCGGAATGAATCGATTTCTCGGTCAAAACTCTCAACGTAAGAGTGCGCCATAGTGCCGTAGATGGGCAGACCATAAATCTTACCTGCCTGCACATTGCTGGTACCGATGAAGCCACCAATAAAACTGGACCGGGCTACCATGAGCCCCGCGTGCATCCCGTGAGTGCGACGCAAAGAAAAATCTACCAGTTGTCTCTCGCCAGCGGCATAGTGACAACGAGAGGCCTTTGTGGCAACTAAGGTGGGCAGATTTATGGAATTTATGACGAAGGTCTCTACCAGTTGAGCTTGCACCACAGGGGCGGTGATTTCAACCAGTGGCTCATCGCAGAAAGCAATGCGGCCTTCGGGAATTGCTCGCACCTCACCGGTAAAGCGGAGCGTTTCCAAAAACTGGAGAAATTTGTCGGGGAAAAGGGAAGTCTGTTCCAGGTATTCGAGATCGTCCGGGTGGAAGTGGAAAGATTCCAAATAATCCAAAAGAGGGTCCAGCCCGGCGCAGACCATGTACGAGCGTTTGGGGGGGTATTCTCGTACCATGAGACTGAAGGTGGCCGGCGCGAACATGCCTTGTTCGAAATAGCTGGCTGCCATGGTGAGCTCATAGAGATCAGTCATGATCTCTCTGCTCTGCGGCCGATCTGTAACCATTGGCAATATCCTCTTGTGGGGAGTGGTGATACTTTTCAGCATGGACAAGGTACTCTCTGTTTAACAGAAAGGGAGAACGGGTTCAAGATATTATAAAATATCAGGTGCTTCCGCATTTTCTCCTTTTCAAGTTGCCAGCTGCTGTTGAGAGTATCTGGCAAGGGCAGGGTAAGCAACTCGGTAAGCCAGCATAGTCGCTGCCAATTATGCACTACCTTTGGGCTGGTTGGAGTATCCTGGCGCCGATGCAGATGTTGGTCCTTCCAAGCAGCGGAGGCTTCACACCGGTTGCTCCGATGCGGTTTACCTCGCAGCTCACCCTGCCCTTCCTTGCGACTGGCTGCAGTTTGACAATGTTGGAAAATCCTCCCCAGCTCTGTAATGGGCTGAATCTAAAGTCAGGTGGAAAACATTTTTGGGATAACTTCCAATTGTATAATGAGGGTCACCTTGATGCTCGCGGTGGCATAAAGAGTGCATCAAGCTCATTCTTACTCTCGCGGCCTAAGTTCTCAGGAGAAAATTTGATAGCCAAGGGTAGGATTTTTAACTGGACAACATATGCTTGCATTCTCTATTAGAGTGTATGGAAAGTAATAAAGACAGAAATCACCGATGGAAACTTTGTTAAAATGAGGTGTAAGAAAAGGATCTACCCTTGCCTTAGGTGCTGAACTTATTTTTAATAACTAGGACCTTTAAGATAGTCAAAAATAAGGGAGTTGGTAAAAATGGGGTCTAAGACCACTACACAACCGGGTCCTGTGGGTGCTCTAATTCCCCAATACCGGGGGAACCCTAAAGATGATGCCTGGCTGACAAATTTTTTTACCGAGAACCACCTGGATTTTGAAACCCAGCCCGATGAGGTGGCATCGCCTGAACAGGTCCGTTTCGTCGTTCATTTACCTGAAAATGTGGTCTACTATCCCTGCTCCTCTGAAGTGTTCGAGGCCATTGTAAAGAGGCAGTCAAAGACCTACCTCCATAGCCGTTATCAAAAGGTCTGGGAGGTCGTGGAGCGGTTGGTCCAAGATCTGATCCCAGATAAGTCTAAAAGAACCTTTCTCACAGAGCTACTGAGAATTAAATTCGAACATGACACCCACGATGGCATTCTCCTGCCAACTCGTCTTGAAAAAAGGCTCTTCAAGATTTTTATTGATAAGAGCAAAATTGACGCCCCCTATTTCCCTGCCAAGGTAGAGCGTAATAAGAGGGTGTACGAATTGGTTGCAGGGCCAAGTTTCTGGAACACCTTCAACTGGATTGACCAGCAAACCGTCCTGAGCTTTGAAAGCCTGGAAGATCTGAAGTCTGAGGCGGCTAAGCTTCAGCTGGAAAGACTTCTCAAGCTTTGTGTTGCGAGTGAGCTCTGGGAAGATGGCTTAGCGGGATCCGATCCCCCAAAGATAGATTTTCATAGAATTCTCCATCGACCCTTGAATGGCAATGGAGTTGAGACCCTGCTGAGGCTCTTGCAGCGCCCGCAAGAAGCACCCGGTACTTGCACCGAGCCTCCCAAGAAAATCCTCTGGCTATGCAATGAGGCGGGTGAAATTGTCCTGGACTTGAAGATCATACTGTTTCTCCTAGGCTGGGGACACAAGGTAATACTGGTGGTTAAGGATGGTTTCTATCTTAATAAGGTAACAAGATACGATGTGGAACATGACCCGGTACTGATGGAAGAACTGGATGGTGCCTCCTTCATAAAAGACCCGAGTATCTCGAAGAGGGAACTACTGGAAAAACTCAAGACAGACACGCAGCTTTTCATCATATCCGACGGCACTCAGGAGCGTTTAAATTTTCTCTTAACTTCTACGACTTTTGCCAGAATGTTCAAGGAAGCCGATGTGGTTATCTCAAAAGGAGAGGGGCAATGGAGACGACTATTTGCCACCCCTTTCCAATTCACCAGGGATGTTTTTAATGTGCGGCTTGGCAATGACGGAGAAGAGGTTGTAGTGAGTTATAAACCCAAACATGCCGAAGCAGTCAAGTTCTCAGAACAAGATCTGAAAGAAAAGGCGCAAGCAGTTATTCGTGAAATGACCGCCGCCAAAAGTCGAGGTGAAAAGGTCATCTTTTACAGCGCCATTATTGGCAGCATCCCAGGACAGATGGAGACTGCGGTCTTGATTCTAACAGCCTTTGTGAGTGACCTTCGCAAAACCTACAAGAAAAGTTTCATCATCAACCCAGCCGAGCACTTCGTCCCTGGCATGGACGCTGATGATCTCATGTACATGTGGGAAGTAGTCCAGCGGAGCGGCCTAATCGACATATGGAGATTTCAAACCGTAGAAGATATTGAGACTAGCTTCAGGCTTCTCAATAGGGAAGTTCCACCGGAATGGCTTGGCAAGGACGCTACCTACAGCACAGGTTGTACCAAAGAAATGAAGATTGCCTTGGACGTCCAACTGTCCCATCCAGAAATGCAGATTATAGGACCCGCCAAGGAGCGCTTCCTGCGCCGTTCTGACTATGGGATCGGGAAACTCTATGACCGACGTTTAAGTGATATCAGCTTACCTTAGAAGAATTCTTATCACTAAGAGCACGAAGAGCATCATAAGAATGGAGTAGTGGAGTATTGGAGTGATGGAGTATTGATGTAGAAAGAGTCAAGAATATTCCATTACTCCAATACGCCAACACTCCATTACCCTAAGAAAGCATTAGACTTTGGGAGCTATTTTCTACAAAGGATACATGCTACGATGCCGTATGAAAGGATAGAAGTTGAATGCTACAGCGGCTATCGGGCCGACGAGCGCCCTTTGGCATTTATCTTTGAAGGTCGCCGCTGGCAAGTAGAGGAAATCCTTGATCGCTGGTATGAGGGTGGCCTTCACCCAAGTGAGCCGGCCATGGACTACTTTAAAGTGCGGACCACTGAGGGTAGGGTATTTCTACTCCGCTATAATTCCCTATTTGATGCTTGGGCCATCCGTGTCCCGCCGAAAACCGCCCACTGAACCAGTACTTAGCTAAAGTTTCACCACGAAGATCACGAAGGACACGAAGAAGTACCAACCAGGTGAAGTGTGTCAAGGGGATATTTTTTCGCGGATTCGGTGGACTGCTTCCTCGGTTTTTTCCCTACTACCAAAAGCACTCAGGCGAAAATAACCCTCACCTGACGGCCCAAACCCTGAGCCTGGAGTGCCCACCACATGCGCCTTGGCCAGCAAGAGATCGAAGAATTCCCAGGAACTCAGGCCGTTAGAAGTCTTCATCCATATATAAGGTGCATTTCGGCCGCCGTATACAGAAAAGCCGGTCGCAGTGAGATTCTGCCGAATTATCCGGGCATTTTCCATATAATAATCTATGAGGTTTCGCACTTGAGCCTTACCTTCATCTGAGTACACTGCAGCGGCAGCAACCTGGACGGGATAGGATACGCCGTTGAATTTGGTGGTATGGCGACGGTTCCAGAGTTTGTTGAGACTCACTTGTTCCCCCGAGGTGGTATTGGCCATTAAACTCTTGGGCACCACAGTGTAAGCACATCTGGTCCCGGTAAACCCGGCTGTTTTTGAGAAGCTCCTGAACTCGATGGCGCATTCTTTGGCACCCGCTATCTCATAGATGGAATGGGGAATTTGCTCATCGGTAATATATGCCTCGTAGGCAGCATCGAAGAGGATTACCGCCTGGTTTGCTCGGGCATAGTCAACCCATGTTTGCAATACCTCTCTATGCGCCACTACACCAGTAGGGTTATTGGGAAAGCATAAATAAATGATATCTACCTTAGCCCTTGGCAACTCAGGCAAGAAATCATTGGCTTCGGTGCATGGCATATAATATAGTCCGTGGTAACGTCCTTTATCATCGGCCTTTCCCGTTCTACCTGCCATGACGTTGGTGTCCACGTATACCGGGTATGCTGGATCAGCCACAGCAATCAGGTTTTCCACCGCAAAAATTTCCTGAATATTGCCACTGTCGCATTTGGAGCCATCGCTTACGAAGATTTCGTCGGACTCCAGACTAACACCTCTGGCCTGGTAGTCATTGGCGATGATGAGATCCAGGAGAAATTGATAGCCCTGCTCAGGACCGTAGCCTCTGAATGTCTCTGGTCGGCCCATTTCATCTGCAGCCTGATGCAATGATTTGATTACCGCCGGTGGCAGGGGTTGAGTTACGTCACCAATGCCTAGTCGAATTATTTCGGCTTCGGGATTTGCCTTGGTAAAGGACTGAACTCGACGGGCTATTTCTGGGAAAAGGTAGCCAGCTTTTAACTTCAGATAGTGTTCATTTACCAGCGCCATACAACTGTCCTCCCTAGATTGATTTTTGTGACGAGGGATAATGATACAAAGTTTGACCCTATAAAGAAAGGGCAAATAAACCAGGAGTTTCCCCAAAAGTATTTTAGAGAGATAGGCCACGGGGAACCTACTCCACAGCGCCCATGATTCGCACCATCTATTGGCAGGATTCCTCTTTAGCGTGCACCATATCTTCATGCAGGCCCTGTCAAGGCTGAGAGAGTGAAGAGCGGTTGCTCAGATGTTCGTTGTTTCGCAGCTTCCCCTTTTGGCCTTTGCTGAGGTCTCTTTTGAGTGACTCCGCCGCAGGCGGATGAGCCCCTGGCCTCCGGCCCTTAGGGGCCTACGGCCCGGAGGGAACGACAGAAGAGACATCAGTAAGACCATTTTCATTTACTCACACAGCCAAACTGGCTACTGTACAGGGGCTAGAAGAATGGTCCACTTATTTTTGGGGAATTTCCTGCAAATAAGCATTTTCCTAGTTGAGCTAAAAGGCCTTAACAGCAGTCTATGTTTCACGTGAAACAATGGCACGGTTGTTGGCAAAAAATAGTCAGGCATTCCAAGA
>JAJDNT010000265.1 GCA_022340515.1 Deltaproteobacteria bacterium
TGATTTAACCAGCCATTGAGGCTACTGGCTTCTAGGGGCTGCCAACTTTTATATCCATCATCTATTTGTTGAAGTCGGTAGCGATGGATAAGCTGCCGGGCCAGGCGACCTCCAGAGGTGAGGATGAGGGTTCCGGGTTGCCATGCATCAATGATTTTTTGCTGCCAGTCGTCTGTTTTTGAAGCCTTTTTCATCACAGTCCCGGAAGCCTGGTCTTTAGGACAAGGTCATAGTTAAATGAAATTATCGGCAGAGATAGTGAGCTCTTGGAGTACTCCATCACTCCAGCGGACTTCTCCATCAAGGAAAGACCATGAAAGCTCTCATCCGAGGTGGCGCAAAACCGGTCTTCCTGACTTGGGTTGTTTAATATTTCATACTTTCATTATCACTTCAAGGAGTACAGCACACAGGAGTTACCCTAAATATTTTTGCGACATGGGCCACGGGGAAGCTACTCCACAACGCGCATGATTCGCGCCATTTATTGGCAGAGTACCCCTTTAGGAAGGACCAAATCTTCATGCGGGCCCTGTCATAGTGGAGATGCGTGATGATAGGTTGCTCAGATGTTCGTTGTTTCGCAGCTTCCCCTTTTGGCCTTCCCTGAGGTCTCTTCTGAGTGACCTGCCCTGTTGAATCCCACCTTCGGTGGGTCCGCGCTGCGGAATTCAACAGGGCTGACGGAAGGTCTGTGGCACGCAATTTGCTCGCAATGACTTGGTTGATTGCCTAGATGCTTTTAGATGAGTTTAGAAGCTCCGGCTGGCTGGAGCCAAAGAGGTTACCAACAGGTGTGAGGATAATCAAATGAGTTCAACAGTTGTTGTATTAGGTTTAGTGGGTCTTCTCGTGGTTTTTGTAATCTTGATTTACAACAAGCTCGTACGACTGCGGAATCTGGTGGAGGAGGGCTGGAGTGGCATAGACGTCCAACTCAAGAGGCGGTCTAATTTGATCCCTAATTTGGTCGAAACTGTAAAGGGATACATGGGACACGAGCGAGAACTTTTGAGCAAGGTCACAGAACTAAGAGCTCAGAGCATGCAAGCACAACAGGTGGGGGAAAAGGCGCACCTGGAAGGACTTTTGTCTCGCTCCCTGGCTAACGTGTTCGCTGTGGCGGAGGGTTATCCTGATTTGAAGGCCAACCAGAATTTTCTCGACCTCCAACAGCAGCTATCCGAGGTAGAGGAACAGATTCAATTGTCCCGCCGCTACTACAATGGCACGGTGCGCAACCTCAACATTCAGGTTGAGTCTTTCCCCAGTAACATTGTTGCCAGATATTTCAATTTCACCCAGGCTGAGTTTTTTGAAATTGAGGACGCGGCGGAGAGAGCGGTGCCCAAGGTGGCATTTTCCTAAAAGCCGAAGCCCTTTTCAAAAGCCGGCGGAGGAATCTGATGAAGATAAGAACCTGGTTATCCTTGGTGGTTTTGCTTCTTTCCCTTGCGCTCTTCAGTTTTGTTACACCTACTTTTTCAGCACAATCGGAGAGAATCCTCGAGTTCAACAGTCGGATGCAGGTGCAGCAGGACGGCAGCATGACCGTAACCGAGGAGATAAGCGTGGTTTGTGCCGGGCAACAGATCAAACGAGGCATTTACCGTGACTTCCCGACAAAATACAAAGACCACTACGGTAATACGGTCAAAGTGGGTTTCGAGGTTTTAGAGGTGCTCCGAGACGGTTTTTCCGAGCCTTACCAATTGAAAGAGCTCTCAAACGGCAAAAGAGTGTATATGGGAAAAAAAGAGGTATTCCTCAAACCTGGAATCTACACTTACAGCATTACTTACAAAACAGACCGCCAATTGGGCTTTTTCAATGATTTCGACGAGCTTTACTGGAATGTCACCGGCAATGGCTGGGGGTTCGTTATAGAAAAGGTTGAAGCGCTGGTGGAGTTACCTCCGGGGGCAGATATTCTCCAGAGCGCTGCCTACACCGGTAGGTTCGGAGAACGAGGTCAGGATTTCACTACAGATTATGACCAATATGGCAATATTATCTTCTCAACCACTAGAAAACTCATGCCCAAAGAGGGTTTGACCATAGCGGTGGCCTGGCCCAAGGGTTTTGTAACCGAACCCTCCAGGGAGGAAAAACTGGCCTATATGTTGAAGGATAACGGTACCTTAGCTGCAGCCTTGATCGGGTTGCTTGCCCTCACCTTCTTCTATTTTGTTGCTTGGTACCAGGTGGGTAAAGATCCGCCGGCGGGGACTATTTTCCCCCTTTTCACACCACCAAAATGGGTTTCTCCGGCCTTGGCACGATTGATTATGCGTCTGGGCAGACTAGACCACAAGTTGTTTGCCGTAGCGGTGGTCAACATGGCAGTAAAGGGCTACTTGACCATCAAAGAAGACGACTCGGGTACTTTCACCCTCAAGAGGACAGGTGCTGGCGAGGCAAAATTATCTGGAGGTGAGGTGAAAATTGCCCGGAAGCTTTTCGGCTCTAACGACAAAATCAAACTAAAGAATTCAAACCACGAGAAGATTGGCGGTGCCCTGAAAGAGCTGAAAAAGTATTTGATGAAAGGGGCAAACAAGAAGTATTTTATTCTCAATTCCAGCTATTTTATTGTGGGATTGGTTATTACCTTTCTGACCCTTGCCTCGATAATTATCACTGCGAATAACTTGCCACTTGCAGTCTTCATGTGCGTGTGGTTGTCAGGATGGACGGCAGGGTGCTTTTTCCTGGCCTTGATGGTGATAAATGCCTGGAAGTCAGTTCTTGGTTCAGGCGGATTCATTTTATTTCGCGGTACCGGTGCCATGGGAGTGACGGTTTTTGCTCTGCCATTTTTTGCCGGCGAAGTTTTCGGTCTGGTGGCATTCTCCTCAGCAGTATCCCCTTTGGCCGCGATCATTCTTGTGGTAATAGTTGCAATCAACGCGCTTTTTTTTCATCTGCTGAAAGCTCCTACTCTGACGGGCAGAAAGCTCATGGACAAGATCGAGGGATTTAAGCTCTATCTCTCGGTGGCGGAAAAAGAACGGCTGAATGTGCTGAATCCACCGGAGAAGACTCCTGAGCTGTTTGAAAAATACCTTCCCTATGCTTTGGCCCTGGATGTGGAACATGAATGGAGTGAACAATTCGCTAGTGTACTGGCCGCCAGTGCTGTGGGGGGAAGATACCACCCCAGTTGGTATAATGGAAATTCCTGGAGGACGGATGGTATAAGTGGAATTACATCCAGTTTGGGTAGTTCCCTCACGGGCGCTATCTCCTCTTCTTCCACTGCACCTGGTTCCTCTTCTGGAAGTGGCGGCGGTGGATCCTCCGGTGGCGGTGGCGGCGGTGGCGGCGGCGGTGGTTGGTAACAGTAAAGCAGGGGATTGTGAGAAAGGAAAGATGAAGGTCAAGATCTATACCACCGGAGGTACTATAGACAAGGTTTATTTCGACAAGAAAAGCAAGTATGAGGTGGGTGAGCCTACAGTTGGACAGATATTGAGCGAAGCCCAGGTTAATTTTGACTATGAGTGTGAATCATTATTTAAGAAAGATAGCCTCGACATGACCGATGATGATCGTCGGCTGTTGTTTGATAAAATATCATCTGATGCCCATAAATATGTCTTAGTGATTCACGGTACTGACACCATGATTGAAACGGCACAAAAACTCGTGGGTATACCAGACAAAGTTATAGTATTCACAGGAGCAATCGAACCTGCCAGATCAAAGGTCAGCGATGCTTCCTTTAATGTGGGTTCCGCCGTGGCTGCTTTACAAGTTTTGCCTGCAGGTGTTTATATCGCATTCAACGGACGCATTTATGATCCGGGTAAAATCAGGAAGAACATGGAATTGAATAGGTTTGAGGAGATTTGACTACGCCCGCTCATGTTTTCATGATTTCATCGAGAAGCACCGTTGCATAAGAACCTTTAGGCAGAAAAAATTCCAACCGCAGTCCTTCTAATTCTTGCTTTATGGTAACTTCCCTTAGAGCCACCCGCAGGGATCGCCTGCTTCCCGGTTGTTTGCCAAAAACATCAGGCGTCAACCCTTGAGCGGTAAGGATTTTTTCCTCGAGAGCACCGGCTTGTTCCCCGGCTCTTCTCATTTTTTTCCCCCAAATGGGACCGGTGGCACTTATCTCCAACCGGTCCGCCCGAGGCTGTTCTTTAGCTGCATCAGTCACCAAGAAAAGCCCGCCGGTGTCATGCTTTTTGGCAATGTCGCCCGGAAGTAGCCTAGTAAAAAGGTCCTGCTCGATACGTTGGCCCAGGGTGAGGTTAAAAAGGAGGGAGCTATAAGCGCTTATCAAAAGTTTCCTTTGCCGGACCGAGTGCACACGATATTTTCCCAGCAACAAAGCCAAACCTTT
>JAJDNT010000270.1 GCA_022340515.1 Deltaproteobacteria bacterium
AAACTGTTTATTTGAGGGGGGTTAGATGATGACAACGAGGTTGACGATCCGATGTCAACTCGCTTGGCAGGAGGGCTTGCCAAATAGAATAACTGCAGGCGTGGTTTATCTCTTCTTCCCCAAAACCGGACACCCAGTGTAGCTAGTGTTTAGAAATGTGAAAGCACCTTAATTACGGCAAAACTGCATATTACATCCCTTAATTTATACTTTGCTGAAATTTCATCTGACACTACATATTGATTTTTGTTAACGCTTAATAGCCTTTTTCAACGAACTCCCACAAACAGGACACATTTTATCAGATGCCATGAACATAGCGGTGAGCTTGCACCTAGGGCATTTGACAGGGTGGACTTTGACTCGTTTGATTTCGGGAGGGTCAAGGAAGTTAGTCCTTAGGCTTTTTCCCTTTACAGCTGCGACAAATAGACATGAGGTGGTAACGAGTTTTCAGTTTTATTGCTCACTCAGAGCAAGGTGTGTCCCCATCTAGATGAATATTGCTAGGCACTATTTTCTTCCAATCATCTGCCTCTATGTGGCTACGGCACTTAACTCCATCTCCCATGGTCACAGCCTTTATTTCTTCCAACTTGAAATTATGAGTTGAACCGCAAGAGACACAGTGAAAGATTGCTTCTTTCTCTGTAAATTCCCACCATCCACCTGTCTTGTAGATTTTGTTGCTTGGTATCTGCATTTTTTGTCGGCTTGCTATTTAAGGTTGATAGGGAATTGAACTACTTTCAGAATAAGACAACGAGGTAGGATTTGTAAAGAAAAAGCCCCCATCAACACAACCACACAAAAGTTGATAGGGACACTACCTCATTTCGGATTGCAGGTTTAAGGTGTGAGGTGTCAGGTTTCAGTTCTTGTGTTCTTTCTCCCTGACATCTGAAACCCGACACCCGACACCTGACACCTGAAACATCACTAAAGGATAGGTTCCGGGTCTGTATCGGAGATATATTGTACCTTTGATTTCCAGAAACTAGTAAATTTATCGATATTACTTGTAGACATAAATAGTTTCCTTGCTGCTACACAGTCCTCAACGGATATTATTGCCCAGCCGACAGTCTTGTTTTTGACTTCAAATATTGCGGAATAGTCAAAGAATAAGTCAGAAGGATTCCACCTAACATGTTCAGCCAAAATGGCCACAGCAATTATCGCAGCTTCAGTAAGTTTGTCTTTATTGAACTTCACTTCGGAAGAATATCTATTTATAAGAATTGCGAACTTCCCTCGATGTTTCCGTGACTGAAAAATATCCACATAGCACTTGTAGCCATTGTCCTCCAAATACCTTTCAAGGTATTGGACTGCTGGTCCTTGCTCAGTGGGCGTTGTTTCTTTGATTGACTCTGATAAAAGGATACTGATGGCTTGGGCAGTTTCACTGTATTTCTGTTTAATGGCCAAGGTATTCTTTTCATTCTGTTCCAGAGTTACCGGAGCCTTAGTTCCTTCCGCAGGTTTAGCTATAAGATCGAAATGTAGAAGACGATCACCGGTCTCACTGGACTTGCAAATAACTTCTGAGTCGTAATAACCTTTCTTTTTAACTTGATAGCATAGAGCTTCCCATGCTTGGCCATATATAGATCTTTCAAAAGGTGTAACGTAGGCGGTATCCACAAAATTTGACTGAGAATAGCCCCAATAAATATCAGCACCGGGGGGGTCCGAGGTGATGCGCTCTTTATAAGTGTGCGCGCAGCCCTGAATAGCTAGTCCTGCGAAGAGCAAAAAGGACAGGAATTTTTTATAAAACATGAAACATCCGGGGTTAGATAGAAGATATAGTGTGTCACAGATTACAGAAATAAAAGTAGAAGTGGCAAGAAGAAAATGGCCAGAAAGAAATTAGTTTACCTTCTTAGCGAATGGCATGTATGCTCTGGTTGATTTTTTTAAAAGGTTTCAGTGTTCAGGTTTCAGCTCTTTGACTCTAACTCCCTGACACCTGAAACCTAAGTCCAGAAACCTGAAGATTTGCTCCTTGCAGTTTAGGATTTCACTATTCTGTCACTCCAATAGGGTTTGCTATGCGGGAAGGGCCATTGAAGTCTTTTCAGGAGCAAGCATAAACCCAGGTCCACCGGGCCTGTATTCTCTGAATAGCTGTAAATAATTAGCAAGGTTTGCACACCGTGAGACGGGAAGCTCTTATATCTTTGATTCTGGTTGTATCTATCCTTTCTGTTTACTGGCAGGTGAAAGATCACGAATTTATCAACTATGACGATAATGTTTACATTACCGACAACCCTCAGGTGCAGTTGGGTTTTACCAGCAAAACCTTAAGGTGGGCTTTTACTACTACTCAGGCAGGAAATTGGCATCCCCTCACCTGGCTTTCCCACATGCTGGACTGCCGACTGTTTGGGTTGAATCCTGCGGGGCACCACCTAACCAATGTCTTTCTTCACATAATGAATAGCATTTTACTGTTTTTGGCTTTGCGATGGGCCACCTCCGCTATCTGGCCGAGCGCTCTGGTTGCAAGTCTGTTTGCCATCCATCCTCTTCACGTTGAATCCGTCGCCTGGGTGGCTGAGCGCAAAGATGTGCTTAGCACTTTTTTCTTGTTTTTGACTATTTTGGCTTACATCAATTATGTGAAACGTCCAAGAAAAAGTAGCTACTTACTGGTCCTTTTCCTTTTCACTTTGGGTCTTACGGCCAAACCTATGCTGGTGACTCTCCCATTTGTGTTACTCCTATTGGACTACTGGCCATTAAACCGGTGCCAATTAAGGCGAGAGTATGTTTTGACAGAGAATGAAACCGGTGGATCTCTAGAGCCAATTGGAAAAAAGTTGTCGCCCTTGAAATTGATAGGGGAAAAGCTACCAATGTTTATGTTGTCTGGAATCTCTTGTGTTATTACCCTTTGGGCTCAAGAGAGGGCAGGGGCCATGTCTGGACTGGACATAGTGCCACTTAAGTGGAGAATAGCTAACGCCCTTGTAGCCTGTGTATCCTACATAGCAAAAATGATATGGCCTCAAAATCTTTCAGTATTCTACCCCCACCCGGAAAACAGCTTACCTATCTGGCAAGCTGTTTTGGCTGGTTTGTTTTTGATAATTGCTTCTATCATATTTATCAGGCTAGCCCCTCGCTATAAGTACGGTGTGGTCGGGTGGCTCTGGTATCTGGGGACGCTGGTGCCGGTCATCGGTCTGGTGCAGGTTGGCGAACAGGCCATGGCAGATCGCTACACCTACGTACCCCTCATAGGACTTTTCATTATTATTGCCTGGGGCCTCGCTGATTTCGTAAATGGAAGTCGCCGCAGACGAAATCTGTTGACCATATCGTTTATTTCTCTGCTGGTGCTGTTGGCTCTATGCAGTTGGAAGCAAGCAAGGCTTTGGAGGAACAGCGTTAGAATTTTCCAACACGCCCTAAAGGTAACCACCGACAACTATGTAGCCCATTATACCCTGGGCAATGCTTTAGCTTTGCAAGGAAACTTGGTTGGCGCAATGATGCATTACAACGAGGCACTGCGAATCAAGCCAAATCATGCGGAAGTTCACAACAATCTTGGGAATGCCTTAGCCCTGCAAGGAAATTTGGCCGAGGCAGTTTCCCATTACAAAGAGTCCTTGCGAATTAGTCCCAGGCAGGGAAACACGCACCGCAACTTGGGAGTCGCCCTCGATCGCCAGGGGAAGTATGAAGAGGCCATGCATCATTACTTGGAGGCATTGAGATTAAATCCGCAAGATGCTCAGTCTCATAACAACATCGGGGTAACACTTGCCGAGCAGGGAAAACTAGAGGAGGCTATTAAACATTTTTCAGAAGCCTTAAGGATAAACCCCAACTTCACTGAAGCGCAACGCAACCTAGAAAATGGTCTCAGACTTGTGGGAAAGGAGACAAGGAAGAATCCAGGAGTCGGTGGTCAGTAGAGATGAGCATGGGGCAGAGGACAGAGGGTTAAAATTTCGCAATTAAGAACTTGCCACGTAGCCTTTGCTGCTGTAATCTAGCTTAACCTTGATACTTCTGAATCGCCTGCTGCGACCACGGATATGGCCATCCTTCCTGGCGTCCTCGGGTGTTGGCGCCTGCGACCTACCGTTTAGGTACGCCTCGGAACCAACGCTTTGCGGTTGCCTGGTGGCACAACCATCCTCGTGGTCTCGCGACAGCAATTCTTTAAGTATCCAGGTTACAGTTTTGATACCACACAACCATAGAAGACCGTGGTACTGGAAAATTATACATTCAAAGGAATAAATGAATGATTATTTCTCGGGAAAGACGTAAGCACCCTAGGGCAAGAGCCAAATGGTCTGTCACCCTAGAGACCGCTCAGGGTGTGATCAACACGGAAATACACGATATAAGTCTCGAGGGTGCGTTTATCCGCTGTTTGGACCCTTTAGGACCAGCAGAGACGTTCAAAATGGTCATCAATATACCTCAATCAAATCGTCGTCTAATAGTCGATTCGGAAGTGGTCTGGATAAACAACCTTGGACCAGATCACTCTGTCACCCCCCGTGGTATGGGAGTTCAATTTACCGAGATTTCCGGTAATGATCGCCAGTTTCTTAGCAGAATGATTTTGAATAGCATTTAGCTTAACCTCTTTCAATCTTTGGACCTGCACCTCACCCCCCTTTTTCCTGCCTTTTGCCCAACTGAACTTACTGACCCTTCTTGGTATGGATCATGCAGTCTATCTCAACGGTGAGAAGTATTCAGCGTTGTTTTATTAACAATTTGTATCAGAGAACCTTCAAGGTGAAATCTCAAATTTGAAATCTGAGATCCTGAAGTGGTCGCAGTCACGCCAGGGCGTGAATTGATGAAATATCCGAGTAAATAAGTGAAATGGCTTTAGGGTGGATTTTAATAGGCGGCTTCATCGCTCTTGTTTTACTTCTTCTGGCCAAAGATGAGTACTACGACAGGCAGGAGAAGAAAAAACGTATGGAGCTACGGGCAGAAATAGTGTGGCCCGTTACTATAACTACAGAGATGGGAGTTCTTCAAGGCAGGACAATCAACATCAGTGCCAGCGGTGCATTGCTCAACTGTCCGGACCAGGTCTCCCTGAGTGAGATCGTCCGGCTGACATTGAAGCCCCCCGTCAGAGCACCGCTGGAAATTACTGCTGAGGTGGTAAGAACAAATGTTCAGTGCGCGGGAGACGAAGACCCCCCTCAGGGAATTGCTGTTCGTTTCATCATGATCTCAGAGCAAGACCGCCAGTTTATTTCTTTTAGCGTCTATGATCACCCCCGAGGAGAGAGGTTCCCCGAACATTCAATTTATACTCCAGCCAACCCTTCACAGAAGGCCACAACATTCATTCCCAAGTCAGGAAGATAATAACCCCCCTCGAGCACAGCGAACAATCTCCCCTGAGACAAACGCAAGGCTGCTGCCCTTATTGCCGCACCTATTGTCCGATAATCGTCTGTTTCCAGTACACCTCCCCAATCACGCACATAGGTGTCAAAACCTGCAGATACAGCTACTAGGTCAATCTCAGCGCTCTTTTCCAGCTCTTGCTTCAAAGAATCAAGATAGGCTTTTCTTTTCCTTGCATGAATATTCACCACAGTCACTGCCTGATTGTTCTTGAAGATGTTCTCGGTTCCATCGCCGTGATGTAAGTCGAGGTCTAAGACCAGGGTGCGGGCAATTGCTCCCTTTGCCAGCAATTTACTTATGGCCACCGCGATGTTGTTAAAAAAACAGAAACCCCAGAAGTGGTCGGGGCCAGCGTGATGTCCAGGTGGACGAAGAAGGGCTAGAGCTGGCATCCCTTGTAAACCCTCCTCTGAGGCGGCAATGGCTCCGCCAGCGGCAAGGAGGGCGGTTTCGTAAGTGTCGCGGCCCTCCACTTGAACCCGCTCAACCATAGAAAGAGAGTGGACTCTATAAATGTCTTCAAGTTTTGCAGGTTCTGGTCGAATTACAGGGAAACGATCTCTCAGCTTTGAATAAGCGGCTTTTAATCGCTCCGGACATTCCGCCGTAGAAGTATAGTAGGGGGTAAGATATCCTTCATGGTAGACAATCTTAAAATTACTCATAACCCCTTACCTGTTACCCAAAAATTGGTTAATTGAAGCCCTGTCTCTGCTCTATTTGCTCTAAACGTCTTGACAGATAAGTAAATCGCGATTATTCTCAGCCGACTCAGCTCGGATCTTGCATGAATTGCTTGCTGCGAGCTGAGCAAAACCCTTGAGCATAGCCGAATATCAGATTAAGGAATTTTGCAGGTGAAGCCAACCGCAATAGTTTTACACTCTAAATTGCCCGAGAAACAGAACGTTTTTATTCTGCACTGTGGCCTTGATATCAAGAAAATGGAAAGGTCCTGCGAAAAAGCGGATCTCCCGGTAAACCTAATTCCTTTTCGACGAGAAGATGTCTTTTCCTATTATGTGCGGTTGGGCAGGCCAAGGCCGCACTTGATAATTATCCGCAGTCACTTTCGCTCGCTTCTTGCCTCCTTGAATCAGGTCAAAGAGATTCCAACTATTGTGGTTTCAACTCATGAGAAGCCCACAGACTGCCTCTACCCCTTTATTCAGGCTCAGCAAGGCTATGTTGGCCCTGAAACATTTAAGTTATATAAGAAGCTTGCCCTGTCTATGAACGAAGAACTTTCTGTCCAATGAGATCTCACCTCACATTTTTGTAGAGGGCCAGACTAGCGAAGGTGACAAAGGAGCCTTCGTTGTCTACTTTGGTATAGTCGTAACGCAGAAGTTCACCCTTCACCGTTCCCTCTAGTGTTTTCAACATGGTGTAGATGGGAGGCAATCCGCAAATCCGGCGTTGATTGCGCTCCCTGACCAACATGTGAGCGAAGGCTTCGGCGTCAGCATTAGAGACGATTTCGAGGAGTCTATGGTCGGCCTCGTTGTGTTCCCTGACAGTTCCCCCGTGAGGCTTAAAGGAATCTCCATATCGAGGGCCAATATGAGCCAGATCTACGCTGGACAGGAGACAAACTGGTTGGGGATAGTGATCTAATGTCTCTTTGAGTGCTTGCACCAAATGTTGAACGTCATCGGTACGCTGCTCAATTTCCTCTACCCCGAAAGAGCAAAGAAGGGGCACAATACGCACCTCAGGGAGCAGCAGACGAAGAAAAAGGGCTTGGAATTCAATAGTGTGCTCCCGGCGATGAGCAAATTCGTCGGCAAGAAGATCTAGTCTACAACGGCTAGATAATTCCTCAACGAACTCGTGGTCTACAGTCACAGACCCTAAGGGGGTTTCAAAGTCTTTGCGACTCAAAGCAAAGTAGTGGGGTAAAGGCTCATGCCCGGTGCCCAGGACTACACAAGTGTGGAAAGCACTTGCCTCCACTAACGCTTTGTAAGCGTAGGCGAAACAGGGACCACCTGAGCGTAAATCGATATGTGGAGCCATGACTCCGGCTATAGTTCTTTTGGCTTCAGTTGGGTTGGGGTCGCCAGGCCCGCCGTTCTCCGGGGCAAAGTAACTTTTGAGCTGAACCCGAAGTTCTTCGGGGTTCTTCTCATAACTAAGCCCAGCATGATAGGCTGGCCTGGTTGGTTGGTGGTGAAACTCGGTGATTAATTGCTCCATCCGGACGCGGCTGTTCTCGTTGTCAAGAAAGAAGTGAGTATTCAATTGTTGCAGGAGACCATCCAAGTCTTCCCTAAAAAGTATATCGCCAAATTTCCTCATGTAGGCGGCCTGAATATCCACCGGCGAGCTTGATCCATCCAAGAGGGTGACCAAAAAGTATGCCTGAGGACTGAGTAGTAAAGTCTCCGGATTAAGGCCCTCCAGGTCCCGGAGGGCAATGTACAACTCTCGCCCACGTCGAATAGGAATGGCTTCCAAGCGACTTCGCAATTTTGGCAACTCTTCACTCATAGAAAGCTCTTCAATTGGCCTCAATATTGCTATAATTCAAAAACAATAGACTTACCCCGCTCACAAAGCCTCAAACTCTGTTGACTTTTTCTGGCGGAAATGTCTAGTAAGTAGTTTTTTAGTAGAAGTACACAAAGATCACCATCATGTCAGAGCGTTAGCCTTTTGAGACGGGCATAGAGTATAATTAAAAAAATTAGCCGCAGCAATGTTTTTCTGGTCGAGGAAACTGTTTGACTGCACAAATAAAATGTGTTATTTCAACATTATAAGCCACTTAGCCCATGTTCACCATGTCAGGAGTGATACTTATTTTTCGGGCTCAACTCAAAACCTAGATATACCGGGTCAAGTTTTCCGGCGAATTGTTCAGTTGCCCTTATTTGGCTTTTACTATGACTAAAAACTTAAACTACAAATTGATTGCATTTGTCATCCTGTCATTAGGGTGGAGTTGCGCCCATAATGGACAAACTGGTCCAGGAAGAAATCAGGTGGCGGCCGAACGGTCAGAGATGAAATCTTACCTGTCCTCCCGCAGTCAAGCCTATTATCACTTTATTCGTTCACGCCAACTTCTTTATCAAAACCAGTTAGAGGAAGCCTTGGCAGAACTAGAAATTGCTGCGGCGGCAGACCCTGAGTCCCCCTATCTTTTTGCAGAACTGGCCTCCTTTTATTTGCGCCTGGGCCAAAATGAAAAGGCATTGACCGCGGCAAAGAGGGCCAGGAATCTTGAGCCAAATTCAATTAAAGCTAGAATGATGCTCGCTGGCTTGTACAGTAGTCTTAACCAGCCGGAACTTGCCATTGCTGAATATAAAGGAGTTCTCGAGCTGTATCCAAAAGAGCAAAAGGCTATGTTATGGCTGGCCTCCCTGTACGCTGCACAGAGTCAATATGCTGAGGCGGCTGAAGTCCTGAAAATTCTGGTGGAGCTGGA
>JAJDNT010000272.1 GCA_022340515.1 Deltaproteobacteria bacterium
CTTTTAATAGTATTCCCTTAACCGCCCGACAATATAATCATAGTAGGTACCATCTGGCAACCCTTAAAGAAATCGGAGTTCGTGCCAGATGAGACAGAGATGGCGGGGAAGGTGATGGAAGATGAAAGGGCTATCCAAAGGTGGTCATCTTGAATCAATTTTCTCTCTTCTTTCAGGGCTAGGACACTCATGCAATTCTGAGATTAAGCGTGCTTTGTGCAGAGGCATATTTTTGTCTGGGTAACGACAGAGATACAAAGTGTCCGCTCCCTCAGGGACGTTGTCTTTGTGGGCAATGTTGGAGTCCCTTACCAGCAGTTTCGCTTTTGAAAAAAGGCAGCGTTCATCGCTTGCTGGGAACATACCGCCAAGACAATACTTTCTCACAAAGACGAGGTCTTTCGCCGACATCCTGGTTGTTTTCTTCATTTTGACTACCCCACACCAAATCAGCTTTGGATTTGCAATCATCCCCGGGAAAAACGGTCAAATCATCTTTTACTCAGGTATCTCTCAAGTTCTCTTGCCTCTCTAACCTTTACATCCCGTAGCTCCTTGAGAACATTCAGCGCTTCCCGTTTGAGGCGGATTTGCTCTGTATTTTGCTGGTAGACCAGAGCAAGGGCCTTGAAAAGGAAGCGATTGATTATCTCATTGCGTTCATCGGAGTTTTTGGCGTTCTTGAGTGAACGCTCCAGAAAAAATTCTAGATTCTGGAAATCATCGCTGCTGGCAGCAAGATGAACAGGGGAAAGAGGAAGGGCCAAAAACAAGACGGCCACGAACATAATGCTTGCAATGCGCTTCATGTCGAACCTCCAAAATGTCAGGGCAAAAGGAGCTTCGACCGGGCAAAACGAAGACAGCGCAGGTTAACCCGGATTTTTCATGAATCACCTGCTGCGACCGCAGATATGACCGTCCTTCCTGGCGTCATCGGGTGTCGCCCCCTGCGACTTACCGTTCAGGTACGCCTCGGGACCAACACCCTGCGGTTGCCAGGTGGCACGCCCATCTTGGCGGTCTCGCGACAGCAATTCATGAAAAATCCGGGTTTAGTCTAGCATACTCAGGGAAATTGTCAAATAAGCGTCAAAATTCAAAGATTTATAGGTTTGAAAGAAAACGCCTGGGCTATAGGGTTTAGAAGGATGTGTAGGAAAAAAGCGAATAGGGGTGCGCCATTAGGGTCAATGCTGGTGCGAGAGGGGAGACTCGAACTCCCATGGGTTGCCCCGCTGGATCCTAAGTCCAGTGCGTCTACCAGTTCCGCCACTCTCGCACTCTAGGGACCTTTTCATGGTAAAGCAGGGAAAGAAATTTTACCCTGCAACCTGACCCATTGCAAGTGAAAGATTGGGACGAGGGGATCTCGTAGGACATGGGTGTAGCTTAGAATTAAGAGGGGGGGGAAATCCTATAAGCCGTGACCCATCACCTCAAACTGTGGCCTCCATTTCATTTGCGCAGTTTTTTTTCTTGCCTCCGTAAATTCAATTGTGTAATCTTTTATTTATTAGCATTTCTAATCAAGGGATTCCGCAGAAACAGATTAAAAAGCCAACGCTTGTTTCTTTATAAATAAAACATTTAAAGTTTAAACACAAAAGCATAGCTGAAATTTAAAACAAAATAATTCTTCTATCAACTCATTATTAAATTGGAGTAATAATATTTTGAAGCCAGCAAAATTAAAAAGGAGAAGTTAGATGCATACAAAAATAAAAAGTATAGTTTATGCTTTTATTTCTCTTGTAATTTTGGTATTTATATTGAGTAATTACTCATTTTGTCAACAGTTGGTTGTAAAAAGGCAAACAGACGGTACTATAAAAATACATAATATTCCGTCTGAAATGAAAATACGCATTGCACAAATGGTCTATTGTAGAGCTATTGATGAGTTAATAAAAGAAGAGAAGGATACTTTAAACAGACTTATTTCTGATAATAGATATGACGAAGTTAAAGATTCCCTAGAAATTATAGAGGGTCTACGGCAGCTAAAAATGCAGAAATGTAGATAAGCACAGGCAAGAATTATGGTAAAGAAAAAAGCACCACTACGGGTACTGATGACCTTTTCAGAGGTTGCGCCTTACGCCAAGACCGGCGGCTTGGCTGATGTGGCTGGGGCCCTTCCATCTGCTTTAAGTGAACTTGGCTGTGATGTGCGAATTGTCATGCCATTTTACAATAGATTCATTGAAAAAATTGCGGACAAAAAACTTGCAGTGGAGAATCTTTCAGTGCCCCTTGGTAGTCAAGCGCTTGCCGCGGATATTTATCATATCAGATTAGATGATGGCGTAGTTGTCTACTGGATCCAGCGGGATGAATTCTTTGACCGGTCCCATCTCTATGGCACCTCAAAGGGCGATTATTTTGATAATTTTCAACGATTCACCTATTTCGCCAGGGCTGTTCTGGCCATGTGTCCAGAGGTAGAGTTCAAACCTAATGTGGTTCACGCTCATGACTGGCAGAGTGGCCTGGTCCCAGCCTACCTCAAACATCTATATGGGACCAACGAATACTGGGCCGAGACGGCGAGCGTTTTTACTATTCATAACATTGCCTATCAGGGCCAATTCGCTCCAGAGCTATTTCCACTCACCGGCTTGCCGGCCAATTTTCTCTCCCTGGATGGCATGGAATTCTGGGGCGGGATCAACTTTTTGAAGGCGGCAATAGTCTGTGCGGATGTTATAACTACTGTAAGTCCGCGGTACAGCGAGGAAATCCAGACTAAAGATTACGGGCAGGGGTTGGAAGGTGTTCTCCAAGGAAACCGCAGCAGATTATTTGGGATTCTAAACGGTGCCGATTACAACGAATGGAACCCAGAGACCGACCCCTACATTGCTGCCAACTATTCCCGTCATAACCTCGACGGCAAGCGCATATGCAAGTTGGACCTGCTCCGGGAGGTACAACTTCCGGAGAGACTAGTTGACAGGCCCCTCCTTGGAGCTATTTCAAGACTGGCCGAGCAAAAGGGTTTTGATCTCTTGGCGGCTGTTCTTGATAAGCTGGTGGACCAGGATATAGGTTTAGTAATTCTTGGGATTGGTGATGATAAGTACCAGAGAATGCTCACGGATGTGGCCGACCGATACTCAAAGAAGGTTTCAGTGCGGTTAGAGTTCAATGAACGGCTGGCCCACAAAATCGAAGCAGGGGCAGATATGTTTCTCATGCCCTCGCGCTACGAACCATGCGGGCTGAATCAGATTTACAGTCTGCGGTATGGCACGGTACCAATCGTTCGGGCCACTGGGGGTCTGTACGACACCATTAAACCCTTTAGCCCGGAGCGAGGCGAGGGCGTCGGCTTTCGCTTTAGTAAATACGAAGCCGATTCATTTTGGCGTGCTCTCATGGATGCTTTTGCTCTGTTTAAGCAGCCAGAGACCTGGCGGCAAATTATTCAAAACGGTATGGCTATGGACTTCAGCTGGAAGACCTCCGCCGTCGAATATTTAGAGCTCTACGAGAAAGCTTTGGCCGAAAAGCAGAGGGCAGCAGAAAGAGGACAGAAGACAGGAGCTGCAGAAGAAAAGGGAATATCTAGAGTCCGAAATCCTAAATCCGAAGGACCAAACAGATCCTAATTCTAAAATTCAAATGTTCAAAAGGAGAGTGATTTAGATGAGAGATAAGTTTGGGTCATTTGGATTTGGAAAATTTGAATTTGCCCTTCGACTTCGCTCAGGGTGGTGAGTCCTTCGACTCTGCTCAGGACCGTGAGCCTGTCGAACGGCTC
>JAJDNT010000303.1 GCA_022340515.1 Deltaproteobacteria bacterium
TGTTACCCATCCAATTATTACGCCGATTCTTTTACATGTGGTAAGCTGTTAGACTAATGGGCACCCTAACTTTGCCCTATCCGCTCCAGGCAGAGTAATTGAGCAATACACTGAATGGTTTGATTTTCAATTCGCAACTGACGCCAGCCAAGAACAAAGCATTCGTCGAGCTGACTAATTACCCGTAAACAGTGGTGCCCCCGGCAGGACTTCCTTCGCTAGGCTCAGGACAAGCTCACTTCCTTTAAGTTCCTTGCGCCACTGCCGAAAACAAAGAAGCCCTTGCTGGGCGAGGTCTTCTTTTGGTGGTGCCCCCGGCAGGACTCGAACCTGCGACGCCCGGATTAGGAATCCGGAGCTCTATCCGCCTGAGCTACGGGGGCATTGGGGGTGGATTAATGAAAAGATAGGTCTGGTGAAAATCGTGGAAAATTCTTACACCAACGACCAGTTGTTTGCAAGAAGTTTCTCTTTGAGTGCAAAGTGCAAAAGGCTGATGGCTTGTTCTTTCCTCTGGTGAGTTGAAGGAAAAGAATTTAGAGCATACTTGTATTCAAGTACGAATCTTGCTACTTGTATAACCTTTGCACTTAAAGGAAGATACTTTCAATCCCCTCAGGGATGTTACAGTTTTCTCTTAGCCCGGAAGTTGTTTTCATGGATTTTCTTTTTCCCCTCCAATGGCAAGATGCTCTAGACATCTTCGTAATCAGCTTTCTCATTCACAGGCTCTTTCTCCTCTTCCGTGGGACTACTGCCTTACAAATACTTCTGGGCCTCCTATTACTTTGGCTGTGTCACACCATTGCGCAGGCAAGCGGGCTCGTACTCACCAGTTGGTTTTTCCAGGGCCTGGGCGCTATAGCTGTACTTGTCATCGTGGTAGTTTTCAGAAATGAGATCCGCGATGTTGTGATTCAGACGAGTCCCGCACGTCTTTTTCTGGGCCGACCTTACCAACCTGGGACAATAGATCTGCCTGAGGTGGAGCGGGCTGTCTTCATGATGGCTAAAAACAAAACAGGTGCCATGCTTGTTTTCCAACAACGGGACAGGCTGTCAGAACACTTGAGTGAAGGCATTCCTCTCCAGGGCAAGTGGAGCCCTGAAATTATGGCCAGTATCTTCGCCAAAGAAAGTCCTTTGCATGACGGTGCCGCAATAATACAGGGAGACCGGATCAAGTTGGTCGGGACGTACTTACCCTTGACCAAAAAAGAAGGCTTGCCCCGGGAGTACGGCACCAGACACAGAGCCGCCATTGGTCTGAGTGAAATGACTGATGTGGTCGTAGTAGTTATATCCGAAGAGCGTGGCGAGGTCTCGGTGGTTTATCGAGGTGAAGTGGAACCAATCCCTGAACCGCCTCAACTCCAGATGGTGCTCAACAGATTGCTATTGAAGAGCTACACAGCGGTAAAACCAAGAACCAGAGTGAGGGAGCTACTTATTCAAGCTGGTGGCCTTTTGCTCACCTTTCTCATAGTTTCAGCCTCCTGGTCCATCTACTCTGGTAAGCAATTTTCTCTTATCAATGTTACCACTGCGGTGGATTTCCGCAATATACCCGAGAGCCTGGAACTTAGAAGATCATCTGCAGAGAGAGTTGAAGTTCAAATCACCGGCAAGCGCAGACTTGTGAGTCCTCTCAAACCAGAACAAGTTGTTGCTTTCCTGGATCTTAGTGAGATTGAAAAGGGCTTTCACCGAATAGTATTGAATAGAGACAATATTGAACTACCGCTGGGCTTGGAGGTGGTACGTATAACCCCAGCGGCCATAAGATTAGAAATGGAAAAGCGGGTGGAGAGGGAAATAGCAGTAGAGCCAAGTATAGTTGGATCACCTCCTGCCGGGTATCTGATTGAGAGAATAAGAGTGAGACCAGGTTCTGTTCGGGTGAGTGGCCCGGTATCAACACTCGACAGTATGCTCAGCCTAAAAACTGAACCCATTAGTGTGGGGGACATAGAACCTCAAAGGGGTGAGAAAATCGTGGAAGCCGCCGTGGTACTTTCCCCCGCTTCCCTTAGACTACTTCCTGGACAGAACAAAAAGGTCCTGGTCACCATTCAACTAAAGGCCAAACCTACCTCCAAAGATTCTGCAGAAGAACTCTCACCCTAAGGGGCTTTTCAATTCAAACAGGCTCTCATCATACAGTCTTGCCTTGAGGTCTATCATAGCTGAAAATCCATAGAAGCAATTCTAAATTTGTTTTGACAGTTGGTGTATTGCCTGTTAATCTCTACCTAACCTATATACTTTCAGGAGCTTTTATGAGACTCTCAACGCGCGGCAGATATGGTACTCGACTTATGGTTGATCTGGCTCAACACTATGCTAATGGGCCTGTCCCGCTGGCTGAGATCGCTAAACGACAGGATCTATCTGCCAAGTATCTTGAGCAGTTGATAATCTTACTGAAAGGGGCCGGCCTGATTAGAAGTGTTAGGGGGAGAAGGGGTGGCTATATGCTGGCGAGAAAGCCTGAAAAAATAAGTGTAGGGGAGATTGTTGAGACCCTCGAAGGAAAACTAGCAGTGGTAGATTGTGTTTTAGAACCCGACCTCTGTTATCGTTCTATGGAGTGCCCAACGAGGCATATCTGGCAGGGGATGACGGATGTTCTCAAAAAACAGCTTTTTTCCCTGAGTCTTATGGACATAGTCGGACAATCTGCATCGGTTGATGTCTTTTTGTAAAACTCGGATTAAAGTGGAGGAAAACATGGGAAATGTCGTGCATAGCTCACAGATAACCATTACCAGGGAAAAGGGACCAACCAGGAAGGCCCTGATTCAAGGCTTTGCTGCTCCGGTTTATTATGGCATCCACGGTGGAATAAAGGATTTTTATCAAATAGAACCAGAAGAAGAGCACGCCGCCACCTTGGATCACATTGTCGGCGCGGTAGGCGGCTGAATGATGGGCACACTGGCCGTGGTACTGGCCAGCAAAAAAATTCGAACCTTCGAACATCTATATAATGCTGAGGTAATTGGTGAAATTGAAGAGGTTGACAAAGTTCTCAAGATTACCCGGATCAAAGTTCACTATACGCTCAGAGCTCCAAAGGAAAAATGGGAAGATGCCAAGGAAGCCCTGAATACTTATCTGCCCCTTTGTCCTGGGGCACAGAGCGTGATCGGCTGCATTGAGATCAGTCACGAATTGAGTTTGGAACCAATGCTAGAATGATTATCGTCCGTTGCTCTTTGTCCGTCGCTGGTTCACTTCGATAAGCCCTTGCAGCATCGAACTTGGCGCACAGAGTTATCGCCTTAGCCCTCTACTCCATGCTGTATGCTCCATGCCTGCCGACGGACAACTGACTACTGACAACGGACTAATCTATTTACTGGCCTTGACCAGGGAGGGATATGAATCTTCCGGGGATTGCGAAATAAGCTCAACATTGCGGGACATTATGATCCTGGCGTTAATCTGAGCGCCTGAAGCCATTTTAAGAATGGGAGCCTGAATTGTACCCTTGATTTTTGCTGACTCGAAGATCTCAAGTCTCTCCAAGCATGTTACTGTACCGACGATAGTTCCTGAAATGGCAACTTCCTTCGCCGATACCTCACCTTTAACCACTGATTCCTTCCCCAAGACTATTAGACCTTCGGATCTCAGATTGCCCTCGACAGTGCCCTCTACAAGAAAATCTTCCTTGCACTCAAAATTGCCTTTTATAGTGGTGTTGCTGCCTACATAAGAGTGAAGAGTCACGTATAACGTCCTTTCGCAAAGCGCTAAGCGCATAGCGTTAAGTTCAAAGTTTCAAGTTCAAAGTCTCAAGTTTTAAAATTAGCCTGGATTACTCAAAGAACTTGGAACCTTGAACATGGAACTTTAAACTTCACAGAACTGCCCGCTGCCTGCTGGCCCCTGCCAGCTGTGTTTTAGCTAGGTTAACCACCTCTTGCGGCGTTTGTAATATTTAACATCCCGGTAAGAACGTTTAGTACCCACTTCAGTCAGGCCCAAATAGAATCGCTTCACGTCCTCATTGTCGCGCAGCTTTTCCACAGTATCATCCAAGACTATCCGCCCGTTCTCCATGATATAGCCGTAGTCGGATATGGTGAGAGCCAGTCGAGCGTTTTGCTCAACCAACAAAATCGTAGTCTTCTGTTCTTCGTTGATCTTCTTGATTATGTGGAAGATCTCACCCACCAGCAAAGGGCTGAGTCCTAAGGATGGCTCATCCAGAAGCATAAGCTTAGGTTGGGCCATGAGGGCTCTACCAATAACCAGCATCTGCTGTTCGCCGCCGCTCAAATAACCGGCAAGAGCATTTTGCCGTTCTTTGATCCTCGGGAAATAAGAAAAAACCAACTCCTGTAACTCTTTAATCCTTTTCCGCCTCTTTTGCAGATGGGCGGCTGCTATTAGGTTCTCCTCTACGGTCAGATCCTCAAATACTCTCCTTCCTTCCATAACCTGAAAAACACCGCGCCGAACAATTTCCTCAGGTTCAAGACGATGAATGGGTTCGCCATCAAATTCTATAACCCCATCGGTGACTTCCCCTTCCTCTGTCTTTAGCAATCCGGATATAGCTTTGAGAGTTGTAGTCTTGCCTGCTCCGTTGGCACCCAGAAGAGTAACTATCTGCCCCTGGTTGACGCTCAAGGACAACCCTTTCAGCACCAGAATAACGTCATTGTATATTACTTCGATGTTGTTTACGTTAAGCAAGGTCATAGGTGGTACTTTCAAGTTATCTTAGTCTAGATGCAAGCAAAGAAACGAGAGCACAAATGTCGACTATTTTTTAAGGGTCTTATCCATAAAATCTTATCTTATAGCTTGATTTCCCCTCGGAACTCTCTTAGGAACCTGTTCACCAGATCATGATAATGATCGTCTGCTTGCAGAAAATCTTTCCTGTAGAGCTTTTCTCTTTCTTGAGCGAAAAAAATGAATGGTCCATCCGGGAGATGAAAAAGCCCGAATATATTGCTTCTCTCTAAAGATGCCACCTGACGCGTGAATTCGAAAGTCTTCTCTGCCCTATCCGTCTCATAGATGATCATCCGACGCAATAGTTTCTCCTGCCGGATGAGTAGCGGTTCGTAGTGACTCCTTTCGTCTTCTGGTAATCCCTTAAGAAAATCTCTGATGGCTCTTCGGGAATGGCGGGGAAACTTGCTCAATTTCGAGTGATTTACAGAACCTTTGTTTTCCAAGAAAAATACTTCCGAGAGTCCATCCCCATAAGGTTGCACTTCGAAAAACTGTCGGTGAATAGTGGCGGAATGCGAATTATTCAGCTCCAAAACTTGCCTGGCTCGACCTTCGCCGTCAACTACCCCATAGCCCTTGGATAAGGCAATATTAACCAGCTCCTCTAGGGATTCGTCTTGACAATACTGAAGCCGTTGGCTCAATTCTGCTGGCGTGAGATGGGGTCTTAGGTAAGCGCAACTAATAAGGCATATAAAACAAAGAAGGCCCAGGGCAAAGCGCAAGGGCCTCCGGCCAGCAGACAGCAAGCAGCTGACAACAGGCAGGAGATCAACTTCTCGTATCATCTCTCAATTACGACTGTCCGCTTAAGTGACTCGCAGATGTTTTAACTGGCTGTCCGCTGCCTGCTGCAAGCTGTAAGCTTAGTTCTATTGCGCTTCTTGACTACCAACCCAGGAAACGGTCCTCCCTTTCAATAGAGACGCTCATCACCGGGACCAATTTGTTGTCGCTCATCTTGAAGATTCGCAAGGCAGTATTGGGACGATGGTCTGTGGGCGTATAAGAAATGGGGGCGGTTAGGCCACCAGTACTAAAGTTGTCCAGGCTTTCAAGAGCTGCCTTGAGTCCTGGTCCGTTCAACTGTCCCGCCTTATCGGCACGTTTGAGACCTTCCCACATGACCATCATTGCCGTCCAGCCCTGAATATAGCGGACCGTATGGATACCCTCTGGATCCGCCTTTTTGGCCGCCTCCATGGCTGCTTTCATACCGGGAACATCTTCCCCCCAAAAGGCAAAGGGCGCCATGCCGTAAATGCGCTCGTTGCCAGCTTCACCTGCAAGCTTGATAAGATTTTCATCAAATCCCCAGACATTGGAGATGATCTTGGTTCGGAGATTGAGTTTGGCAGAGTCCTTCACCACTACAGAGGTGGAAGGAGTTGTGCCACCAACCCAGGCCCAGTCAGGATCAAATTCCTTCATGTGCAACAGCTGGCTGGTGGCGTCAATTGCCCGCAGTCCAACAATCTCATCTGGTCCCACTTCTATCCCTAGCTCCTTGGCCATTGCCTTGCCAGCAGGTATGGGAGCCTTGCCGTAGGGATGATCAGGGTAGATAAAAACTACCCGGGGAGCCCGGTCCCCCGCGTCTGGAAACATCTCCTTGAAGGAATCTTTAACAAACTTCATTGCCAGGCGGATGGCGTCCGAATAGCTGGTTCCAACATAGAAATTGTAAGGGGTCTTGGTGGGATCGTTGAGGTTTGAGTCGTAGGAGGCTGAAATATAAACAATCTTGTCGTTATTAACCTGCTGCTTCAGAGCATTGGTGTCTCCTGTACCCCATCCCTGGATGACAAAAACTTTGTCCACATCCTTGTATTGCTTATAAAGGCTTACGGCTTCTGGAATCTTGTAGGCATAGTCATTGGCAATTAATTGAATCTTACGGCCATTGATCCCGCCATTTTCGTTAATGTAACGTTCGGCATCTTTAGCTGCCTGAGCGTAATCCTTACCCACGGCCGAAGTGGCGCCAGTGATGTCGAAGATGCCACCGATCTTGAGGGGTTCAGCCTCTTTCTTGGCGCAGCCCCAAAACACCAGTCCAGTCACCACTAAAACCACCCAGGCCCATTGGAAAATCCTCGTCCTTTTCATTATCACCCTCCCCCTCTATTCTACAGTTATCATTAGGCTGGCAGCCACTTTGGCTCCATCCGTGTTGGCCCTTCTTCACTCTGGAGGTCTAACCCCCGTCCTTGCTCACCCCCTCTCTTTACATTGGCAGGCTGTACATTGTCGCACACTAGTAAGAAAAGGGCCACAATTTCCAATAGGCGCGTATAGTGTGCCACCGTGCAGCCAGACCATCGGGTTCAAAAATCAGAAATAAAATAATAACCAGGCCGAAGACCAGTTCTCTCAAGGTGCCGAAGATAGCAAAAATGTTGGGGTAAATGTTGCTTAGTATCTCAGTTGGAATACGTAGCAACTCTGGTAGTAATACCATAAAGATGGTCCCGAAGATACCCCCCAAAACATGCCCCAAACCACCGATGATTACCATGGCCAAATATTGAATGGAGAGCCACATGGTAAAATGCTCGTCACTAACAACCAGATTATAGTGAGCAAAAAGCCCTCCAGCAACCCCTACGTAAAAGGAACTGATGCCGAAGGCAAGAAGCCGGTATTTGAACAGGTTTACCCCCATTATTTCGGCTGAAAGATAGCGGTCGCGAATGGCCACCATGGCCCGACCGGTCTTGGTGCGCAGTAAGTTTTTTAAAAACAAGGTGGAAACAATGGCTAATACAAGAATTAAGTAGTAGTAACGGAGATCAGTATCTAGGGCAAAACCAAAAATACTCGGGCGGTCTACGTTGAAACCAGCGCTGCCTCCGGTAAGGGAGGTCCAGTTACGCATGGCGTAGTCAATAATAAACTGGGCAGCCATGGTGGCGATGGCCAGATAGAGCCCGCGGAGGCGCAAAGACGGGACGCCAAAGATCATACCCACTCCGGCGCTTACGAATCCGGCAGCCGGAAGGGAGAGCCAGAAGGGCCATCCTGCTTTCATAAAAAGAATCGCCGAAGTGAATGCACCAACCCCCATAAAGGCCCCATGGCCGAGGGAGATCTGGCCGGTGAATCCCGTGAGAAGATTGAGTCCGTGGGCTCCAATAATGAAAATACCGATCATGTTTGCCATATGTTGCACACTGAAGCCGAAAAAACCGCTCAAAGGAGAAGCAACAAAGGGAAAAACCAAGAAGAGGAAAAGGACAAAAGACCACATCCAGATTCTTACCCAGAGAGTATGGAAGATCTTCTCGTCATCTTCGTATCTAGTATGGAACAGTCCAGTTGGCATAAGAATTTTTAACCTAGAGCAAAGCGTCGCACAAGGTAATTGGTCATGGATAATAGATGATGGGGAATGGGTAAGAACCTATGATCTATGATCTATGACCTGAAACACACAGCCAAGAACCCTACGAGTTGACTAATTGACGTTATGCGCTTTGCGCTCTGCGTTCTTACACTCTTTCAATTTCCACCGTACCAAATAGGCCGTAAGGCTTGATCATCAGGATCACCACCAAAACCACGAAGGGAGCCACCTCCTTCACCCCACCGCCGAAATACATATCAAGGTAACCACCCATGAGATTTTCCAGAATGCCTATGGTCAAGCCGCCGATGATTGCTCCCACAATACTGTCAAGGCCTCCAAGGATAACAGCAGGGAATACCTTGAGGCCGAAATCGGCCAGGGTGATATTTATGCCGTTGATGTTGCCTATTAGAATGCCACCCACCCCCGAGACAACTGCGGCAATACACCAAGAGATAGCGAAAATCCTTTTGACGCTGATGCCCATTGATTGAGAAGCCTGCTGGTCAGCAGCGGTGGCGCGCATGGCTATACCAGCCCTGGAATACTTGAAGAATGCAGCGAAAATAGCCATAAAAAGAAGAGCGAATCCCAGGGTCCAGAGATAAACCTCAGAGACAACTATACCCTGGAAATTCAAAGGTTCCTGAGGGAAGATTCGAGGAAACACTTTTATCTGAGTTCCCCAAAAAAGGGTTACCATGCTCTTGAGCACAGTAGCCAGCCCGATGGTAACCATTATTACAGTGATAGTGGGCTCCCCTATGAGGGGTCTCAGAGTGAGCCGTTCCACCAACAGACCCAAAATTACCGAAAAAACCATAGTGAGGAGAAAAGCCCAAACAAAGGGAATTTGAAAACGCACTATCAGGTCGAGACAGATGTAGGCACCAACCAAGACAAACTCACCCTGGGCGAAGTTGATAACACTTGTGGCCTTGTAGATGAGAACAAAACCAAGGGCCACGAGAGAATAAACGCTGCCGATAACCAGTCCAGTTACTACCAACTGAACAAAATGGAGAACTCCTGGGCTCATCTTTACTCCCCGACATTTAGACCTATAGATTCAATTCGTCGATTGGTCGATTAGTCGATTAGTCAAATCGTTCAAATCGTAAAAGTCGTAGAAACCGTAGAAGTCGTAGAAATCATAAATGGTAAACAGTAAGCTGCGGAAATCGTCCATTCATAGCTCTTAACTTGGAACTTGTAACTAGGAACTAGGAACTTCAATCGTCCGACCTCCGACTTCTGTCCTCTATGCTCTATGCCCTATGCCCCATGCCTATGTCCTATTTCCCAAAGACCCTCTGCCAGAAAGAAACCCTCCCTTTTTCTGCATACTCTTCAGGAGGCTTCACTGTCCGCACCTGCAGGGTGGTATTCAAGGTGGCCGTTTTGCCATCCTGGTAGCGGATTATTGACTCTATGTCCAAGCTTTTTTTATTGCTATAGAGACCGCTGATCTCCTTGCTATACTTTTCATTGATGAACTTGCGACGCACCTTCTTGGTCCGGGTGAGTTCCTCATCATCCGGGTCCAATTCTTTGTAGAGTAGAAGGAATTTCTGGATTCTAGCCCCTTCCGGTAAGCCGCGATTGACTCGTATCACTTCGCGCTCAATCAGATCATAGACTTCTGGTTTGGCAGCCAAATCTGTATAGGTGGTGTAACCTATGCGACGCTCTTCTGCCCATTTACCCGTGTGTTTGAAGTCTATACAAATCATGGCAGTTACATGGGGCTTCTCATGACCGAGCACCACTGCTTCTACAATGTAAGGACAGAACTTCAATTTGTTTTCTACGTACATGGGAGAAAACTGAGTTCCGTCTTCTAGTCGCATCAAGTCAGAGATGCGGTCAATACAGACCAGATGTCCGTCCTTGTTTAGGTAGCCGGCATCACCTGAGTGGAGCCAGCCGTCCCGCAAAGTCTTATTAGTTTCCTCAGGATTCTTGTAATACCCCTGAAATAAAGCCGGGCTCCGAGAGACAATTTCTCCAACTCCTGAGGGATCGGGATCATGGATCTGAATTTCAGTTTCTGGAATGGGCTTCCCTACAGTGTCAAAATCAACATCCCCGTCACGATGAATACAAGAAATTCCAGAAATCTCCGTCTGACCGTAAATTTGTTTAAGGTTGACACCTAGGGCGTGAAAGAAACGGAATACGTCCGGCCCCAAAGCAGCGCCACCAGTGGAAGCACTGCGTAGTCGGGCGAATCCCAACCGATCCTTTAGCGCTCTGAATATCAACAGGTACATCAGACCGTAGAGAAGCCGCCAACCAAAGGGGACTTTTTCTCTGGCAAACTTGAAGTCTGCCATGCGGTAGCCCACAGGCATGGCCCATCTGTACAGCCGCCGCTTGAGCCAGCTGGCGTCCAGATGCTTGACCATCACTGATCTGGAAAGTCCTTCCCAGACCCGGGGAGGCGAAAAAATAACGTGGGGACCAATCTCATAGAGGTCGGCATTAGCAGTTTCAGGCTCCTCAGGAAAGTTTACCGTGAAGCCAATGGCCAGTGCACTTGACACCGCCATCATCTGCTCGCCTATCCAAGGGAGTGGCAAAAATGAGACAAATTCGTCCGACTCATATTTGGAGTCCACCGCGTGCAGGTTGAGGGCCATTTTCAACATATTGCGGTGAGTCAAGAGGGAACCTTTGGGAAATCCGGTGGTGCCCGAGGTGTAAGAAATGAGGGCGATGTCCGAGTCTTTAAGTGCCTCCAGTCCGTGTTCAAATTCCCCCGGGTGCTCACCCTCGTAGTCTTTACCAAGTTTCTCCACATCGGGAAAGTAAAGGAGATCATCCTCGCCATAGTGGCGCATCCCTTTAGGATCCGTATAGACGATTTTTTCGAGGAGGGGGAGTTCTTCCCTCATCTCAAGAATTTTGTCCACCTGCTCCTGGTCTTCGGCAACAACTATTCGAGCTTCAGAATGATTTATAATGTAAGCAACTTCCGTGAGAATGGAGTCTTGATAAATGCCAAGAGGGATGCCGCCAAGAGATTGTGCTGCCAGCTCCGCGTATAGCCATTCAGGCCGGTTGTCTCCGATAATCGCTAACTTGTCATCGGTTTTGAAGCCTAAGACCTTGAGACCTAGGGCAAAATGCCTCACGTGATCATAATACCCTTGCCAGGTTACCGGTTGCCAAATGCCATATTCTTTCTCACGCAAGGCCACCCTGCTATCGTTGTAAAGCTTGGCATTGCGTTGCAAGAGTAAGGGTAGGGGTCTACCTTCTACATCTTTTTTTGTCGTTCTTAAGGAGTTTGTTTCCAAGGTCTTAAAGTCCCAATTTGGAAAAAGCCGCATCCGAGCCACCCAAGTAAGCATTTATCACGTGTTCGTTATGCTGGATTTCCTCCGGCCGCCCTTCGGCAATTCTAGTGCCGAAATCAAGGACGAAAATCCGGTCCGAAATGTCCATAACCACGCCCATATCGTGTTCGATAAGAACTATAGTCACTCCTCGCTCTTCATTAATATCTAGAATAAAGCGAGCCATGTCCTCTGTTTCCTCCAGATTCATCCCTGCCATAGGTTCATCTAGAAGTAAAATCTTGGGTCTCATGGCCAGGGCCCGGGCCAATTCCACTCGCTTTTGCAAACCATAAGGCAAAGTGCCAACTATTTCTTTGCGAATAGCCTGGATTTCTAACAAGTCAATAATCTGCTCTTCCACCTCCCGCCTTAGCTTCATCTCCTCTTTGCGAGCTTTACCCCAGTAAAAACCGCCGGAAAGAAAACCAGACCGCAAGTGGACATGGGCCCCGAGCTTGATATTGTCCAGCACAGTCATTCCCTGAAACAGTTCAATGTTCTGAAAGGTCCGGGCTATTCCCATTCCTGCAATCTTGTGGGGGGGAAAATTGAGGATTTCCTGGTTTTCAAAAATAACGCTGCCCTGATCGGGATGGTAGAATCTACAAATACAATTCAAAATGCAAGTCTTACCAGCGCCATTGGGACCAATGATGGCAAAAATTTCACCTAGTTCTACCGAAAGGCTGATGCCGTTGAGAGCGGTCAAGCCCCCAAAACTTAAGTGGAGATCTTGAACTTGCAACTGAGCCATATGAGCGGTTCCCTTACTGCCTAGGCTAACGTGTAAATTGTCGATGGGTAACTCCAAAAGAGGCTTCGTAGACGACGCGGCTAGCTGAAGGTCCCTATTATTTCGTTTATTTAACCTCCTTTGTCAAGTGGTAACAAAGGCGGTATTTAAAGGCCGGTTCGGGCCGGCAATTATTTCTTGACAACCAAAAGAACCGAGCGATACCATCATTTGAAACACTTGCCCCATTAGATAATTACTATCCATCCAGAAATTATGGATGGATAAATATCTCAACATTGGAACAGGCAATGACAGATCCGGCCTCTCATATGTCACCAGCTTGGTATGCCGTCTACGCCCAGGTCCGCCACGAGAGCAAGGTACACTCTAGGTTGCTGGCCAAATCCTTCGAATGTCTCTTACCGCAGATGGAGCGCTGGAGCAGACGGAGGGACCGACGCAAAAAGATCCAGGTGCCGATTTTTCCCGGCTACCTCTTTGTTCGATCCTTACTCGACAACTACGAACAACTGAAAATATTGCAGACACCTGGAGTTGTCAGAATTGTTGGCAGCGAGGACGGCCCCTTGCCAGTACCGGACAGTCAGATGGGCAGTCTGATAACCCTGCTCAATAATGCCAGTGTGCTTACCGTCCACCCCTATTTACAGGAAGGAATGCGAGTAAAGATTGTCAATGGCCCTCTCTATGGTTGTGAAGGGATTTTGGTTCGCAAGAAACACGAGAAGGCAAGATTGGTGGTAGCCATAGATATTATTCAACAGGCGGTTTCAGTAGAACTCAACGAGGACGACGTTGAGCCCATTTCTTTTTGAGGGCATAGAGCATAGAGTACAGAAGTCAGAGGTCGGTAGTCAGAGATCAGAGGTCCGAGGTCAGCGTAAAAGCTGATCTCTGATCCCCGACGTCTGACCTCTGTGATGGACGGCTTCGACGATTTCATCGACCCTAATTGGCGACCTTGTACTGGGAAAGTTTTCTTCGTGCTATGGGGTGTTGTCGATTTTGAAAGAGAATTTCCTGATAGGCATGTCGGGCAAGATCTGTCTGGCCCATTTCCTCCAGAATTCGCGCCCGGTGTAAGAGAGCAGCTTCATTTTTTGGCTCTAAACCCAGACATTGGTCGAGGTAGTGAAAAGCCATTTCCAAATTCCGAACATTTTTGCCATTGGAGTAAAGCCAGCCCAGCATATTGTAAATAACTGGCTTGTAGTCCACTACATCCAGAGCTTGTTGAGCAAGCTCTACTGCTTTGACATCTGCCTGTTCATCGCGATTTAAGACCACCATCGAGATGTAAGAGCGCAAGAGGACATTGAAAATCCACGGTTCTGGCAT
>JAJDNT010000332.1 GCA_022340515.1 Deltaproteobacteria bacterium
CTGGAGGTGGGAGTACTTCGGGAGGAGGGCCTTTGGCCTAAGACCCTGACACACCCCTTAAGCATCAAGGCCAAATCACCCCGAAAGACCAAGAATACGGCCATGAGGGTACCTACATGTACCGCAATATCAAAAAACAGCTGTGACCCCTGGAATCCTAACAGATGTTGGGCCAGTACCAGATGCCCTGAGCTGCTAATTGGGAGAAATTCAGTGATACCCTGCAAAGCGCCGAGACCCAAGGCCTCCAGGACATTCATAGGTTAAAGCTCTCGTTCTGCGGAAACCAAAACCAAGCCGACATGGTGAGGTTGTCAGCAACGCTCACTAGTCAGCCCTTTGGCTAGGAGGTGAGGGGAGGGAGGTCATCCCTCCACGGGTTATCTTGCCTTGTACCGGTCCAGAGAGCTCAGTAATCTTCCGCACCCAGGGGACGGGTAAAAGTGTACTTGGCAGGGGCGACTACCAGTTTTTTGGCAGCCTCACCAGTATTGCCCCCCAACGCGCTGAAAGGTAGAGTGACAACGAAGACAGCAGTGCCGACGGCGAAGCCAACCAGACCAAGAGGCCTGAGAAGCACTAAGTCAAGAATCATGGCAGGTGCATTCCTGTCCTCTCCTACCACATACTTCTTTTCCGCTGCCAGGGCGGGGCAGGCCGCCCAGGTAAAAACGAGCACAGCTGCGAGGAGAAAAACCAGTGATTGTTTCCTGAAAGTACCCATGGAGACACCCTCCTTGTGAATGACCCAACTCTAATTCTGCGCAAAAGTAGCTAAATAAGTGAAGAGAATTAATCCATAGCAAGGTAATTTATCACAAATACAACACAATATGCTATGCAAATGTTGTACCTCTCGTGAGAAAGGTGGGCAACAATCAGCTTAATTTTGTCCAACATCAGTGGGAGCCAAACACCATTACTTGTCTCAGTGGTATACCTGCTGCAATTCTTTAGGGTCTTTTTCCTGGACTTTTATAAGATGTCTGACTAAACTTTTAAATTGAGACTAGGTAAGGTAAGTGTGAGGCCATGAGATGTGGAAGAACTGATTTAGAAGCCCGAGGAGGAGATTTATCATGACTACAACACCGCAGCATTGTCCAGGATACGAATCTTTTAAGGATCTCAAATCCTTCGTTTGCAAGTGCAACAGTTGCGGAGAAGAAAAAGAGATCTTTTCTGACGAATTCAACAAGACTCACAAATGTGCTAAGTGCGGCGCCAGTATAGACTTCACCACCTGTTCATACGAGGCAGGAGGTGGTACCAGCGCTCCTCGTTAATCTCCATCTGCCAATTTCTTTGCCTCTAGAGCTCGGATGGCAGACTTACGAATGGTTCGCAAGGTGCCTGCAACCAGACGCTCCGTATCGTAGCCAGCATGGAAGGTGTTGATATTGGGTGCATTGACCCGGCCGATTGCATAGGTCAGCCATTGCACGCAAAGGATGAAATCGAGAAACTGCTGCAAGGGCTGGTCGGAGGCTGGTGTGCTTACCATTTGAATATTATGCTCATATCCAGCGGGCGTGAAGTCGTTGCCAAAGAATTCAGGTTGAATCCAGATGATCCTGGCGTCAAAGAAGTCACAGAGCACCGGGACGACTTCATTGGCTCTGGCAGCAGTATCCTCGTCATATACAAGCAAAACAATAGTGTCTTTAGAGCGAGTTATGAAGTAGAGGGTGTGGCAGTATTCCTCGATGCCAGTGAAGTGGGCCACGCGATTGAACTCGTGCATCTTGTAAGAGGCAAAGCGAGCCACAATTTGTGCCCAACCGCTTCCCAGGAAAAAAGCCTGTCCACCTTCGGCCCAGAATTCGGCTCTGTTGAATATAGGGCTATAGAAGGTGGGTGAGAGCAGAGTGCGAGTGTGGTCCGAGAGAACTTGCCAGTCTGGTTTTATGCCTGCCGCCCGAATAAGGGTGAGGACGCCTGCCCAGAATGTTTTGGTCTGAGCGACATCGTGGTGGTAACCAATGTATTGCTTGGCGTGTTGGTCCGTATAGTTGGTATTCGATAGTTCTTCCGGAGGTGAGGCATAGATGGGCCAAACCGAAGAGGCCAGTTTTGCCAACGGGCTTTGGAGGTTGTCGGTTACTGCTATTACCTGAGCGGACGCGGCCAAAGCTCTCTCGGCCGCCTCTACGACCCTTGCTGTGCGGCCGGAAACGCTAATACAGATGAGAGTGTCGCCAGGTTGGAAGTGCTGGGCGGTCTGACTGGCTTCAAGGGCTGGCAAAGCAGATAACTGGCCGCGTTCTTTAATCACCCACTGGCCAAAAAGGGCAGCGCAGTGAGAGTCCCCCGACCCTGTGAGGATCACCCTGTTAGAAGGACCTGGCCACTCCGGTGGAGGGAGTTTTCGCTGCAAAGCAACAATTTTCTCCTGATCGAGCATTTCTTGATAGATGTATTCATCTCTGAGCATGACGCATCCCACCTCCTAGCCCTGATATCTCATGAATTGCTGTCGCGAGACCGCGAACATGGGCGTGCCACCGGGTCGACGATTGCGGAATGCGTATTTCGGAATGCGGATGAGAAATTTTCTCAAAAGCTCGTTAGATTTAAAGAGCAAGTGAAAAAATCATAACTGTTAAGTTCCGTATCATCAATGTAGTCAAAAATCCGAGATCCGAGATCCGCAATCCAAAATCGAAGCCGAGGCGTACCTGAAGGGTGCGTCGCAGGGTCCGACACCCGAGAACGACCGGAAGGACCGCCATATTATTCGCGCTCGCTGCGCTCCGCTCAGTCCCGCAAGCGGGTTCCCAGTTTCGTGGTCGCAGCAGGTGATTCATGAAATATCAGGGCTGACCCCTCAAAACTATCCCCGGATTGAGCTAATTGTCAATTGGTTGATTCGACAATTAGTTGATTCGTTCAAATCGTTCAAGTCGCTCAAGTCGTAAAAAGTAAACGGTGAACGGTAAACCGTATTTCACATCTTACATCCCACATCTCACATCCCAAATCCGCAATCCCAAATTCTGACCTCCGACTTCTACCTATTGCAACAAATGGCAGCGGAGCGTAGTGACATAATGACGCCGCAGGCAAATGACTTATTGCCTGCCAGCTGCCTGCTGTCTGCAGGCTTCTTACTCCATGCTCCATGCAAGCGGCACGCTGATTGCATCGTCTCCGACCAGTCCTCAGTCTGAAAATCTCCCAAAATCTGGTTGACGAGGGAGTGGCCACTTGGCTGTTGAAAGGAGTTTAGCCAGTTGAATTCAGTTGTTGTGAGAACACTGTTCTCCCTGTTCGTGCCTGGTGGACTTGTGGTTTTTACCACCGCTATAATCATTTACCTTGGTGTTTTAGATAAATCTCTGTCTGCTTTGGTGCACATTTATCCATATTTGGTTGCAGTGGCGGGAATGTTGCTCGGCTGGCGCTTTAACCGCAGTCGACTGATTTTTGCCATTCTTGTACTGGCCCTCGCAGACAGAGGACTGCTCTTGTCCGCCTCTACCAGCAATAACGTTGGTGCTGCCTCTGCAACTGTTGGTCAAACCGTCTACAATGCCATTGGCTTTCTCTTGCCTTTGAATCTGGTATTTGTCTCTCGGGTGAAAGAACGAGGGATTTTAACCTTCCACGGACTAGTCCGGCTGGGTCTTATCTTACTTCAGGTTTTTGCCGTTTTTCTCACCTGTCGGTATCAGGAATGGGGCTTGGCTGCTTTTCTAAGCTATTCGTTGCCTCATGGACATTTGCTTTCATGGCTCCCCCTTTCACTGCCTTGTCTTTTGTCTTTTGCCTTGGCATTTCTTTTCCTCACCATTGGTTTTATTCGACATGAGTCGGTAATTGAAAACGGGTTTTTTTGGGCCCTGCTGTCGATTTTTTTGGCTTTCGCCGTTGGCAAGATTGGGCCAATTTCAACAATCTATCTGGCTACCGCAGGGCTTGTCCTAGTAGTCTCAGTTATCGAAACCTCCCATAGTATGGCCTTCCGAGATGAGTTGACTGGCATTCTTGGCAGGCGAGCTTTGGAGGAAAAGCTTCTCCAAATAAGTGGTAACTTTACTGTGGCTATGGTTGATATTGATTTTTTCAAGAAATTCAATGACCGTTACGGCCATGAGGTTGGCGACCAGGTTTTGCGTTTGGTGGCGTCGAAACTTGCTACTGTATCTGGTGGCGGCAAACCTTTTCGTTATGGTGGTGAAGAGTTTACCATTATTTTCCCTGGGCTGAACAGCAAGGCAGCCATTTCTCACCTGGAGAAATTGAGGAAGAGGGTGGAGCAGACGCGTTTTTTAGTCCGCGGTAGCAATCGATCAGGTAAGAGACTGGAAAAATCGAAAGGGATGAGAGGATTTCGAAAAAGAGCCAAAGTAACCATAAGTATAGGGGTGGCTGAGAAGAATGAAAAATACAGCTCTCCAGAGCAAGTGCTTATGGCGGCGGATAAGGCTTTATATCGAGCAAAAAAGGCCGGACGAAACCAGACCAGCGCCTAAGCTAAAATTTCACATCCCACCTCTCATAGCACGCATTACTTAATCTACAAACCCTCATGGGCAATCAAATAATCCAGTAGCCAATTCTATGAGGTTCCAAGTTCCGAGTTCCAAGTTCAAAGTTTGAAAATTCTCCTGAGATTAATCAACAAACTTGGAACCTTAAACTTGGAACTTGGAACTTAACTCTATGCCCCATGCTCTATGCGCCATGCCCTCCCAAATCCGCAATCCGAAATCCGCAATCAATTTAGCGGTCATCCTTCTCTTTCCCAGCTTGCTTGGCGGCTTCTTCCTCTTCCTCCTGGGCTATAGCAAGGGCTGCAGCCGCAGCTGCTTCCAGCTTTCTTTTATCGGTGGGGGTAGGAGACTCGTCCTTGCTTTCCCTCTCCTCCTTGGAGTCTCTGGCGGTTGTCTCCGGCGGTATATACACCGTAACGTTTCGGTGGGCGAACTCTATGCCCTCTTTACGAAAGGCTTCTTGAATTAGTTGGAATACTGCTCGCCGGATAATGAACTGCCGGCCGGGAACGGTCTTGAATTTGACCCGCATTATCATGGCGGAATCATCCATTGCTTTCACACCCTGTGACTTGATCTTGTCAAGCAAACCTGCTGCGAGTTCCGGATCTTTTTGAATTTCCTTGTCAATTTTTTTGATGATCTTTTTTACTTTATTGATGTCGGTGTCGTAACGAACCCGGATATCCAGCTTCATGATTTGGTAGTCACGGCTGTAGTTTGTAACCGTCTTCATATCACCAAATGGAACTGTGATTATCGGACCGCGAGCGTTGCGGAGCCTCATGGAGCGCAAAGAGATTTTTTCAACTGTACCCCTCATGCCAGCGGTTTCCACAAAGTCACCCATGCGGAAGGCATCGTCAACGAGGAAGAATACCCCCGAAATGATATCCTTCACCAGGGTCTGGGCGCCAAAGCCGATGGCTAGGCCGATGATACCGGCACCGGCAATCATGGGCGCGATGTTTACACCTATTGCCGACAATACAATCATCATTACTATTACCACCAGGACAGTAAGGACAAATTTTCTAAAGAGCAATAGCAAGGTGCCCTTTCGGGTGCCGCCGGCGCCACCCCCCTCCTCAATCTCTTCACCCTCTCCGGGGAATTCTTCCTCGAGTTTTTTGTCAATCAAAGTTTTGGTGTATTCCCAGACGAAGAGTCCAAGCAATACCGCAATGATGATACTGAGCAGAGTGGAGGAGAAGATTCTGGTGACGGAGAGGTCAATTTCCCATAACCTGAGAAAGAGGAAGAGCAGAGCTAAAACTAGCACAATACGGAATATTCGTTTGACCAAGGGGATATAATCCCGCCTAACCCCTTTCTCATTTAGTGCGGGTTCATGGTCGGCAGTGAGTTCGCCAGTTGTGTCCGGCTCGGCTCCAGCTTCAACCTTTTGATCTTCGCTTAGGTCAAAGGTTTGAGGCAGCTCACCGGAGGCGACCTTCAACAAACGTTCTCCCCACTGATCAATGCCGATGAATATAGGAATGAGGAAAAGGCTGGCAATGAGTCTCAAGACGGTTCCTTTTCCTTCGATCAAGGCGCTGATTTGCCAGAACACTCCCATGAAGATTACATAGAGAATGGCAAACATATGCCAACTCTTGGCCAACCCAGCCCGCAGGGGGGAGTAGTCGCAGGTCCCTTCAGCAGCGTCTTGGCAGATGGCGTTGGCCACTCTGTGTCGGCTTTGCCAGATCATTACGACGATTAATAAAATAACGCTAAGACCAGACGCACTGTACAAGAATAGGTAGAGCTCTTCGGTGGCTACGATATTGCGGACAATTCCACTCGCTCCTGCAATCACCGCCGCTACAGTGGCAATTCGGCAAAACCAGCGGTAGAGGAAGGTTGCATCTGCATCCGCCATGGGCACCAACCGCAAGGCCGGGGCTCCGGGTGAGAACACGATTCTGGCAAGTAAGATGATGGCCAGTAAATAGTAGCTAACGATCAAGTAGGTACCAACAATAATGTATGAGGCGTTTCCTTTATCATAGAAAGCAACAAAGAGGACGAGGGTGATGAGTATGTAAGCTGCCAATCCCAGAGCGTTGAGGAGCAGCCGAAAAAGTATGCGGCCTAGCTTCTCTAGGCTCCTCAGGGGCACGGTGGAAAGTAGCTGATTGCGAAAACCTTCCGTAAGACGTACAAGCAGCCACATGCCGAATAGGCCTGCACCAATCAGGGCAAGCAGCCCTGCAAAGGTCATGACTAAGGCAGCGGTTCCCTTGTCGTCCGATAGTAGGGCGATCAGGGCGCGGGGTTGGGACAAGACCGAAGCCGACTCACGAAAAATTCTCCTGATTCGCGTATAAATCGCAGAAGCTCCGGCATCGGCTTCATCGAACATCTGTCGCAGCCCGCTCCCTCTCTCAGCGTAATGTCCAGTCTGTGCGGTTACCTTTTCTGCCTCTGCTTTTTTCTTGAGTTCCTCAATGAGAAGGCGTCTGACCTGCTCGTCGCTGAGGGTGGCCATAAAAGCATCAATCTGCTCGCCGCTGAGTTCTTTTGGTGGTTGAACCTCTTCCTTGGCCTCAGATTTTTTCTTGCCTTTTGCAGCCTTTACTGCTAGCGGGTTTGCTGCCCAGCCCACCTGCGCACAGTATAGAAGTCCGAAGCAAAAAAGAGTCCACACAAGAATAAATCTCAGATGCTTGAACATTGCTAATCCTTCCATTACTAAATTAACAGACGAGGTTCTTCGAGCGTCGATTCTTGCCTAACTTCATGTTTCTGTCAAGAATTCTCCTTGTCTTTGTTGACTCTCAGTTGTAGCTGTCTTAATTTGAACGGGAGTCGCCATAAACTTGTCTAGCTGCAGTCAATCTTCTTTTGGCAAACCATTACACGTTCGGCAAACCAAAATTCAAAGGAGAAATGTAATGAAAAGAGGTATAGCAGTTTTTGTCCTGATTTTGTCGTTTCTTTTTTTCGGGTGTGTTCAGAAAGTAGTCAAGCCAACGCCAACGCCGGTCCTTGATAACGTTTTACAAAAAGGCGAACTGGTACTAGGGACAGCCGGAACCATGCCCCCCCTCAACATGACAACCAAGGATGGTGAGGTAATAGGGTTCGAAGTTGACTTAGCCAGAATGATGGCCGACGGCATGGGGGTTAAACTGAGGATTGAAACTATGGAATTTTCAAAGCTCCTCTCAGCCCTGGAGAGCGGTAAGGTGGATATGGTCATGTCGGGGATGACCATGACCCCCAAACGGAATCTGAAAGTTGCTTTCGTCGGTCCTTACTATGTTTCCGGCAAAGCATTTCTTACAAAAATTGAGACAATAGCAAATGCCAAAGAAGCCACCGAAGTAAACAGCCCAAATACCAGGTTAACCGCCCTCAAAGGTTCCACCAGTCAATATTTCGTCGAGGCAGTATTATCGAAGGCCCAGTTCATACCGGCAAAAGACTATGATGAAGCTGTAGATATGGTCATTGAGGGTAAGGTTGACGCCATGGTTGCCGACTACCCCATTTGCGTGGTATCCCTTTTTCGTCATCCGAATGCAGGACTGCTTTCTGTATTTACCCCCCTTACCTATGAGCCCATAGGTATTGCCATGCCCTCTTATGACCCCCACCTGGTCAACTGGGTAGAAAACTTTCTGGATATGCTCGAGGAAACCGGTAAAATGGACGATTTGACAGAACGCTGGTTTGAAAACGCTTCGTGGTTAGGTCGATTGCCTTAAGCGGTGGTGTGTTCTCAATGGTGGAGAGAACATCATAAGGCAGTTGTATAAAGTGTGCTGGAACGGCATGGAGCATAGAGCCAGGTGATTTCGGATTGCGGATTTTGGATTTCGAAATTTCAGCTATATGCTCCATGCTAAGTTCTACTGACTACTTCTTCTCCAATGCCTCCTGCAAGGTCCAGATTTCTTGGCTTGCATTCTGTGGTTTTATTTTGACTTTGCCGGAGTCTTCAGTTTCGACAATGTAAACTTGCACTCCTGCTCTTGACAGCCAGGCCCTACCTTCTTGCCTGAGTTTTAAAAACAGGGCGGCATCATCATTCAGTATGCTTTGATGAAACATCTCCAGGTCTTCCTTGGTGAGGGCCATGGGATAATCTTTTTTGGTTACATAGACAGTATTGTTAGCAGGAATGGCACTATTAGCCAGAAGCATGAAAACCATACATGTCATGACCATGACCTTTTTCATCTTTTTTTCACCTCAATAAAATAATTGATTGATTTTCTGAGCAGCGTGCTGGCTAGTCAGCTCAGCTTTGATAACTATGGTATCGGAGGCTGAGAATATCACCATAAATAAACATTATACTGCTATTACTGCTAATTAGGGAATAAATCTCGAAGAATCATTTAAGCTCTTCCCATTCTTCGGTAAAAATTTATTAATAAAAACCGGACGGAAGTTCTATTTGGTCTCCTGATAATGCTCTAGGTTCAGGTTGCCAATGGCTATAAAGACCAATATAATTCATTGTTAGGTTCAATTCAGACAGAACAACAGAGGAAACCTCCCTCGGTAATACCAAGTTGAGGGTCTCAGAAGATCCGCACCAAAGTCATTGTTCACTATGGATACAGCAACCGGAGTAATTGGATCAGCGAGCGAACTTGCTTTTAGCCGGCCCAGTGAAAACACCCTTCTTGTGCGCCTGGCTGGGGATTGGACCATCGGCGCGAACATCCCCTCAGTGGAAGAGGTCGATAAACAGGTCGATTCCGGCCTTCCGGTCAAGGTTCTAACCTTTGACAGCCAAGTTCTTGGACGTTGGGACAGTGGCTTGATTACCTTTTTGCTCAAGGTTTTTGATCGATGCAGTCAGCGGCAAATTGATGCGGATCGGACAGGGTTGCCGGAAGGAGTGCGACGCTTACTGGACCTTGCCACCGCCGTGCCGGAGAAGAAAGATGCCCGCAAGGCGGCCGTGCAGGAACCGTTTTTGGTCCAGATTGGCAAAGCCAGTATGGACGTTGCTCGTCAGGTGATCGGCATGACCACATTCCTGGGCGAAGCTACAATTGCCTTTGGTAGATTCTTGGTGGGCAAGGCAAAATTTCGTCGCACAGACCTCTGGTTGACCATTCAGCAATGTGGCGCGGATGCCCTGCCCATTGTTTCCCTTATCAGTTTTCTGGTGGGCCTGATCCTGGCATTTGTGGGGGCGGTTCAATTGGCCATGTTCGGGGATCAGATCTATATAGCAAATCTGGTAGGCATTGCCATGGCTAGGGAGATGGGGGCAATAATGACCGCAATTATTATGGCCGGCCGCACCGGTGCTGCCTTTGCCGCCCAGATCGGGACCATGCAGGTGAACGAAGAAGTTGATGCCTTGACAACCATGGGCATCTCTCCCATGGAGTTTCTCGTTCTCCCCCGCATGCTCGCTCTGATCCTGATGCTGCCCCTTCTTTGTCTTTACTCCGACTTGGTGGGTATACTGGGCGGATTTGTTGTTGGCACTGGCATGTTCGATATTAGCTTTGCCCAATATATGGAGCAGACCAGAGCAGCACTCAACCTTACTCAATTCTCCATAGGGGTTTTTAAAAGCGCGGTTTTCGGCGTGGTTGTAGCCATAGCTGGCTGCCTTAGAGGCATGGAGTCCGGACGCAGTGCTTCTGCCGTGGGAGACGCGGCCACTTCGGCGGTGGTTACTTCCATAGTACTGATAATAGTACTCGATGGTATTT
>JAJDNT010000337.1 GCA_022340515.1 Deltaproteobacteria bacterium
CCTTATCTAGTGCTGCTTCGGCCGCCCGTTGCCAGTCCTCCTTAATAGTAGTCTGGATAGTGAGGCCACCTCTATACAACAAATTTTCTCCAAAGACTTCCTCTAGTTGAGGTCGAACGTAGGCAACAAAGTAGGGGGCTACATCTCCTGAATCGGAACTCGATTTTAGCTGCAAAGGTTCATTTAGCGCCTCTTCATATTGTTCATCGGTAATGTATCCCGTGTCTCGCAAGCTCTTGAGCACTGTTGCCCGGCGGGATAGAGCTTTGTCAGGATTGATCAGAGGTGAGTAGAGGGTAGGGCCCCTGGGCAATCCGGCGATGAGAGCGCACTCAGCCAAATCCAGCTCCCAGACGTGTTTATCAAAATACCGGTTGGCCGCAGCCTCTACTCCATAGGCACCACTGCCCATATATACCTGGTTTAGATATAGGGTGAGGATTTCATCCTTACGGTAGCGTTTCTCTATTTGCAGGGCTAATATGGCCTCTTTCAGTTTTCGCTGAATGGTCTTTTCGGGATTGAGAAACAATACCTTGGCCAATTGCTGGGTGATAGTGCTACCCCCCTCTTTAAAACGACCGGCGCGGATGTCCTTGAGTATGGCTCGACCGATGCCACGCCAGTCCAGGCCGGCGTGCTCGTAGAAACGCCGATCCTCCGTGGCCACCACCGCCTCCCTGAGGTAAGGTGGAATTTCCTCCAGATCCACCGGTACACGCTTTTCCACAAAAAATTCGTCCAAAACCTTGCCTTCCGCAGACAACAAGGTGGTCACGGAGCTGGGGCGAAAATCCTCTAGTTTCTGGATTCTGGGAAGGTCGTGGCTGAGGGTCAAAAAAGCCCCTATGGCAGAACCGCTAACAATCCCTGCTAGGAGTATCAGGGCTCCTAGGATTACGTGCCGTTTTCGCCAACCTCGCTGCAATTTCACGATATCTCTCGCCCGTTCACCCTTCGCCTGCGCCCAGGGTTCTCTCGAGCCCTCGGAGGGCTCTGTGAGAGATGACATTCCAGTCCCATTTCTGCTTAAATTGTGCCTACTTCTGACATCTAGGACAATAAAAACTGGCACGACCAGAAAGTACCACCCGGGTAATCTCGCTCCCGCAACTCTGGCACACTTCGCCCCCACGCCCATAGACCTTGAGCTCACATTGAAAATAACCTGCTTCACCGCTACTGTTCACATAGTCTGAAATGGTGGTACCACCACAGGCTATGGCCTGCTCCAGTACCTGCCTGCTGGCCTCAACAATCCTATCCCAGGCCGCCTTTCTCAAGGTACCCACGGCGCGAGTGGGTTTAATTCCGGCAGCAAAGAGTATTTCATTTGCATAGATATTACCAATACCTACGACCACTCTTGCATCCATGAGGAAATTCTTAATAGGCCTGGTCCGGTTGCGGGCCCGGCTCATCAAGTAAGGGGTTGAAAAATCAGGCCCCAGGGGTTCGGCTCCCAGACCAGCAAAGACCTGAGGCGATTTTCGATCTTCGGGAGCTAGAACCTGAACTGAGCCGAATCTACGTACATCGTTGAAGCGCAGTTCCACGCCGCTGTCCAAAAGGAAACGAAGATGATCGTGAGTTCTCCTGGGGGTTCCATTTGCAAAAAAAGCCAGACGGCCGGTCATTCCCAGGTGCAGCACCAAAACCGCCCCGCTGTCCATGTTTATTAGAAGGTACTTGGCACGGCGATCAACGCTCTTCACTTGGCTTCCCTGGACCCAGCGGTTGAGCTTTACCCGAGGCACTGGCAATCGGAGTTTACGATTGCTGAGCACCACCCGATTGATCCTGCAACCTACGAGACGGGGAATGAGACCACGGCGGATTGTTTCAACCTCAGGTAGTTCGGGCACAACGTTTCCCTCCACGAAGCGCAGTTATTCCTAAAGTTAACGGCCCAAGGTTCAAGGCGCAAGGCATTGCTCAAGCAGTCAGGAGCCAGAATTCAGTAGGCATAGAGCATAGGGCATGGAGTTAAGAATTTTTTCTCTATGCTCTATGCCCAATGCTAATACTGTCTGCTGCAAGCTGCCTGCTGTCTGCTGCCAGACGGCGCTAAGCGCATCGCGCTTAGCGCCGTCTCGGTCTTTCCTCAAGTCGCACCAGGACCTCTTGACGATAGAGACCTCCACGATATACATCCAGGTTCAACAGATCGCCTGGACGTTTTTCTCTAATGATTCGGATGAGACCGTCGGCAGAATCAACCGGCTTACCATCCACCCCTACCACCACGTCTCCCCCAACAATTACAATGCGATTGCCCAATCGCACCCTTTGGTTACCGCCCTGCAATCCTGCTCTATGCGCCGGGCCCCCGCGGACGATTTCTACGATCAACGCCCCACGATCTACTGCGAAATCCAAGGCTTTGGCATCTCCAGGCAGTAAGTTGGTGACACTCGCCCCTATCCAGGGATAGGCGTAATAGCCCCGGGCTATAAGTTCCGGAATGATAAGCTTGGCAGTATTGGCCGGGACTGCAAAGCCAATTCCCACCGAGGCTCCTGTGGGACTAAAAATAGCTGTATTTACACCCACTAGATTACCGCTGGAATCCAACAGTGGCCCGCCGGAGTTTCCCGGATTGATGGAAGCATCGGTCTGGATAATGTCCTCAATGAGTGTACCGTTGTCAGCCCGCAAAGTTCGCCCCAAAGAGCTGATTACCCCCGTTGTCAGGGTTTGCCCCAAACCAAAGGGATTACCAATGGCAAGAACTTTTTGTCCTACCAGCAACTGGTCGGAGTCACCCACAGGTATAACGGTTAGTTTGCTGGCAGGAGCGTCTATCTTGATCACAGCCAAGTCGTTGTCCGGATCCGTTCCTATGAGCTTTCCTTCCCATTTGCTACCATCCGCCAGAGTTACTTCAAGGCGGCGAGCTTCCTGGATCACATGGTAGTTGGTTAAAATATAGCCGTCCTGGTTAATCATGGAACCTGATCCTGCTCCCTGTCGGGGAACGATATTGAAGAAAAAGTCCCGCTCCACAGAAATAGTGGTTATATTCACCACCCCAGGTGCCGCTGCTCTGTAAATATCAATATTATTTTGCTCGTCTTCAGTACCAGCCATGCCTATGCTCATTTGAGCCATTAATAGGCCAACGAGCAAAATGATGAAAACCACTCTGGTAAATCTCACCTTCATCTTCCTTTCAGTTGTCTTGATCTGGGCCTTACCAACCCAACAAGTCATTGAAATTTAACCACAAAGAACACAAAGAGCACAAAGTATTTGACCTTAATAGTATTTACCTTTGTGTGCTTTGTGACCTTTGTGGTCCAACCTTCACTGCTACCTACCGGTAACCTGGCTGTAATCTGCGCCAAAACCACCTCAGAAGCAATACCAACAAGATTACGGCCAAAACCCAAGTCACCAGTTTCGGCCACAGGTACACCATGCCTGGTAGAATCTTCCGAACCGTATCCACTGGAATAGCAAAACTAATTCCCACACTAGTGCCGGTTGGGCTGAAAATGGCGGTATTAATCCCTATTACCTCCCCATCAGAATTTATAAGGGGACCGCCAGAATTTCCCGGATTGATGGCAGCGTCAGACTGAATGACTTTCTCAATTACCACATCCGGGCTTATCATGACATCACGCCCCAAGGAGCTGATGGTCCCTGTGGTCAGCGTCTGTCCCAAACCAAAGGGATTACCAACCGCTAACACTTTCTGACCTACCCGTAGGCTCGAAGAAGAACCGAGCCGCAGAGGCTTGAGCTGTTGCGGCGGTGCCTCGATCTTGATCACTGCCAGATCATTGCTAGGAGAGGTGCCTACCACACTTGCCTGCCACCGGCTACCGTCGGCCAGGGTTACCTCCAGATGACTACTGCCTTGCACCACGTGATAACTTGTAACGATGTGACCAGATTTATTAACAATAACCCCCGAACCACTTCCCTCGGTGGGTACGGGATTGTAAAAAAAATCTCTGCCAATACTGGTGGTGGTTATGTTAACCACCCCAGGAGAAACAAGTTGAAAAACGCGGATGGTATTTTCCTCACTGCGAATAAGGGCTGCTGCTCTCTCAGCTCTTGGCGCGAGAATTCCTAATAAACAGCCGATGACGAGCAAGCAAATTTTTCCTCTCTTCTTCTTTCTCATTTCTCTCCATCAGAAAAATATTATTAGAGACTGTTCAATATTTTTTTAAATTGATAAATCAATTATTTACGACATTATTTTTTGGATAGCTATCCCCAAAAAATTCTCGGTAAAAGTCTGCTTTTGCCCTAGATTCCCGCTTTCGCGGGAATGACGATAGTGGGTGATGTCCCGTCATCCTGGTCCCGCATCCCCGATGAATCGGGATCTCCGCTTCCCTCCGACAAGCCGCGGGATAGACTCCGGCGGGAATCCAGGCAGGTCACACTTTCAGGGCATTTAAAGATTGAATTATTGAACAGTCTCTAGTAGTGCTCATCTCAAAACGACCCTTTTCAGATAAGCGCGATCAGCTATCAGTAAAATGCATGTAATCACAGGTTATCAAGCTGACCGCTGATTGCTGTATACTGACAGCTCCATCCGGGAAGCTTGAATTTCCGCATGGACACTAATTAAATCTTCCCTGTAAGTCTATACCAAAAAATGCCCATGTACTCGTAAATTGCTGCAGTAGATGCGGACAGTGCTCCTTCGGAGGGGAGAAATCGCAAGGGATCGTCCCTACTCCACCGACTCTTGTAATCACAAGGCGCCGGTAATGGGGTCATCTTTAGCCCTTGAAAAACCCTCAGGGCCCGGTCCATGTGGCTAGCAGATGTTACTAGAATCAGCGGCGGTTTTAAAGTTAGTCGCTTGACCCCTGTTGCATTTTCAAAGGTGTTGCTAGATCTACCTTCCATCACAATCCGTCTCTCAGGTATCCTCAAACTAAGGAGTAGTTCGCGCATCAGTGCCGCTTCTGAAACCTTTATGAAAGGATTGCCGCTGCCGCCGGAGATCACTATGGCCGGTTGGTCCATGAGACCGTAGAGTCGAACGGCTTCTAGAACACGTTTGGTGGAACTCGAGGTCAGCCTACTCGATAGGGGAAGATCGATTGTGGCTGAGGCGCCGCCGCTTAGCACCACTAAGGTGCCGGTTCTAGGCACTCGCGCCGGGGAAAGGGGCTGATATCGAGATTCAAGGGGGCCTACTAGCAAGTCCGCAGTTGGTGAAATGCTCAGAAGGTAAAGGAGCAAGATGCCGACGGCCAAAAATAATCGCCCCAAGCGTCTGAACCTCCACAAACTGAGACCGAAGCCCACCATTAGCATCAGTAGGATAAATGCAGGAGGCAGCATTATTCGCTTTACAATCTGATAAAGTACTGTCATCTCGGTTACATCGAGGGCATTGCCCTCCACTAGTATTTTACTAGGCACTAGGCACTACCTAAATCGTCTCAATCTAGTAGTCCTTAGTTAGTAGTGCTTAGTCCGTAGTGCTTAGTGCTTACTCGCTCCGGCGCATGACGCCGGAGCGGTGTCCTGGTCTTAGCAGGTCATTGATGGCCTTGACCGGATTGAATGTCTCCTCGGGTATCTCCACGAAAATCGTATTCCAGTAAGCCATACCTCCATTCCATAAACCTGGCAACTCCAGAGCTTTTAACTCCCTACCGTCCTCGGTTTTGCGGCTTACAAACACTGCCCCCGAATCAACAAACTGCCTTAGATCGAAGGGTTGACCCTGGAAGTCACGTAATCCACAAACGATCTGTACCGGACTAAAATGAGTCGAACCCGCTAAAATGGCCTCTTGCTCAGGAGAACTCCTGTCAATCTCAGCTTGCTCCACAACCTGCAGGCTCACCCTGCCTGAACCGTCCCTTACCCAGAAGGGCCCGCCACCTGGTTCTCCTCTATTTACCACCATACCGCAGACCCGTAATGGTCTGTTTAGCAGGCGAAAGAGTCTGGCGACCTTTTCTTCATCACCGCAACTCAACAATTGCTCTTCCACAGATGGATTAAGGCGATAGACCACAAAATCGAGCACTTCCTGGAGTTCATTGGCTTTTAAAGATCCAGACCTCAGCAGCCTCAAGTAACTGAAAATTGCATCTTGCACCTCAAGGAGCATGCCTGCCAATATCCTCTGATGACGCACCACTAAGTCACGGCGCTCATCGGTGACCACGTTGTCGATGTTTTTAATAAGAACGATATCTCCCCCAAGTTGATTGAGATTTCGCAGCAGGGCACCATGGCCCCCGGGTCGAAAGAGAAGATTTCCATCCTCCATGCGGAAAGGGTTATTTTCGAGGTCTACTGCCAAAGTATTGGTAGCTGGACTTTGGATGGAGAAGCTGAGCTCATATTGCACTCCCAAGCGTTCACCATACTTTGCTGCCGCCTCTCGGCCATAAGCCTCTGCTTCAGCTCGATTTTCCACGGCCACGGTGAAATGAATGCCGCACCGCTGCTTTCGATCTCGCACCGTATGCACTGACTCCACCAAGTGCTCTTCTAGAGCTGTGCGATAATGATCAGAATAGCGGTGAAAGGGAATCAAGGCCTTGGGTCGTGAACTATAATTAAGCCCTCGTGGTTCGAGGAGAAACTCCAAAATGTCATTGTAAACCCCCAACTGCAGTCTTTCCTGCAAAGAGATACCTGCCCTGCCCATTACTTCAACTAGGGGTTCAAAAAAGGCAAACTTCTCTAGTGACCCAATGAAGGCCCGGAATTCCCGGTAGTCTTCGCTGGATCGGCCAAACCTGTCGGCCGTCCCCTCTAGAGTTACCTTATCAACCTGATTCCGGATGCGTTGGAGAAAAGCAAACATCCGAGTGGCTGCACCGGAGGCCGGTAAAAAACAACTCATGCGGCCCTTATCAGCTCCTTCTTGCCACCGACTGATAAGTTGTTCATGATCCTCACGGTCAAGGATTGTAATCCCATCACCGGGTGTACAAGGCCTTTGTAGAATAGTCCACCGCTGGCCTTTTTCCAGGATGGCCAACTGTCTTCTCGCCTCGTCCTCGGTAATGCCCAGTTTCTCCATCTGCTTCAGATCAGCCTGGGTGAACAGATTCTTTGTCATGGCTAGCAAACCTCTGGTTCTCATATGAAAATATAAAAAAATCTTTCATCACAACGCAAGCAAAGCTTGCTCTTATACAAGCCTTGGACCCCATTATGTAGGAGCAACGCCCTCGTTGCCATGAGCATCATCTAGCCAGTTCTATTTGATCGCGATCTGGAGGTCGCTCCTACAGGTAACACTCTCCTGATTCAACTCTATGCTCTACGCGCTATGCTCTATGCTCTTTGCGAAAAACTAGTTGCCAATGCAAAGTTTTTTTGTACACTGGAACGAGCCACAAGGTCAAATGGGCTAATGCATCGGCTCTAACCATTCCATTATCCCAGTATTCCATTACTTTTGTGCCATGGCGAGTTTTCCCGAGTGAGCTGGAGCTAAAGGAAAGTGTAGTGGATGCCAAAACATTTAGAGAATACGACATCAGAGGGATTGTCGGTACTGAGATAAGCCAAGCTGATGTAACTGAGCTAGGCCGAGCCTTCGGAACTTACTTGCTGCGGCAAGGAAAAAGAAGAATCACCATGGGGCGCGACGTCAGACCCAGTTCAAAACAATTCAGGGAAGCCTTACTTGAAGGCATGCTGGACACCGGCCTTCATGTGACTGACCTTGGCACCTGTCCCACTCCAGTGTTGTATTTCTCCCTTCGGCATCTCCATGCTGAGGGCGGCATCATGATAACCGCCTCCCACAACCCACCAGAATACAATGGCTTCAAAATCTGCAATGGGACCGATACCATCTTTGGTCCTGAGATACAAAGGTTGCGTATTATCATGGAGGAGGGTGACTTTGTCCGTGGTCGTGGTAGTCTGGATTCCTACGATATTATTGCGCCGTACCACAAACATATACTTCAAAACATAAATCTGAAGCGACGGCTTCGCATAGGAGTGGACGCAGCCAACGCTGTCGGAGGCCCTGTGGCAGTACCGCTTTTTCGTCAGTTGGGTTGCGAGGTGCACCAATTATATTGCGAGCCCGATGAAACCTTCCCCAACCACGAGCCCGATCCCACCGTGGTGGAAAACCTCAGAGACCTCATCGCCCTTGTAAAAGGGGAAAAATTAGATGTGGGTGTTGCCTACGATGGAGATTGCGACCGTATTGGGGTAGTGGACAATCAGGGGCAGGTGGTTTTCGGTGATCGGCTGATGATCATTTATGCCCGCGATATTCTTTCCAGACATCCAGGCGCCACCTTCATCTCAGAGGTGAAATGCTCAAAAACACTTTATGAAGATATTGAAAAGCGCGGCGGCAAAGTAATTATGTGGAAAACCGGACACTCTCTTATCAAGAATAAGATGAAAGAGGTTAAAGCAGCTTTAGCAGGTGAAATGAGCGGACATATGTTCTTCGCCGATCGTTATTTCGGCTATGACGATGCCATTTATGCCTCCTGTCGCCTTTTTGAGATCCTGACAAGATCCGGTAAGACTATCGCTGAACTGCTGGATGGTGTACCAAACACGGTGGTCACTCCGGAAATAAGGGTTGATTGCCCTGATGAGATTAAGTTCCCTTTAGTTGAAAAGGTAAAGGAAAATTTCCGTCAAAGATATCCCATCATCGAGGTTGACGGCGTTCGTGTGCTCTTTGATCACGGCTGGGGGCTTGTAAGAGCTTCAAATACCCAGCCGGCTCTGGTGCTGCGCTTCGAGGCCGAAACGGAGAACCAGTTAAGAGAATACCAGCGAACCGTAGAAGAAGCTGTAACTCGCCTTCGCAATTAATTTTTGCGATTGACCGAATAACCCGGATGTTTCATGAATTGCTGTCACGAGACTACGAAGATGGACGTGCCTGCCCGCCACCACGCCCACCATACGGGCAAGGCGACGCGGGCGGGCCACCGGGCAATCCCGCGGAAGGCGGGATCCGTCGCAGGGGCCGACAATCGATGAGGAACGGCTTCCGGCTCGTAGAGCCTACAGCTCGGAGAGAAGGACGGCCATATTATTCGCGCTCGCTGCGCTCCGCTCAGTCCCGCAAGCGGGTTCCCAGTTTCGTACTCGTAGTAAGCGATTCATGAAGCATCCGGGTTAAAAGAGGAGGAAGTCATGAAAAGAAAAGCTTCGTACAAATTGCATGTAACCCGAAGAGAGTCTCTCTATGTCCATGACGAACCGGATCACAGCCTATTGGTTATCGAACTGGAGGGAGAGCCTATTGAGTACGAAGTTGGGGTGGCAGGTGAATTTGTATCTCGACGGAGCATAAACTTTCATGACCGCATAAAGGGATCAGGCCCGATGCAAGGCTACACCATAACCAATTTCCAGTACGGCTCAGTTTTTAGCCGCTTTGAGGGCCATCGCGACGGCAAGACGAAGGTCAGCACCGGTACCTGGGAAACCTATAAAGGCACAGGCAAGCTGGCCGGCATTAAAGGCAAGGGTACTTTTAGGGTAACCACTGGGGAAGGCTCAAACGAGTTCATTCTTGATATGGAAGGGGAGTACGAACTTTAGTCCAGCTGCCAGGGGACAGCTGACAGCAGGCAGCCTTTTAAACTAGGCACTAAGGACTATGCACTAGGCACCAAAAAGCAAAGAAGTCGGAGATCAGAATTACTGAATATCGAACCGCAGAACAAGAAACCGCAGAATGATGAAATGATCACTTCGATATTCGAAATTCCTTGTTCGACATTCTGCGGTTCGAGAGGCGTTAGCTCAGATGAAATTAATTTTGTCTGCTTTTCTCCTGAATTCTGAATTCTGACTTCTGGCTCCTTACGCTAGGCCCCATCCTCCAACTGGCTGATGATATAGGCAAGATCTTCTTTCACGGATTCAATATATTTCAGATCTCCTGTAATTGCATAGTTATAGGCAGGCTCATACCACTGAAGCTTACTCTGCTTTTTAATATAGGGTTTTAGAACAAAGAATAAATCTACAAGCTCAGTGCGTAGTTTGTTCTTCAGCTTCAAATCTTCCTCACTCTGGTTCTTTGCATGCTCTTCATAGAGCCGCTGTAATTCCTTGAACCTACCCCTTAGTTCCGTATCAACCATCAGATTTTCCTTTCGCATTGAGCATAGAGCATAGGGCATGGAGCATAGAGCAAGTTCAAAATCTTTCACCCTATGCTCTTTGCTCTATGCTCTTTGCCTCCTGAATTCTGGCTCCTGACTCCTCGCTTCTAACTCCTTTGTTATTCCGCTTAACG
>JAJDNT010000002.1 GCA_022340515.1 Deltaproteobacteria bacterium
ATGGAGGCTTAGTTTGGGTAGAGAGTGAGCCTGGTGAGGGAAGCACTTTCAGGGTAGTGCTGCCCAAACTTTCCCGCAAGACTTATCTTGTTCAGAACGTGGCAGCCAGGTTGGAGAGGGCGAAAATAGTTAGTTCGACCCTGACCCTTGTCATTTTCCGAGTGGTCCCTAAAATAGGAAAGTCTCGCCCTGACACTCAGGATGGAAAATTGATGGCTGATTTTCTTGAGCTTGCCGTGGAAACAGGACAGAGCACGGTGAGGCTAAAGAGTGATACAGTGGAAATTCTGGATTCGTCCCGGGGAGTATTTTTGCTCCTGGCCGAACTTGATCCTAAATATGCCCCGGCTTTGTTGGGGCGCTTTACCTCCAACCTGAAAAAGCAAGCAGAGGAAAAAGGCTTGCCCCTCACCTGGCAGCTCAAATGGGGTATGGCCAGTTACCCAAAAGATGTGAGTACAGCAGCAGAGTTGGTTGCAACAGCAATACAGGCTGTTTCGGGAGCAGAGGCAGAGGTGGTCGATCTACAGCAGCCTGAAAGGTAATCATGCCCAAAAGAATTTTGATCGTTGACGATGAGCCGGATCTACTTGAAATGGTCCAGATAAACCTGGAAATGGAGGGTTATGAGTGCATAGTGGCATACGACGGCTTCCGGGGTTTCGAAAGGGCTCGCAAGGAGAAACCTGACCTGATCATCCTTGATGTTATGCTGCCGGGGATGAATGGCTACAAGGTTTGCCGCCTGCTCAAATTCGATGAAAAGTATAAACATATTCCAATCATCATGCTTACCGCGGAAGCACAGGAAAAGGACAGGCAGACGGGTCAAGAAACCGGAGCCGACTTCTATATGACCAAACCCTTTGCGGCAGACAAACTATTAGCCAAGGTTAAAGAGTATTTGGGAGAGTAAGATTGCTGATTACGAATTGCGAATTGCGAATTTCGGATTTAAAAAAATTCGCGTTGCGATTTGAACGAGTTCGCCAAAGGCGAACGATTGAACACTTTGAACGAATCCGGCGTAGACGGATGATGGAACGGTTTGAACGCACCTGGGTACGATTATTGCTTTCTGATCTGGCTCAAATTGTAGCTCCCAGTTTTGATAGCACGTAATTTTTCGCTCTGCGCCGTGCGAAGTTGAGGACTTTATGCCAAGTTTCCAATATAGGGCCAGAGACCAACAAGGCAAGGCCATAACCGGCGAGTTGGATGGCGAAGATAGGTCAGCAGTTGCCGAACAGATCCTTCGACTTGGCTACATCCCTGTTGACATCCGGCCGAAGCAGAAAGAGGTAAAAGTAAAAAAAGGTTCGGCGGCTAATTGGGCTGACCGCTGGATGCGACGGGTCAGTTCCCATGAACTTATCTACTTTAACCGGCAACTGGCTCTGGTGCTGGGTGCGGGCGTTCCTCTTTTGACCTGCCTACGGCTCATGGCCAAACAGACTGATAACGATCGCTTACGTGACATACTTTTGGGCATATCTGATGACATCGAAGGCGGTACTGATCTCTCCGAGGCCATGTCACACTATCCCAGTGTTTTCTCTTCCATTTATGTGAACATGGTCCGTGCCGGTGAGGCTTCCGGCCATCTCGAAGACACGCTCCACCGGATTGCCGGTCTCCAGGAGTACGAATTGGAGACCCGAGAAAGGGTTAAGGCCGCCACTCGCTACCCTAAACTGGTAATTGCCGCTCTGATCATTGCTTTTTTTATAGTGGTTACCTTTGTTATTCCCACCTTTGCCAGCATCTTTAAACAGTTCGGGTCGGAGCTACCCCTGCCGACCAGAATGATGATCGCTCTGGATGAGTTCCTCAAGGAGTACTGGATGGTGTGTATAGTGGGGATGGTATCGATGATTGTGGCATTCTTCTGGTGGATACGAACGGTCCCGGGTCGTTACTGGCTCGATTGGGTCAAGGTGCACTTCCCCATGATGGGCAAGCTCATGTCCAAATTTGTTCTTTCCCGTTTCAGCAGAATATTTGCTACTCTCAATGCCAGTGGACTGCCCATTATGCAAACACTTGAGATATCGACTGAAACCATAGGAAACGTCTACTATGCCCGTTCTTTGAGAAAAGTTACAGAAGAGGTGAAACGCGGTGAGAATCTCTCTGATGCTTTAGCCCGTGCGGGCATATTCCCACCGCTTTTGCACCAGATGGCGACGGTAGGTGAGACCACGGGTAAGCTGGACGAGGTTCTTGGCAAGGTCTCTGATTATTATGATCAGGAGGTCGAATATTCTATCAAGCGGTTTACTACCCTAATAGAGCCGGTCTTACTTGTGTTTCTGGCGAGCTTTGTGTTCGTGGTTGCCCTTTCCGTTTTCCTGCCTTTGTTTGACCTGGCGAGTGTAATCATACGTCATTAGTGTGTTTGGATAGGAGCAGTGCTGCAAGCAATAATCTCTAGTGACGAGGCATAAATATTGCAGGATTATTACCGGATTAATACAGGAATTGATGAAACTTACGAGTTCAGAAATCAATTGACATGCAAAGTTAATGGTGGTAATCAAACCAAAATTTACTGCGTTGCTATCTTAGTTTTTTGGCTAAACGGGAGGTGAGTATGCAAAAGATGAGGTCTGTAATCAAAGACCAGCGTGGTTTTACCTTAATAGAAATAATAATGGTTATTGTTTTGTTGGGTATTATTGCTGCCATTGCAATACCCAAATACATCGACCTAAGAACAGAGGCGGCGGATGCCACCGCTAGCGGCATAGTCGGGGCTATTGTTTCAAGCGCCTCAATAGGATACGCTGACCTGGTGACGCACAATACTGCTAGCACATTTCCTAATTTTACCACCCTTGATGCTAGTTATCTGCAAGCGCAGAATATTACCCTGACCAGCATTGCCGCCAGCAATTTATACTGGGGCATGATCGGTGGAGTAACCTACACCTTTACCTACGACCCGGCAACTGGCAACGCCGGTTGGACCAAGTAGCTAAAGAGATATTCTGCTGAGAATTTACCTTCGTTTGTGCGGGGATTCTGCTGGGCTGCAAGCTTAACTCGAGGGGGCGACCAAAGCCCCCTCTGTCCAATGGGTTTTTCTTGGCAAAAGATTCTTGCCCGGCTCACTCAGACCTTACTTACCACAAATCCTTTTCAATAATGTCTCTCCGTGGTCCAGCAATTAAATCGATTTATGCAATTCTGGGCCTTTTCGTCCTAACTTTGCTTTATTTCCACGACGTTCTCACCGGCAAGGTATTGTTGGTAGAACGAGATCTTGCCACTTTTTTTTATCCCTTTCGTTTTATCTGGGTCGAAACTGTCCGGCAGGGTCATTTCCCTTTTTGGAATCCATACATAAAATGTGGCGTGCCGCTTTTTGCCACCATCCAGCCTGGAGTGCTCTATCCCTTAAGTCTTCCTTACCTTTTCATGCCTCTCGACTTGGCCTTTAATTGGACCATTGTTTTTCATTTCTTTTTGGCTGGCGCCTTTACCTATGGACTCATGCGCGAACTTGAAGCCAGCCCCCAGGGAGCCCTGTCAGCAGCACTGGCATTTGTTTTTAGCGGTTATCTGATTTCGGTTCACAATGTGCTCAATACCCTCTTATCAGTGAGTTGGTATCCTCTGGTGATGTGGTTTGGCTGTCGAATGGTTCGAACCGGATTGATGCGTTGGGCCGTAGCATCAGGGGTCAGCCTCTGTTGTATGTTTCTTGGCGGAGGCATGGAGATTGTCCTGTTAACGCTGGCGAGTCTGCTCTTTCTCTGCCTTTATCCAAAGATACTGCCACTCAAGGAGGCGGAAGACATCCCCAATCTGCAACGCCGCCTAATCTGTCTAGGTCTGACGCTGGTGATTTTTTTCGGACTTTCCATGGTCCAGATTCTGCCCTTTTTGGAGCTTTATAAACAAAGCCATCGCTATGGGGGCGTGAATTTGGAGGAGGCGACTCTATGGTCCCTGGGACCGCGGGATCTGATATATTTTATTCTGCCCTCTCTCTATGGTCCAACTGCCACTCCGGATCATTACTGGAAGTTTCAAAATTACCTTAAGACCATTTATGTTGGTCCAGTAGTTTTATGCCTGGCTGGATATTATTTTGTCCGCCAGGGCAAGGGCGGCCTGGCCTTACTTGCGGCCATGGGGCTGTCTCTGCTCTTTGCCCTCGGGGGACATACACCACTCTATCCCCTTTTTCATCGATATTTTCCTCTATTTTCAACCTTGCGTTATCCTGTAAAATTTCTTTACCTTTTTGTTTTCTATCTCTGCCTTGGCACTGGTCTGGGCTTGGATTTTTTGCGCAGCCGCTTTACCAAAGCTCGCCATCCACCTTATTGGTGTCAGGGTCTGTTGATAGCTGTGGTAGTAGGTGTGGCAGCAATATTCTGGTTTGCCCGTCTTAACCCAGATCAGATCAGAACATTAGCGCAGCAATGGGGTTTGACTTTCTTAAAGCCCGCTAGCCTACCCTTGGTTCTGCACAATTTCAACCGGATGCTAGTGGTGGCCGTTCTGACCTTGATGGTCATTTTTTTTGGGTTGCGCCACAGACTGGCTCGCTTAGGGGGGCCTCTTTTACTCATATTGCTGGCTCTGGATCTGTTTCTGGGAAACCGGGGCTATGCCCTTAAGCTGGATGCCGGCATCTTTCACGCTGACAACAATATTATCCGAACACTCAGGGCTGATCCCGATATTTTTCGGTTGCATGTGCTTCAAGAGGCAAGGGATTTACTGATTCCAGCGAAATCCTATGAGGAGGCTTACCAGAACCGCAAGAAACTTCTCGGCCTAGATTTGATGATGGAGCATCATCTTTTCGATGTTAGCGGTTATAACGTGCCAACACAACCTCGCTATGAAAATTTGCTGAGCTTGCTTCTCAAGAAACCCCTTGCAGAGATTCGGCCCGTGCTCGACCTTCTCAATGTAAAATATGTGCTAACGGCTGAAGCCGTTGAGCTAGAAGGCCTATCGTGGCTCTTGGACAGTGCGGGTACAAGCAAACTGTACGAGAACCATCAGAGCTTACCTCGGGCCTTTCTGGTGCAGCAGTTCAAGGTGCTAAATAGTGATCTGGAGTTTGCTAGGGCCTTCCACGAACTCAGCTTCGATCCACGAACTACGATTCTTCTGGAGGGAGTACCCTCACGCTTTTTAGAATTGAAAAAGCTTCCCAACTTGGCCAACCTGGAGCCAACTGTTAGGGTGCTTACCTACGAGAATAATCGAATAGTTTTGGAGGTTGATACCCCCGAGGCAGCCTTCCTCTTTATGAGCGAGGCGTACTATCCGGGATGGCAAGCTCATGTAAATGGCAAGCAAGAGGAGATCCTTCGGGCCAACTATGTCTTCCGGGCCATACCCCTGGGACCAGGGTCTCACCGGGTGGAGGTGGTTTTTGAGTCAATGAGCTTCAAGATAGGACTGTTGCTGAGCCTGTTCACAGTATTCTCATTGCTGGTTGGCTGGGGAATTTCCGCCAGGAGGAGGCTGAGTAAATGAAGTTCTCCAAGCAGACCTCCTCAACAAGCGAGCAGTTCCCTCCTTACATGCTAGTGCTGCTCCTGGCT
>JAJDNT010000009.1 GCA_022340515.1 Deltaproteobacteria bacterium
CTTCCATTTCGCCTTCTGCGTAGGATTTTACCGGAGGCCAGTCCATGACGCCATCCCCAACATTTCTTGGAATAAGGTGAAAATGAGAGTGATCGATAAGCTGGCCGGCCGCCCGGTCATTATTGAGCAGAATGTTGAAACCGGCGAAATCGAGTTGGGATCTCACAGCACTGCCGATTTTTTGCAGGGCCTCGCCCAATGCAGCGAGAATATCAAGAGGCATCTCCGGGTAACTACCATAATGAATCTTGGGAATTACTAGAGTGTGCCCCTTGCTAACCGGATTGATGTCTAAAAATGCTAATACCTTTTCGTTTTCAAGTACTTTGGCTGAAGGGATCTCCCCGCGGACGATCTTACAAAAGATGCAATTCTTCATATTTCAATACCTCCAAAACCTCTTTCCAAAAGGATAAAAGATTGCGCTGATGAGTGATTCTACTTGCCAGAAGCGAGGACTGTCAATTGGAGAATGTCCGTTGCTTAAAGAGCAGAGAGCATGGGGCATGGAGCATAGGGCATGGAGCAAAGAAGGAGCTCGTTATGACCAGAGATCTCAAAAGCGAGGCTAGACAAATCTTTGAAGCTGGATTGAAAGCTGTAGATCCTAAAGAGGCGGTGAAGAGGTTCGTGGCTGTAAAGGGAAATATTTTGCGAATCGGAGAAAAGGAATTAGATCTAGGTGAATTCAACCATGTATGGGCCATAGGTGCAGGGAAAGCCTCAGCTGCCATGGCTCAGGCAGTGGAAGAAATCCTCGGTGACCTGGTCAGTGGAGGACTAGTCATCGTGAAGTATGACCATTTAGCACCTCTGCAGAAAATCCGCCTCAAGGAGGCAGGGCATCCAACCCCGGACGAAAATGGCCGGCGAGCCACTCAGGAGCTGGCAGATATGGCGGCAAAGGTGGATCGAAAAGACCTGGTGCTCTTTTTACTCTCTGGTGGCGGCTCGGCCTTACTCCCCATGCCGGTTGAATCCATCACCCTTGAAGACAAAATGGTCACCACCCGTCTCCTCTTGAACTCAGGTGCCTCCATTCAGGAAATGAACACCATTAGAAAACACCTCTCACAAATAAAAGGAGGGCAGCTGGCGCGCCTGGCTCATCCAGCAACCCTGGTCTCTCTTATTCTTTCCGATGTTGTGGGCGATCCCCTCGATGTCATCGCTTCCGGGCCAACCGTGGGCGATCCAAGTACATTCCAGGATTGTCAGGCTGTTTTAGAACGTTATTCCCTGACAGAGAAGGTGCCCCCGACAGTCAGAACATACCTTGAAGCTGGAATTAAGGGAGAAGCCGCAGAAACACCTAAACCAGATGATACGATATTTTCGAATACTTATACTGCTCTGGTGGGAAACAATTTGCAGGCCCTGAAGGCTGCCGCTGAAGAAGCACAAGTGCTGGGTTACAAAACCCTTATTCTTTCTTCAATGATCGAGGGTGACACCACCGAGGCGGCAGGTTTTCATGCCGCTTTGATTAAGGAGATTGTTCGAAGCGGTCATCCCGTGAGGCCCCCTGCCTGTTTGATTTCAGGAGGGGAGACCACCGTGGCGGTAAGGGGCAAGGGTAAGGGTGGACGCAACTTGGAGTTTTCCCTAGCGGCTGCTTTGGAACTTGCAGGACTCAGGGCAGTCTGTCTGCTCAGCGGTGGCACCGACGGCACGGACGGGCCCACTGATGCTGCTGGTGCAATGGTGGATGGCGATACCGTATCTAGAGCCTTGGAGAAGGGCCTCGATCCCAGAGAATTCCTTGCAGAAAATGACTCATATCACTTTTTTCAACATTTAGACGATTTACTCATTACCGGGCCCACCAATACCAACGTAATGGATCTTCGCGTGATGCTAGTTAGTGCTCATCCAAAAACAAAGTTTTTAGGATGAGCGCCATCAGCCATCAGCGTTCAACATTCAGCTAAATCTTAATAAATCCAATAGCTAAAGCTAAAGACTGACTGCTCAACACTGACAGCTCCAGCCGGAAATCTTTGGTTTCCGGAAGGCCAATAACTAGTTAAGTGAGCTGCGGTTTGTCATCCTGAAGTAGTTAATGGTATACTCCTGTACACATAGGGCAAATGGGGATACCGCCTATGTTTTAGGTGCAAATATTGGAAAGTATTATATTTATGCGAATAATGCCAGGGAAGGTCACAACTGGCCGCGAAATTCGGCTGAGGTCTTGACAAGTTCGAAACAAGCATTATCTGGTTCTTTGCTCTGTTTGCAAAAGCAAGTGGCCGTTGAAAAAATTGTAGGAAAGTTGTTTCGCAAGGACCTAATTGAACGAAAAGGAACGGAATTTGCTCCGTTGGGAAGACACCCGAGTATGGTAATTGGCTCTGAGCAATCCTGGCTGAGGGTAATTTTATTGCAGGACAGGGCCCATTTATCAGAGGGAATTCACAACATAAAATAATGACTGGATCTGGCCAAAATAGATTTTTTCTCACCTCGACCAAATTGCTGAGCTCGTTAATCCTTTGTCTAATTCTTTTAGCTAGCACCAGCTGTAACAAGTTCACTCCCAGAGATGAGTTGGAGACTATAAAAAATAAGGGTGTGCTTCGAGTGCTTATTCGAAACAATGCCACCTGTTACTTTGAGGGACCCCAGGGATTTGCTGGCTTCGAATACGATCTGGTGAAAAGCTTTGCTGATCATCTGGGTGTGAAGGTGAAATGCGTTGTCACCGACAGTTTCAATGATATGATTCCTGCACTTCTTCGGGGTGATGCAGACCTAATTGCCGCAGGCTTTACCGTTACAGAAAACCGCATGCAGAGAGTAGCATTTGGGCCTCCTTATATGGAGGTCCAGCAGCAAGTGGTGGGCCGACGGGGCGGCCCCTCACCTAGCGACATAGGAGATCTCATTGGCCAACCATTATGGGTTAATGCCGGTACCTCCTATGAGGAGAGGCTAAAAGAGCTTAAATCTCAATATCCCGGGCTATCTTGGCTTCCGGTTTCAGGGTATGAGACCGAGGAAATCCTGGAGATGGTTTGGCGGGGCATAATTCCACTTACCATAGCCGATTCAAACATTGTGGCGGTCAATCGGCGCTATTACCCACAACTCAGAATTCTCTTTGCAATCCAGGAAGGTGAACAACTGGCCTGGGCCGTGCATCCGCAGCATAATCATCTCTTAGCTGACGTTGAGCATTGGTTTGCTCAACCATCAACCTCTGCTCTGCTGCAGAAATTGAAGCAACATTATTATGGTCACCTCCAAGTCTTTGATTATGTCGACCTGGTCAAGTACCATCGCAGGCTGAGGCACCGTCTACCCAGGTACGAAAATTACTTTAAGACTGCTGCAGGAAAACATGGCTTGGATTGGAGGTTGGTAGCAGCTCAATCTTATCAGGAATCTCATTGGGACCCCAAAGCGGTAAGCTTTACTGGAGTCAGAGGTATAATGATGCTCACCCAGGATACCGCTGCAAGTTTAGGGGTAGAAAGCAGGCTTGATGCCCGTCAATCTATTGAAGGCGGTGCTCACTACTTAGCTCTGATGCACGAGCGGGTGGGGGATAGTGTGCCCGAACCAGACCGGACCTACATGGCACTGGCCGCTTACAATGTGGGCTGGGGGCACCTAGAGGACGCCAGAGCCTTGGCCAAAATGTTAGATAAGGATCCGGACAACTGGCAGGATGTGAGTACTACTTTACCTTTGCTACGGCAGAAGAAATACTATCGGAGCCTGCCTCACGGGTATGCCAGAGGAACCGAACCAGTGAGATATGTGAACCGTATTAAGACCTACTATCGAATCCTTCTTCAGGCCATCGATGCAACTCCCGAAGAACCCACCGAGTTGGCTGAGATTGCTAAGCTCCCCTGAGTATCTAGTCAAGCTACTTCAATGTGAACCCTGATATTCCAAACCCCGCCTTTGCCTCCAACCTCAAGTGAAGTCCGGAGGACTGAACGATACTCCAACTTGAATACTTGGTTGCCCGCTATTTTTCTTGGTGCCCTCGGTGAATCATGTCTGCACGAGGAAATAAAAAATGACCCTGTACAACGGTACTATGACTAGGTCAAGAAGACCCAAATAGAGCAAGGCGATGATAATAAAGATGCCATAGCGTTCGAGTCCCACATATACAGCCCGCACCTTCGGAGGTAGTATCCCTGCCACCACTTTCGAGCCATCAAGGGGGGGAACCGGTACCAAGTTGAATAGGGCTAGGATGATATTGATGGCGCAGCAATATTTGAACAGGTCAAAAAGCAGAGGTGGGGCCGAAAAGGGCAGGGTTCTGAGCGCTAAGGCAGAGAGGAGAATTAAAGCAATGTTGGCAAGGGGGCCGGCGGCACCAACTAACATCATTCCACGTTTGGGATCGCGCAGACGAAAGGGATTTACAGGCACCGGCTTGGCCCAGCCCACCAGAAAAGGGGCGCGAATAAGAATGAGGAAAAGAGGTAGTACAACAGTTCCCCAAGGATCCATGTGTTTAATCGGGTTGAGGGTAAGTCGACCTGCATCCCGAGCCGTGGGATCACCCAGAGAGAGGGCAGCGTAGCCATGCGCCACCTCATGGAGGATCACAGAGAAGAACAAGATTACCACTTGAAAGAATATGTCGAATACATTGATCATAGAGGTAATTTCCGTCTCCTTATAGGTAACCCACAGCATAAGGCCGGTGTTGCTCTAGGTCAAGTGATCCTTGTAATCTTGATGGGGTAACATCAACTGCTCTCCATCCGGAGATACCTTTTTCTCCTCCCCCTTGACGGGGAGGATTCACCCTGTTGAATTTCGCCTGAGGCGAACCCTGCAGAGCAGGGATTCAACGGGGTAAAGGTGGGGGTGAAATATAAAAAGAAGTTGTCTATTCATTATTCCCCCTCCCCTTTGTCCCCTCCCACCAGGGGAGGGGAAATTGAGTTTTCGGATAGATACTAGCTACAAATTGTCTCCCTTGCCTAATCCCGGCCCTTGTTATAAGATGCCCACATCATTGCTACTGACTGCCTATCTCAAATGACCGTTCTTTTCTCCTAGTCTTGATTAATGTATTGCTCTGCCGACACATTAGGAGATTGCCATGAAGGTATTTGTCACCGGAAGTACTGGATTCGTGGGCAACCATGTTTTGAGTGAGCTTTTGGAAAAGGGGCACCAGGTGAAGGCTTTGGTGCGACCTGGCTCCGAGTACAAGATTAAGAGACCAGATGAGGTTGAAATAGTCCCAGGAACGGTGGAAGAGGCTGCCGATTTGATCCAAGGGATGGAGGGCTGCAAAGCGGTCATCCATCTGGTGGGAATCATTCGTGCCTTCCCGAGTCGTGGGGTTACCTTTGAAAAGTTGCACACTGAAGCCACGGCCAATGTTATTGCCGCTGCTAAGGAAGCGGGCCTTGAAAGGGTGCTTCATATGAGTGCCCTGGGGGCCAGGGAAGATGGACCCACTCCCTATCTGCGTACGAAGTTCGCTGCTGAGGAACTGGTGCGAGCGAGTGGCCTCAACTACTCTATCTTCAGACCTTCTTTGATCTTCGGTCCTGGTGGTGAAGCCATAAAAATGTTCGCCGACATGGTGAAAAAGATTGTAGTGCCCATCATTGGTGACGGCAAATATCGTTTGCAACCGGTAGGTGTTGCCACGGTGGCCCAGGGATTTGCCAAAGCTCTCGAGTTTAAAGAATCCCACGGCAAGACACTGGATGTGGGCGGTCCCGACAATGTTACCTTTGATGAGATAATGGATACCCTGGCTAGGGTTATGGGAAAAACCATTGTGAAGGTACATTTGCCGGTGTTTCCCTTACGGCTCGCTACCTCAGCACTGCAGCACGCGCCCGGTTATCCCCTCACAACTGATCAGATTAACATGCTTTTGGAAGGCAGCACCTGCGACGAAAAACCCTTCTATGAGCTTCTTGGCCTTACCCCGATCTCTCTCGAGCAAACCTTGAGAGACGCCATTTGGTAGTAGCAAACCATCCGTCATCTACCCACTGAGACGGAGACACACAACCCAAGCTGGCAGCTGACAGAAAAAAATATCGTATATTGAGCTGAGAGTAGTATTGCTGTCCGCTGCTAGCTGCGTCCTGCCTGCTGAAAGTAGAGTTCTTCCCTGAATCATGCTAGAGCACCGATGCCTTAAACTCATCCCAGCCAATTCTATTGATAAGCGCGCCGAGCCGTTCTCCGCTGTTGGCCTTAGACTTGTAAAAGTCAACGATCACACTCACCAGAGCCAGAACCTGGTCTCCGTCGAGGTCCCTGGTTAACTCTCTAGCAAGCTGGGGATGACGACCCAGTTTGCCTCCCACAATAACCCTGAATGTACCAGCGCTGGTGCTGAGTGAATCAGTGGGGCAGACTTGCGCACAGGCTCCGCACTCGACGCATAATTCTTCGTCAATTCCCACCAGAAAACCGTCCTTCGAGACTATAGCTGATTCCTCGCAGACAGCCTCACATTCACCGCATCCTGTGCACTCATGAGGATTGCAGTCCATCTGGGCCTGACCGATAATGCCAATGTCCTTTATTTGAGGCTGGGAGCATGAGTTTGGACAATCTGCGATGGTTACCCTGAGCTGATGGTGCAACTTCAAACGCTCACCTAAACGAGAACGGAGAAAGGTGAGCAAGTCTGCCTTTTCGAGGAGATCATCCAGGTTGGAGACCAAGTCGGCAGAAGCCACTACCGCATTGTGACAGCCACTGGAGCCGAAGCAGGCGTCAAGGCTGTAGCCTTTGATGCCTGCGCTGAGATTCTTCAGATGTCTCCGTTTGCTCTCTTCGAGATCTCCTTTGGTAACACAACTGCGGCCGGCGGCAGCAACTTCCTCTTCCACTTTTGTCCGCACCCGTTTGCGGACAAAAAATGGTACCCGCCGCAGCATCTTCTCGGCCTCACTATCCCAGGTCATTTTCATAAATACACTTCCTCCCGAAAGCCAGTTGGCAATTCTGGAGGAATTCTAATCCATAAAGGGCCTGGTGACAATTAACCCTGGGCCATGGAGTAATGGAGCAAGGGTAATTTCGGATTGCGGATTTCGGATTTAGGATTGAAAAGAATGAGTTGCTAATCTAAAACTCAAGTTGATGTGCACAATCCGCCTTCCGAAATCGTTACTAGCCGTACAGTCTCAATGGTTCACCGTAGAGCTCAATGTCACCGGATTCAATTATACGACCCTTGACGCAGGAAACAGACTGCATGCCCAGTGTGAGCATGAGGTGCCAAGCGGCAGGAATGTCATAAAAACCTTCTGAGGAAGCGGCCAAAACCGAATGGTCAAAGGATAAAGGCAGGTGGTTCAGGGCTTTATCGCCATCAAAAGTTTCAGGAAGGTTGTCACTGTCGACGAGATAGACTATTAATCCCTTTTTCATATTCACTCCTCCTTGTTTTAGTTAGGCTCCACCAGGAAATCAGAGATACCCGGATGGAGCTACCAGCAGTCAGCCATCAGCGATCAGTCCAACCGAACAAATCTGAGTTCAGATAAATTAAGCATGGGGGTAGGATTTACCCCCCTGCCAACGGTTCCCCAATAAACAAATATCCAGCATCGAGTAGGACAGGCCTAAGTGCCTGCTACCATTCCTCCTAACAAAGTGTTTCCCGAAAGCACCCGCCGTCTGCCCACGGCGGGTGCCTCAGGAAAAGTAGAGGTTGAGGTTGGTGCCAAAAAAAAATCCTTAAGCTGTCTCCAGCTTAAGGATTGCACCCAGTTTCTTGGTCCTTAAGGATTGCCGATCCCAGCCATTTCCGCGTGGCCTACACTCGACTATCATCTGGGCAGGTCTTCTGGCTCTCGGATCATCCTACTCACCGCGCCTTCCCATCCAACTTAGATTAGACAGTGGCTTTCAACCCGGATGTTTCATGAATCACTTGCTGCGACCGTGGATATGGACGTCCTTCCGGGCGTCCTCGGGCGTCGTACCCTGCGGCGTACCGTTCAGGTACGCCTCAGCTTCAACACCCTGCGGTTGCTCGGTGGCACGCCCATCTTCACGGTCTCGCGACAGCAATTCATAAAACAACCGGGTTTTTGCGGCTTTCGTCCCCGATAACAGCGGCGGGACCGCTCCCGAGTTACACGGGATTCCCTATTAAACCCTGAGGGGTACCCAGTTGTTTTGCTATCTCCTACTACAAGGAGGTACAAGAAATCAAGGGAAAAATTTGGTAAGGAGAACTTATGAGTCTCAGATTATTCGGCCGTGACAGGGTCGGACTTGCGGCCGTTGAGTTGATTGAAGAGAGTCATCTCGTAGCTTCTCAGAATGTCCCGTGCTCGCTCTTCAGCTTTTTGTAAACGAAGGTAAGTATCACTCAACTCTATTGGTTTGCCAAAAATCTCCATTTCGGTCTCAAATCGGTCCAGCTGTTTTTCGTGTTGAGAAGCCAAGACCCTGCAGCGGAAGATAACCTGCTGACAAACAAGGCGCCACCTAGCGTCTTTTTTGTCATTACCCGCTAAGGTTACCATCCGCACTGCTTCGTCAATATCGTCCTTCTCCAGAGCATCCAGCGCCCGGTGCAAATAGTAGCGCTGGGGAAGAAGTCCCAAAGCTTCAATCCGCGGGCCAATGGTCTTGCGAAAGAGTTTGGATAGAGCATTTAGACCGACCATTGGCATTAGGCCTTCTGCGCCTCAATCCCGGCCTGCACCAGCTTTACGAAGCTTTCGCGTAACTCTGGAAGCTCAAGGGACATTTCATCAATTTGCTCTAAGACGTCGCGATAATCAGAATTAGCCTCTACCGGCACTCGCTTGAGCAGATTAACTGTTGCCTCATAAATGCGTCGGTCGATCCTGATCAGGCCAAAACCCGCACCGATCACGGCAAGCAATCCGTTGACAATCTCCATGCCAGTGATTTCTTCCAGGGCCAATTCGGCTGCAAGACCAACAAGCGCTCCTGTCAAGCCACCAGGAATACTCAATTTGCGATCCATATTTCATTTCCTCCTCGTAAACACACTACGTTTCAAACATTTAGTAGCATATAATATTTCATTACCCTAGTGCAACCAATTGCACAAAAGACCTGTCTCCGTTGATTCCAGGGATACCCCCTATTGCCGCATCAATGTGCCTTGGCCTTAAATCAAACATCGCTGCGTCATGGTTGTGCTTGGATGGTAGTATGAAAAGGTATTATAAGAGAAATAGTAGGTTTTGGTGTAATTTTTGAGGAATTTGATCCAGAGTGTCCCATGTCTATAACAGCCGTCACCCTCGTTTTATTGTCTGCCGCCATTCATGTCGGCTGGAATTACCTCACTAAAACCAGTGAGAGCCCGAGGGCGTTCTCCTTGCTAAAGGGCACGGTAATGGTTGGCATCACCTTGGCCGTTATTGCGGGAATTCCCCTCAGAGCAATTACAGCAGAACTGTGGATTTATGTTCTAGCATCCGGGGCGATTCACGCCGTTTATATTTTGGCACTCAGCACTGCCTATGAAACGGGTGACATTTCATATGTTTATCCCATTGCGCGCTCAGCCCCAGCCTTGGTCCCTATCGCAGCGTTTCTGGCCTTAGGAGAAACTATTTCCCTGCGGGGCGGTATAGGCATAGCCATTGTGCTCGGTGCCGTGTTCGTTCTGCAGCTGCGAGGTACAACTGATAATGAAATGCTCCAACTCTGGGCTTCCATTAAAAGGCAAGACACTCGCTGGGCCTTAATAACTTTGGCAGCAGTAGTGGCCTACACAGTGGTGGACAAAGCAGCTATGGTATCGCTCAGAAAAGTCATGCAGATCCCTACAGGAATGCATGGTCCTGTTTTCTTTATGCTACAGGTTACATTCTGCTATCTGATTTTCTGGATCCACTTTATTTTAAAGAGGGATCTAGCCATAAGAACGGTGTGGAAAAGGGAATGGCCGCGCGGGGTCGTCGCGGCTCTCGGAACTATGGCCTCTTACAGTCTGATTCTCCACGTCATGCAAACTGAGCCGGTCAGCTATATCGTCACCATTCGGCAGGCTAGCGTGCTTTTGGCTGTAATTGTAGGCTGGCTTGCCCTGAGAGAACCTTACGGCAAAAGAAGACTGATTGCCTCCATTGCCATGCTCTTGGGTTTCTATCTGGTAGCTACGGCGGCCTGAGTGACATCATAAGGCAGGATGGCATTAGCAATGGTTGGTGAAAGACTGGACTGCTCCGTAAGCAGTGGCTATGGCGAGTCCAGAACCACACTTCATCCTCTTCCAATCCTGGTGGGCCAGGAGAGAACCGGCAACAAAGAGGTTCTCGCAGGCACAACGCCCGTCCGGTCCCAGAGGACGGAGCAAATCGTCCACCTCCAAACCCGCTCGATTGACCGGATGACCCCGTGGATCAAGAAAACTGTGAAGATGCCAATCTTTGCGCTTCTCAGGTTGATATACGGGTAGGTCAAGTAGGGCTTCGCGGATGCCATTGCGACCAGCAACAAGGCCACCACCTAAAAATCGGCCGGTGGCGAGTACTATACCTCGAGTCCCTATAGCTTCCTGGGATTGCCCTGATTGGACCACGACATCTAGACACTTGCGGCCATTCTGATTGATCGCCACCGCTCGTCCTCCTTGCATAAGTACGGCACGAAGTCGCAGTAACTCCTGTTCAATTGCATCCCTAAGGCGGAGTCCCGGAACTGAAGGAGGCATAGTGGGTATTTCAAATACCGGCACACCTATTTGCCGTTCAAGTTCAGCGGTTACTGCCTGCGATTGTCGCAGACCGAGAATTGCCGGTACTCCCACTAGTTCTTCCCTTTCCAGAGAAGAGATGATGGCCTTAGCCATTTTGGCTAGGACTTCCGGTGAGGTCAAAGCTTCGGCCATAAAAACATTCTGCCGTTCAACGCCCGTTAAAGGATAGGGAAACTTTAACCTTTGCGCCCGGAGTCCAGGCCAGCGGTCTCTCAATGTGTTGACCATTTGGACAGCACTGAAGTCCTTCATCCCCTCGAAACCTATAATCAGAGTGGCCAGCTTTTCCTTGAAGCCAATGACGCCGGGCCACATGGTTTCTGGAACTTGGTGGGTGATCTTGAAGGTGCCGGCACAGGTAGCCAGCATAATATTTCTCTCCGGCCAACCTCGGTAGCCCAGTTCAGCCCTTCGCAAAATATCAAGGAACTTATTCCACCCGTTACGAATATTCTCGAGCCCCAGTCGGGCATATGGATGTTCAGGGCAATCTTCAATGAGTGAGCTGATACCGACCCATGGCTTTTCCCAGCGCTTTTGTTGTTCAATCGGATGTATGCCAAGGAGATCGAGAGCTCCACTGGCAAAAAACATCTCCCCTGCAGTCGAGCCCAGCAGAACAGTTTTCAGACCGCTCTCCAGCGCAAACAAAGCCGCTGCCATACCAGCTAGGCCTGCTCCGACGACCACAAGGTCCACCTTTTTATTTTCGCTATAGGTCATAGTGGAACTCAGCACAACTAAGCGACAGGTTTACATCTCCAAGCCAAATAGGCCACAGTGAAGTGCTTCTTGAAGCTCCTCTTGGGCCAGCTGCGGCCCCCACAATATTGGGCGCAACCCATGCCAGCGTCGCTCCAAAAATTGTCTAAGTCGATTTAACCCTTGATCAGATTCGAGTTCTCCCCGTTCGTAAAGGTGAGCTATCATGCGAAAACCGCAGAAAGCTCCCTGGCATGAGCCTTTACCGACTCTGCTTCTGAGACCGATGGCGCTGAGATCCAACGTCTCACCCTTGGCCATAAGATTGTCTATAATCTGGTCCACCGCGCTCAACGGGACCATCTCACATTCACAAAGAAGGGGTTCTTTGGGATTGGGTTGTTTTAACCAGATACGTGGTGCCAAACCCGGTTCAGTCCATTGGTTTATCTCGGTTACTGACAGCGGCACCGTCCCGGTCAAGCATGGTGCTGTCACGCCCAAACGGCTGCAGACAAGGTCCGCTGTCTTCTCGGCCATTAAACGAAAAGTCGTGAGCTTCCCACCCGTCACTGTAATAAAATTGCTCACCCCTGCTTCGTGATGGTCCAATACCACGAAGCTTCGACTCAGAGATCGGCCGTCTGTAGTCTGTTCCGCAGCAGGGAGTGGACGTACCCCCGCAAAGGCACGGACGTAACGCATGTCGCCCAGCACCGGCACCATGGCAGCTGCTTCAGTCACAAGAAGATCAACTTCCGCCACAGTTGGGCGACAGGGGCTGGGTGCATCCAAGGCCACAGAGGTGGTGCCCACCAGAGAGACAGTGCCTCCTGGTGATATGATATCACCGTCGGCTGGAGGCCGCAGGTGATTGATAACCGCCGTGGTCACCCGAGTCTGGGTTATCAAGAGAGTGCCCTGGTAGTAGGCAAGTGGTATGGATAGACCCGCCAAAGACGCCACATTTGCGGCCCAGGGGCCAGTGGCATTGACCACCTGCTGGGGTTTGACGATGATTTCCCTCCCATTGTTTTGACGCAAATGGGCTGCTCGAATACGACTGGAGTCAAGCTCAAACCTGATTACCTCGGTGTGAGTCATAAGTCTAGCGCCATGCGCTTCCGCCTGGGTTATATTTTCTAGGGAGAGCCTGAAGGGATTTATGGCAGCATCTTGCACCAGGTAGGCAGCGATGAGAGTATCAGCCAGGGCTGGTTCCAACTCCAGGGCTTCCTGGCGCTGAAGTTCTTTTACTGGAATCCCATGTCGGGCGCAGAGTCGAGGAAATTCAGCTATGTAGGTTTCGTCATCACCAGCCACCGCTACAAACAGGCCGCCAGTGTCTTCGATGCAAGTGGGAGCCAGAGTTTTGAGCAGGCGAGCCTCATCCCGACATTCTTTGGCAGAAACCGGGTCATTTGAAACGTAGCGGGCGCCGCTGTGGAGGAGACCATTATTGGCACCAGATGCTCCTGCGTTGATGTCCTTAGCCTCCACAACTATACAGTGGACGCCACGAAGGGCAAGATCGCGGGCCAGACCAACACCTGTAACGCCAGCACCAATAATCAGCACCTCGGTTTCCATTGCTACTATCCTCTCTAAATAGCCAACGGTTCTCCCATCTTCAGCTAGAAAAGAAGCACCCTAGCCATGTCAATGCCCGGGTGCAATAAACCTTGCGATACAACTGAGTAAGATGGTGGACTTCACCTGGGCTATGAGCAGCTGGTCCTTCTAATTTACAGTATATCAAATTAGCAAAGTGAGAGTTTTATGCAAGAATGCCACCAATCTATAAAGGAGGGGCTCATTATCCCAAATCAATTCCGTTGCAGTCAAAGGTATAGATGTGATAATTTTAATTATTAGGCGACATTTAAAGCAGCTTACTCTAATCAGGCTCCTTTGAATAAAGGGAACGAGATATCTGACTTCTCATCGTTAAAATAAATCTCCTCTTGTCATCTGCAGCCTACCCCGTGTGGGTAGTCTCAAGCCATTTAACAATCAATCGAGCACAGAAGGCTTTTAAAAAGGAGGTGGTGACAGGAAAAGATAGATATGGGATCCTTAACTTACGGCAGGAGGTGCTTGGGTTTAAATAGGTTTTTCTTTTTTCAAGTTTGACAATATCAGGCGAAAGGAGTTCAAAATGAGAAAGAGAGTCTTGACCTCAGCAGTCTTCCTTGTCCTTGCTATGGCGTTGCTGTTCGTGCCAACCTTTGCTGGGAAGGCTCAAGCCGCAGATAAAATCGGCTGGGTGGGTCCGGTTTATACGGAGTTGTCAGAAAGCCTGACCAAGGGTTTCAAAGACTATTACAAGAAAACCTACGGCAAGGACGTGGAGATCACTTTCGTGCGCCCGGGTGGATGGCCGGTCTGCTTGGACAAAGTAAGAGCGTGGGGCGACAAACCGGATGCCGACATCTTTTTGGGCGCAGGTGCTCCAGCCCATGAAGTTTTAAAGCAAGAGGGACTGATTGTCCCTTACAAACCGAAGAATTGGGATAAGGTCCCCGCCGAATGGCACGGCATGAAGGTTAAAGATAAGGGCGGGGATTGGACCTGCTTCGCCCCCTGGATCGTGACCAATCTTTACAACGAAAAGGTTTTGA
>JAJDNT010000012.1 GCA_022340515.1 Deltaproteobacteria bacterium
ATTGGTCAGCAGGGTAAAGCGGATTCCTACTCTCTGCACAATGCCTGTCTGACCGGCAATCTCCACCATATCACCCGCGTCGCAGAGATCAGAGAAAATGACCGTGAGTCCGGTTACCACATCTTGGACCAGTCCCTGGGAACCAAAACCTACGGCAAGACCTATAATGGATGCACTGGCAAGGTAGGCGGTGAGTGATATGCCGAATTCTTTAAGCACCATGCCCACGGCGACGAAATACATGGCAAATACGGCGATGCTCACAGAAAGGCTGGTAACGGTTCTGGCCTTAGAAAACGTGGTACTCACCCGAGAGGCCATTACCCGTTGACCCAAGCGGCGGACGAATCTCACCAGAAGATGTGCGAACCCAGCGATTGCCAGTATCATGAGGATACGCACAAATGTAGTTGTTTTTGGAATTAGGGAGCCCATAGAAAGCTCTATCCCAGGCGGACAACTCGACTATCCTAACAGCACGTGCCATGTATACCATTGGTTAGCTTTTCATGCTACTGCATTTGCCTATTATCTTCCTGCCAGGTCCACCTCTATCGAGGGCTAGAATCTTGGGAAGGAAACCTTCCGCCAGCATGGCAGCGCTGCCGGCAATCGCTGCAACCACAAACTTCATTATAGCTATGCCAGAGTTGCCGATCAGGGCTGCATAAATAACTTTTTTGTCTGTATGTTTCCGAATTCTTATTAAGTTGAAGGGGAAACCTACCTTATTCTTCTTGCAACTGAAGTTTTTCTATTGGCGGCTCACGAAGTTCAGCCCTTACTTTAGGGAAGCCGTCTGGATAGTTTTGTCGAATAAACTCTATAAGTTTTTCCCTGACCTCACAGCGCAACCCCCAAACATTCGAGGAATCTGCAGCGCTCATCAGGGCCCGCAACTCTAGGGTTCGCTCCGTTGCATTGGTGACCTGCAGGGTGCAGACGCTACCATCCCACAAAGGCGAGTTTGCTAAGATGCTTTTCAGTTCTGCGCGAACTGCCTCGACAGGTACGGTATAATCAACATAGAGAAACACTGTGCCTAAAATATCAGCTGAAATTCGTGTCCAATTCTGGAAAGGTTTTTCGAGGAAGTAGGTAATTGGTACGATTAAGCGCCTGAGGTCCCAAATCCGCACTACAACATAGGTCAGGGTTATTTCTTCTATCCGGCCCCATTCATTTTCCACGATCACTACGTCATCAATCCGTATGGGCTGGGTAATGGCCATCTGAATTCCGGCAATTAGGGTGGCAATGGATTTCTGGGCCGCCATACCCACAATGATGCCGACAATTCCAGCAGAAGCTAAAAGAGTTGTACCCAGTTGGCGAACCTTTTCAAAGGTCATAAGAACTGTCGCCAAGGCCAAGATCACAACAACGACAATTACAACCTTTTTCAAAATTTGGATTTGGGTGTGAATTCTCCTGGCGGCCAGATTGTCCCTAACGTCAATGGCGTACTGACTGAGGATGAGATCTTCAGCAACATAAGCAAGTTTAATCACTAACCAGGCCAGCGAAACAATCCAAAGTAAAGCCAGAGTCTGTTTTAGAAAGGGAACGGTCCCTGAGGGAAATTTTACTAGAGTTAGAACAAAGCTTACGGCTAAAAGCGGAATGATGAGCCTCGCTGGTCCGGAGCAGTGTTTCACCAGGGCATCATCGAGAATACTCTCAGTTCTTTTGGCAAAGCGTTTTAAGACTTTAAACAGTAAATAGTGCACCACAAGGGCCAGAAGTATGGTTCCAGTCATGATGCCTAGTGGAATGGTAATGGCTTCCCAGTTTTGCAGAAGTTCTTTCACTTGGTAAAACCCCTTGCGCCCCTGTAAATTAGTGCACCACCCAAACTGCCAAATCATCGCTGTTTTGCAGGACTTTGCTGGTAGTGCTGCCCATGAAATACTCCTTGACACTGGAATGCCCTTTGCGACCGAGGACTATGGTACCGAAACTGTTACTCCGGGCCTCTTTGAGGATGTCGGCTGCCGCACTTCGGCTGCCGTCAACCACCTTGGTGCTGATTTGTTCCTCCTGCAGACCTGCCCGAATAAGCACTGCTTTCCCTTTTTCTATGTAGGGACCAATCTGCTCTCCCGCCTTGTTTCTCCAGAGCTCTTCTAGCTCCGGCGCAGCCTCGATTACCTCCTGCGGGACGAAGCGTCTCAAATGGCGCTTGGAGTGAAAGAGGGTTATTTGGCAGTCGGTTCCGGCGAGCATAAAGCCCGCATGATCCGCGGCTCTAATTCCGTCCTCTGAGCTATCCATGGCGATGAGCACCCTTTTAGATTGAACACCACCCTCCACCACCCAAACCGGGCAAGTAAGGCAATAGTCCAATATTTTCCTCGAGATCTCTCCTGAGAGAAAGGCATCGAGCCGACTTCTTCCTCTCCTGGTAATGAGCAGTGCATCTGCATCTTTCTCTCCTGCAAAGTTGCAGATGTCCCGAGCTATGCCAATTTGCTTTTTGCGAAAGACCCCTTTGATTAGATCTTCTTGAAAACCCTTTTTCAAAAGAATATCCCTTGCCTCTGTTACAATTCGCTCTGCCATCTCGAGGCTTTTCCTTTCGATATCCAGCACCCTCATTTTTGTCTGCCGATTTTGGTCGGCAACGAGAATGGGCGGCAGCGAGGGCAGGATGTAGAGAAGTTGTACTTCAAAATCATGCTTGGCTCCGTAGATCAGGCCCAGGTAGTCTAGGGGTCTCAGAGCATCCTCAGAACCGTCTACAGCCACGATGATCAGTTTGCTCTGGCGATTCATGGCTTGCCTCCCTCTTTAAGTTGCTCTCCTTCTGCTGGCAAGATTCCCTCAGCTTCAGTTGCTTCTTCTTGCTTTCTTCGTATCCAGCTCCACAACCGCCCCGAGACAAATCCCAGAATAAATGTACCGGCAAGGACCAGAGCTCTGGATATTTGAGTGCTCCAGAACAAGAAGCGCACCTCCACCATCTGGGTGTTTTGAATGACAAAAACAGCGTAGAGTAAGGCAAAAAATATGGTGGCAACTCTTCTTATGTTCATCGTTTCTCTCATCGACCTAGTCCCCTTAATCTCTCTATTGTTGCAAGTGTGCATCCGTTGAAAGGCGGATGCTGAGTGGCCTGCGCTCGTCGTGGGCCAGATTGGTGGTGGTCGGAAAAGCGGGATCAGTAACTTCTTTCATAACCATTTCTTTTTCTTAAACAAGGCTATCATTATTATGAATACTGTAACCACAACAACCCAAAACACAAGGTAAGCATATCTCCATTCAAGTTCTGGCATATACTTAAAGTTCATTCCGTAGATGCCGGCCAGAAAAGTCATGGGAATAAATATAGTTGCAATAATAGTTAATACTTTCATAACTTGATTCATTCTATTCCCTACACTTGATAAATAGATCTCCAGCATGGCAGATAGCATGTCTCTAAAGGTCTCTATGGTATCAATTGTTTGGATTACATGATCATATACATCTCGTATATAAACCAGAACGTCTTCTTTAATCAGAGTCGACTCACTCTTTGCCAAACCGCCTATTACTTCACGTAAAGGCCAAACCGACTTTCGGAAAAAGAGCATGTCCCTCTTCAGGTGCTGGATTATTTGCAGGTCTTCTTGCTTGGGCTCGGACACCATCTGTTCTTGCAATGATTCTATGTTTTCCCCAAGTCTTTCGAGGATAGTGTAGTAGCTATCCACGATAGCATCAATCAGAGAATAGGCGAGATAATCGCTCCCCTTCCTTCTAATGCGGCCTTTGCCGTTTCTCAACCTTTCTCTGACTTGGTCGAAAACATCTCCTTGTCTCTCCTGAAAGGAGATGACGAAATTGGCTCCAACAATTAAACTGATTTGTTCTCCCTCCAGTTCATTCTCCTCTTCATTAAAAAAAAACATCCTTAAGACAATAAAAAGATGATCGTCGAATTCATCAAATTTTGGTCTTTGATGAGTATTTACCACGTCTTCTTGGAGCAAAGGATGAAGAACGAAGTGCGCCCCGAGCTTTTCGATAACCTCAACTTGATGAACACCATCTATATTGATCCACGAAATAGATGGAGTATCCTTGTAATGAAAACATTCTTCAATATTTTTGACTTCTCTTTCCGCATATTTATTCTCATCGTAGTCAATAATTGTGATCCTAATCTTCTCTACTTTTTTCTCTCCCACAAAAACAACAGTCCCTGGTGGCAGACCGGCCTTCTTCGAACTCTTTTTCAGAAATAAAGACATTGTCTTTCACCTCTCTATTGCTTTTTTGTTAATTTTTAAGGTTATAAGAACGATGATTTAATTGCAATAGCATTACAACAGCCACCCACCTGGGTCAGGGCAACTAACCTTTGATAGGGTCTTCAGCAGGTGGAATTTGTCGTCCCCTTGACTAACGGGAGTTTCTTATTAACATGACACTACTAACAATTATGCCGTTTTCTCCTGGGGGTTAAAAGATGAAAATCTACACAGGTAGTGGCGATCGAGGCAGGACAAGCCTTTTCAGCGGTGAGCGTGTGAGCAAATCAGACCTTCGGCCTCACGAACCTAGTGCTCTTGACCCATTTCGAGAAATCGGAGCCCAATCTGCTGCCCCACCAGGGGGGCGTTACCTCCAGCCCGGTTGTTAACAACTATGTTTATGCGAATATTGTTATCAATTGCTTCCCACATCAGCTCCGCTGTCTCGTCTACCATTGATGGATGCAACATGGAGGGTAGCAACTTGTTAAATGGATGGGCTTGGGCGTAGGCCTCTTCGTAACGTGCCCCGCGGGGAGTCATCAAACGGACTATGCTTTGGCCACCGGAGTTCAAAAATCTCCGCCCTGATTTGGCAAACTGTCTGCCAAGGGAGGGGAGCCAGGTCCAGTGCGAAAGCACCTGCCCAACCCCATGTTTTCCCATGACCTCGAACACTGGAGCACTGAGGTAGGGCTCAGTTCGCAATTCTAAGTGATAACGGTTATCTTTCGGGATCTCCTCGAAAAACAGATCTAGCTCTGCTGCCAGCTTATCTGGTAAGGAGCGGTCTTTTTTTCGCTGATATTCTTGCTCAAAAATAAGCCCAGTGAGAGAAGGTCCCAAAATGGCAATTGCCGGATCATAGAATTGACGGATGAAGATATCTTGATTTAAGTAGCTGTCATTTTCGAGAAACTTACCACCGCGCCATACCTTCTGCGCACAAATTGCCTGAGGAACCTTGAGTATTATATTGTCGTCTTTTTTGAGGTGCTGGCAGTACTTCTGGAGTAGGTGGTAATTAGGCGTTGGCCTTCCATCTTCTTCTAACAAAAGACGATAAAAGGTAAAATCCAGTTCAAGGACCCGGAAATGTTGGAAGTACTCCTCAACACTATCCACTGGGAGAACCTCCTCCACAAATGACACTTTGCCCACGGTTTTTTTTCTGCGGCTGATTTGATCGGTGTAGCGTTCTGCTGAGTAGATCTGTCCAAGCCAACCCGCATATCGATCACTGGCAGTTCCTAAGAACACCCTAGGGTGGAGCCCACGAAAATAAAAATTTTGCAGATCAAGAGTTTCTCGCTCTGACATGGTTGTTCCCCAACACGCATAGTTTAAAGAGCATAGCCCAGAGCGTCAATTGGTCAACTAGTCAATGAGATGAGATTTCATCCTCTCCGCGAACTCACCGTTCCTGCGGTCAAAAAGTTGTGGTGTTCAGGCAGGTAGGATTCGCTTTGTTAGTTAGATGTCCAAGTCGAGTCCAACTTCTTGCTGTAAGAAACGGAGATATGCCAGACTTTCCCGGCCTGCATCCTCGGGCGAATCCACGTATGGGTAAAGCTCGAGACTCACATCCCCCTGGTACCCTAGCCTGATTATAGTATTGAAAACTTCCGCTAACTGTATGGCTCCATGTCCGAGTATGAGGTGATTGTGGACCCGCGTTGCAGCAATGTCTTCAAGGTGAACGTGTCCAATCCACTCGAATAGCTCCTCAAAAGCAGCACTTGGGTCCTCGCCAGCACAAAAGAAGTGTCCAATATCGAAATTGAGTCCAATGGCAGTTGACTCGGCCCCTTTGATGAACTCCTTGAATTCCACCGTATTTTCCAGCAAAAGTTCTGGCTCCGGCTCCACCAAGATCCTTAGGCCCAATTCCTCGGCCAGTGGAGCGACCCTTGCTAGTCCTCGGTGAAACAAGGACATGGCCTCTTTTCTTGCCATGCCGGCCAGAGGTCCGCCCGGCGGAACGGAAATATTCTTACAGTCGAAAAAATCGGCTAGCTCTAAGCACTGTAGGGTGTGCTGAATTCTGATCTCTCGCCTTTCCTCCTGGGGTTCGATCCAAGATGGCAGATAGGTATCCCCAACGGCAAACAAGGTGAAGCTGTTCAGATTTGAGACTTTGAGACCACATTCATTGATCAAGGTTTTGAGGCGAGCTAATTTTTCCTCTCCGTAATCTGGCGGATAAAGGTGTGGCCTGTCGCACATGATCTCTACGCCGCGGAAACCCAGATGGGCAATTTTTTCTACTGCTTCGAATAGGGAGAATTTTACGAAGGCGTTGGTGCTGTATCCTAATATCATTATTCGTTTCCTGTCCTTGGTGCATAGCGCATAGTTTCCACTGACTTCCTTCCCGCTGTCCTCTGTCCTCCGTCGTCTGTCGTCTGTTTTTAAGCTGGCTGCTGCTCCATCTCTTACAGGATTCTCTCGCGGCACCACAATCCCAACTCCCGAAGGACGGCAACCTGGTCCTGAAAAGTCAGCGGGGCCTCATGGCCCACTGGCCGTTTATAGTAGAATGCCAACTCGGGAACCGGGCCCGAACGACCGGCCATCTGCAGGACAACCATCCAGCGTGCCAGATCCAGTGCCAGAGGAGCTGCCAGAATTGAATCTCGGCCCTGCAAATTCAAGCGTAGGCTCATGGGCAGCCCAAATACTCCGAGGAAGTCAATCACATCCCATGCTTCTTTAGCGTCACCTCTGGGGGGATAGTATTCTATCTTAACCTTGTGGGAAGAAACGCCATACCTCTCCCCCACCTGGTAACCCATGATATCGTCCAATATATCGGTCTTGTTCGACAGCTTGCCGGCGGCTCTATGGGGGTCCATCAGATTCTTCCCGTCTTCATTGCCGAGGATGTTCAGGCTATACCACCCATCCACAATGAGATTTCTGGCTTTCAAAGCCGAAGCCAGCACCACCTTTAAATAGGTTTGTCCGGTCTTCCCATCCCGCCCAGATATAGGTACTCCTTGCTTGATAGCCTCTTTGATCACAACAGGAATTTCTACCTGGTTGGGTGTGAAGTTCACAATGGGCACCCCGGCGAGGATAGCCGCAAGAATGTAGGGAAGGTCTGGGAGATCTTCCGGGCCAACCTCTGAATACAGTTGGGAAAGATTTTCTAACTTATTTAGATCTCTTGTTGGAGCGGCTGGCAATAGATTGATTAAAACACTGGCGGCCTGGGGGTATTGCTTTTTGAAAGCTAAAATGTCTTGTTTAAGACTATCCACCTGACCAGGGAGATCTAGGCTGGCCTTAGGCGGTACGTGCACTTTAACCTGAGCGAGTTCTCGTTCATATGGCTCCCATAGCTCTTTTGACAGTACCCCGTGCGCTTTGATGCATTCAAAGAGTGAACTATCATTCCAATCCCACCCCACCATATGGACAGGCTTGGAGGGAAGCAAATCTGCGAGCATCTGGGCGGTTGTTAAGCTAGGTAGAATCGCCTCGGGTCTTTGGGACATGGCCGCGACCACAACCGCAAGAGTGGACCCCACAGCCCCTTTGGCTCCGGCGACCATCAACAGAAGTGGTTGAGATTTGGAGGATTTCGTCATGCTCATGGTACTGGAACCCTGCAGAAATGTTACCGACATTATCAGAAAAATGGGGTCCTGTCCGCAATTATCTGTATCCACGGCCAAAGGCATGGGGCAAAGTAATTTAGGAATTAGGGAATTGAGGGATTGAGGAATTCAAGATTAAAAGAGGTTTGCGGACTGCCGTGCCCTAATTCCACAATTCCTAAATCCCTGAATTCCTCAATTCTCAGATCTCAGATCTCACATCTCACATCTTGCTTTACCTGTGATCTCCGAGATAACGCTTGAGCACATACAGACAGTCAGGTGTGAACCGCTTTATTGCAGCCAGTCGCAATACCTCGTCGACCCTCATGAACTCCCCACTTTCAACCTCTTCTTCTTGTAAGACCAGAGGTCCATCGTACTCACAGGAAAAAACTCTGCCCCACAATCGAATATGTTCATCTTCATGATAGAAATCGAAAAGCGAGGTCAATGGTATTTCTCTAATTCCCAGTTCCTCTTCGAGTTCACGGAGCGCTCCTTCTTCGTAGCTCTCTCCTGCCAGCACCACACCTCCTGCTGCCACATCAAAGTATCCTGGAAAAACGTCTTTGGTCTGAGTGCGTTTCTGCACGAAGATCTCGCCCTTGGAATTGAAAACTAAGATATATGTTGCCCGGTGTCGGAGACGACCCGCTCGCATTTCTCGCCGGGGAACAACCCCCACCTCACCATTGCCTTCGTCCACGATAATTACGAGTTCGTCCCCAGCGTCCATTTGCATGACCCTTAAAAGAGTTATAAGCATAGGGCATAGGGCATAGGGCATAGGGCATAGGGCATAGGGCATAGAGTTAAAATATGTTTAACACTGTTTTCTAAATCCCAAATCCGAAATCCGAAATTGCTCTATGCTCCCTGACTGGCTATTGAATTTTCTTTTATACTATAAAGCACGAGTTCTAGTCCTGTTGTTTTTTCCCCTGCGCTCTGCAACCGCTATATTTCATCTGCCAGATTGCTTCCTGCAGGCAAGAAAGAGCCTAGGCCGGTGAGATTGCACCGAACTGCTGAGTTCTGCTAACAAGGATCAGCGGATAAAAATTATTGATGGAGGAGGTAATGGTGGAAGGGCTTTGCAGAGGTAGGGTGTTAGGGTTTTTTCTTATTAATAAAGCGCTCAGCCATTTTACCGTAGCGCTTCAGAATCACCTCTCGCAAGAAATGGCTGTCATTATCCGAGATCTTTGTAAATTTAACACCCACACCAAATGATGGGGGCCCTGCATTTGGTTTCAGTATAGTGGACCACACCACTTTTCCTGCGACGTTTATTGGTTGGTGGCCGGGCACTCTAATTACCATGCGAACGCTGCCCTCTGAGATGGGTTCGTTTTTGCAGGAAATAAATGCCCCCGTTGGACTGACGTTTTCCGTCTCCCCCTCAGTCTTATCCTGCGAGGTGAGGAGAGTAACGGGCCACCTAACAAGGGTCCTGGAGAACTGGCGTCTTCCTGAAGTTATCGGCATGTTTAAAATCCCAGGTCATCTCAGTACAGATAATTTATCTATGATCCGGGCTAGAAACAAGTCTATTTGATTCTCTGGAAACAGCATCTTTCACCCCAATTTTTCTCAGAAGAAGATTCGTCAAGCCCGTTGTCTTATGAACAACTTGCTGCCACAGCAATTCATCAAACAAACGGCTCAGGTGAACTGAGATTTAGAAGGGCGGATTCATATGGGGGTCATATATCACTAATGGAATATTTCGACAAGAATTCTTTTTCTCATTTTAACCTGAGACACTCAGCAATAGCTTCAACCAGATACTGACGGCTCTTTCCTATAAAACTAGTGAACCTTATTCCTGTTTCGCAACCATAGAGATCGTTAAGCTGGGCCGTCAAATTTGACCAAACCACAACACCTGTCACTTGCAGCAACTCCTCGCTAGTTGGAATTTTTATGGCCAAACGCAGGGGTTCAGAGCGGCCCGGATCTCGAGTACAAACAACAGCGGCGCCCCCCACACTTATGTTTTTGGCTTCTCCCCCTATATAACGTTGCGGAGTTACAACAACCACGGGCCAGTTGACCACGGTTCTTTCGTGTTTCCGTCTTTCTCTTGAAACTTCCACTATGGTGCCCCCTTTGTAGTGCTGGGTCATTGAAAATAAGAAAAAGTTATCATGCGCCAGTTAGCAGAAAATATTAACTGTATTATTCGGCAGTTATCTTCTTGACAAAA
>JAJDNT010000024.1 GCA_022340515.1 Deltaproteobacteria bacterium
CCAAAACAACAGGAGTTCCTTCCCTAGCTAGACACCAGAGGAGGTTCGGCCACAGATCTGTTTCAACCAGCACAAATAGACTGGCCCCAATGGCCTTTACCATCCTCCGAACAATCCACCAGAGATCCAGCGGCAGGTAGGAGAAGCGACAATTCAGCCCTGCAAGTTTTTCTCGGGCGACCTGCTGTCCAGTTTCGCTCGTGGTGGTAAAAAAAAGTTCATATTGAGGAAATTCATCTCTCAAATTATAAAGCAAGGAAACCGCGGAAAGCACCTCGCCCACGGAAAGGGCGTGCACCCAGATCACCCTCCGATTATTTGTCTTCACCTTATCCTTTAGACCTAAACCCAAACGCGGCCTAAGGTTATGACGGTATTTTCCGGAAAACAGGCTTCGGAGAACAAGATAGCCAAGAACACCTGGGAAGGCCAAAAGCCACAGGACATTGTAGAGCCAAAACATGTGGGAGGTCCGTGGATAGTTGAAGTTTGGATTTCTCTAGTCTCCAGGGTTATTTGCTCACCTGGTCACTTACCTTTGATACGGTGCTGGCCTTAGATTTGTTGTCGAGTTGGGCGAACTGCATATCATACAGGCGGCAGTATTCACCATCGCACTCCATTAACTCATCGTGACGTCCCTCTTCTACAATAAGACCATTAGAGATAACTACTATTCGATCTGCATTCTTAATGGTTGAAAGTCGATGGGCGATAACCAGGGTTGTTCGTCCGGCCATAAGGTTCTCCAAGGCCCTCTGCACTTCCATCTCCGCTTCACTGTCCAATGAGGAGGTGGCCTCGTCTAGAATAAGGATGGGCGCATTCTTGAGCAGGGCCCTAGCAATGCATAGTCTCTGCCGCTCTCCCCCTGAGAGTCGCACCCCTTGTTCACCGATTACTGTATCGAAACCCTGGTCCAATTTCATAATGAAGTCATAGGCGTTTGCTGCCCTGGCAGCGGCGATTATTTCTTCTTCGTCCTTATTTATATCACCGTAGGCAATATTGTTGCGCACCGTGTCATTGAAGAGAATGGTCTGCTGAGTTACTATGCCTATCTGACTACGAAGTGAGTCCATGGTCACATCCCGTATATCCACGCCATCGATGAGGATGACTCCATCGGAAATTTCATAGAAACGGGGGATCAAGTCCACCAGCGTGCTTTTGCCTGCCCCGCTCACCCCCACGATTGCCACGACCTCGCCGGCAGATATTTTTAGGTTGATGTTTTTGAGCACCGGCTCGTTATCATAACGAAATTGGACATTGCTCAGTTCAAGCTCTCTTTGCATGGGCGGGAGTTGAATTGCATCAGGTTTCTCTTGAATCCCTGGCGAGGTATCCAGGATATCGTAGATCCTTATGGCCGCTGCAATTCCCTCCTGCACCACGTTATTTATCCTGCTCAATCTTTTTATCGGATCGTAAAGTAAAAGCAAAGCTCCCAAAAAAGAGAAAAACTCTCCTGGGGTGGATACACCTTGGATAACTCTATGACCCCCGTAAAGAATGACGAAGACGATAGCAATGCCACCAAAAAACTCCATCAAAGGTGAAGAGAGGGCCCGTACTATTACTGACTTCATTAAATAACGGAAGTATCTTGTGTTTTCCTTGTTGAACCTCTCTTTTTCATACTCCTCCATGCCAAATGCTTTGACGATACGACTGCCGCTTATGGTCTCATGAAGAATTACAGAAATGTCTCCCATAGACTCCTGGCTCTTGGTGCTTATCCTCCGAAGCATCCTGCTAAACTTCACTACCGGAAAAAATGCAAATGGCAAGATCACCATGGAGATCAACGAAAGTTGCCAGTCCCTGGCAAACATGACGGCCATTAGTCCGATTAAGGTGAGCGGATCTTTAAGCAACCCGGTTATTGCATTTGAAACTGCTCCTTGAATCAAATTTACATCGTTGGTGACCCGAGACATCAGGAGCCCTGTGGGCATACGGTCGAAAAAGGAGAGTGGCAGACGCTGGAGGTGGTCGTATAGCTGCTGCCGCAAGTGGGCGACTACCCGCTGTCCAACATAGCTCATCAGGTAGGTCTGCCCCCACTCAGTCAAAGCTTTAACAGAGAAGACCAGAAAGACTGCTACGGAGAGAAACTTTAGCATCTCTGCTTTTTTTTGGATAAAGATGTCGTCTAGAACAGGTTGGACCAAATATGGTAAAGCAGCGGTGGAGAGAGCCACCCCCACCATGCACAACATGGCAATTGCCAGGCGGTGCCAGTACGGTTTGACCAACTCCAGTAATCGTCGATAGGAATTCATGGGATAATTATCCCCTACCCATTAGTTCAAGGGCTATAGCTGCCGCTTTTTCAGAAGCGCCTGGAGTTCCCAACTCCCGGCGCACATCTCTCAGCCTGCCCTTTATCCAGACCTTGCGTTCGTCATCATTGAAGATCTTCATGGACTCCCGGGCAATAAGTTCCGGGGTGACTTGGTGCTGGATCAACTCCGGTGCTACCGTCTCTCCTGCTATTATATTAACCAGGGCAACATGATTCACTTTTACCAGCCTTTTCCCAAACCAGTAGGTCAGAGGGTTAACTTTGTACACCACCACCAGTGGAGTCCCGAGAATAGCCGCCTCCAAAGTAACCGTGCCTGAGGCGGCAACGATCATTTCACATGCCCGAATAACTTCATGAGTACTGTTCTTAACCACCGTCAAAGGCAGGTTTCTGCCATTTAAGTAAGGATTGACCTGGTCGGTGCTGATGGTGGGTGCCAAAGGCACAAGAAAGTGAATGTTGGGGATCATATCGACAAGAATGGCTGCCGTGTCGAGCATAACTGGCAGCAGTTTTGATATTTCGCTACTCCTACTCCCCGGAAGGAGCCCTATCAACTTGTATAAACCATTCTTGCTATATTGCCGGCAAATTGATCCCTCTCCATTGTTCACCTCAATGAGATCCAGCAACGGATGGCCTACGAAGGATACTTTCACTCCCGCCTCTTGATACAACTTTTTCTCAAAGGGAAGAATCACCACCATCCTATCCACTCGACGACGAATGGTATCGATTCTTTTCGACCGCCAAGCCCAAATCTGTGGACTCACATAGTACATTACCGGGATGCCATGTCTCTTGGCTCTACCAGCCATCATTAGATTAAATTCAGGATAATCGATTAAAATTATCAAGTCTGGCCGCCAATGGACAAGGCTGGCCTTGAGTTCCCTGAAAGCCTCGAAAATGGTAAAAAGCCGCTTCCCTCCGGGCAAACCAACTACGGCCATCTCTTCAGCATGACGGAGTAGTCTCACGCCCGCTTCCCTCATGTGTGAGCCGCCCATGCCCACAAAATAAATAGAGGGATCTACGGTGCGAATGGCCTTCACCAGATTCCCCCCGTACAGATCCCCCGAAGCTTCTCCAGCTATAATTAATACCCTCTTCTTATTAGCCACCTTTGGCCCTGTTTTTTGACAAAAGAGGCTTTTGCCTTTTTGCCTAAAAGCGACCTACCACATAGAGCACAAAAAGATAGTACAAGGCGCCTCGCGTCGCCCACACAGTCCCACTAAACCGCCGTTTCAGTCAGAAATTTCAGCGCAAGCCGAAGGCAACTCCCAAGCTTTCCATCTGTTTCTTTATCAATTCGCTTACTTGGGTAGCAACCTCAAGGGCCTTACGCCCCTCTTCTCCACTCACCATCGGTCTCTTGCCGGTACGCACGGAGTCCGAAAAGGCGCGGAGCTGTTCCTCCAAAGGATCAGTATCAGCAACAGGCAGTTGCTTATATTCGATTTCCGGAAAGCCGTCTGCGCCTAACTCGGGCAGTTTGCGAAACAATTCCACTTCCCTTTCAGCATAGTCTAGGGACAGGTAGCTATCCGGCTGGAATATTCTAAT
>JAJDNT010000028.1 GCA_022340515.1 Deltaproteobacteria bacterium
TCCCAGGGGATAGTGCCGCCGAGGATTGGGTGGAACCTCGCCAAGAGATAGACTCCGGCTTTTACCATGGTTGCTGAATGCAAATAGGCACTCACGGGGGTGGGCGCGGCCATGGCCGCTGGGAGCCAAAAATGGAAAGGAACCTGGGCCGACTTGGTAAAGGCACCCAGAAGAAGTAAAACCAGGATCGGCAGATAGAGGGGATGGTGATGAAAATTCAGGGAAAACATAGCAGAGATCCGGCCGGCCTTTTCAAGGGGCAATCCCAACTGTACAGCGGCGAGCATCATGAGAAGAAGACCCGCCAGAAGTAACAGACCACCTGCGCCGGTCACCAGAAGTGCCTTGAGAGCAGAGGCCCGGGACGTCTCGGTGTGGTGGTGGAATCCGATGAGAAGATAGGAGCTGATACTGGTCAATTCCCAGAAAACAAAAAGGGTAATCACGTTGTCACTGAGAACGAGTCCAAGCATCGCCCCCATAAATAGAAGAAGATATGCAAAGAACCGACCCCCGCCAGTTTGCTCTCCAAGATAGGCCCCTGAGTAAATAAGCACAAGACCACCAATTCCGCTCACCAGGAGCACAAAGATGAGGGAAAGGCCATCGAGGGCGAATGAAAGGTCCACACCGAGACTTGGCACCCAGGACCAGCTTGTTACAAACCTCTCCCCGGGCGATATGGGAAGATACCGTGCAAAATAGGCAACCAAGGAAAGTGGCAAGAGAGCCAGAACCCATCCCGTGGCACGACCCAGAGGACGGTGAAGGAACGGTGCCAAGAGAGCTAGAGTAAATGTTGCAAGCAGAGACCAGCCCATGAGGGGGTACTCCAAGCGATGGCGCAATTCAGTAAAGGGCCGGCGATCCAGAGGGCCTACCCTCTGAGATGTGGCCAAAGATTGGACAGGAATAGTAATCCATATCCCTGCGGAAGTCGATAGTTTCTTTGACGCCGTGAAGTTCCCTGGAGTTTTGTTTGGCCAGGAGAGTTTCTCCTCAGCGGAGTTCGTTGGAGGGTCAGAATATCGCCAGTCCTTCTATCCGCGGGCAAATCACCATCACAGTACCCTTTACAAAAACAAAAGAAAACTTACCTTATTCGCAACTGCCAAGCTCAGGATGTGTTCGAGAATCTATGGGGAAAATAATTCTTTCAGTGGGAGATTGAATTAACTATGAAATGGTCAATAAAATTTGGAACTTACGCCGGAATTCCTGTATACATTCACCTGACATTCTTTCTTTTGCTAGGATGGTTGGGAGTGGTTCATTGGACGCGGGGGAGGACTTTTGAGGCTGTTGCTGCAGGTGTTGGCTTCATACTTGTCCTTTTCGCCTGCGTTCTGCTTCATGAGTTCGGCCATGCAATTACTGCGAAAAAATACGGGATAAAAACCCGCGATATCACTCTGTTGCCCATTGGTGGTGTGGCGCGCTTAGAGCGAATGCCGGAAAATCCCCTACACGAGCTTTGGGTTGCCCTCGCCGGACCTGCTGTAAATGTGGTGATTGCAGCAGTTTTATTTGTTTGGCTTCTTTTTAGCGAAAGTCTGGAACCTTTCAAGCAGCTTACCATTACAACCGGTTCATTTATTGAGCGACTCATGGTAGTGAATGTTTTTCTTGCGGTTTTCAATATGCTGCCCGCTTTCCCCATGGACGGCGGACGGGTGCTTCGAGCGCTGCTCGCCATGCGAACCGACCACACCAGGGCTACACAAATAGCTGCCAGTGTTGGTCAGGGGATGGCTTTTGTTTTCGGATTCATTGGCTTGTTTACCAATCCCTTTTTGCTGTTCATCGCTCTCTTCGTCTGGATTGGCGCTGCCCAAGAAGCGAGCATGGTACAGATGAGATCATCCATTGGTGGCATCCCGGTGAAACGGTCGATGTTAACTGATTTTCGCACTCTTTCACCCCACGAATCGGTTGCCCAGGCAGTGAAGCTCACCTTAGCCGGATCGCAGCGAGATTTTCCAGTGGTTCAAGACGGACGCGTTATGGGCATTCTGACGCAAAATGACCTACTGACTGCTTTGAGCCAGAAAGGCCAAGACGTACCGGTTTCGCAAGTCATGCAGAGAGAATTCACCACAGTGGATTCCTTTGATATGCTAGAGACTGCCTTTATGCAATTGAAGGACTGCAGGTGCCATACGCTTCCTGTTTTTCACAGCGGAACGCTAGTTGGCCTACTTACCATGGACAACGTTGGTGAATTCATCAGAATTCAGGCTGCATTGCGTGGGAACAAGGGCCCAGAATTGTAGATGATTAATTGCTAAGCAAGGAGTTACCCTATGCACCGCTTCAAAAACATACTTCTATTGCATGACACGAGACCTGAACATCATCTGACAATAAAGCGCGCGGTCGAGCTTGCCAGGAGAAATCAGGCCAAACTGACCGTGGTTGATGTTATAGAAGACGACTCATGGGATTCAGGTGAAATCTATGCTTCGGCGCCATTTCAAGAACTCAAGCAGCTTGTCAGCGAAGAGCGACAAAAGGGTCTTGAAAGTACAATCGAGCCGATGAAGGAGGAAGGGCTGGAAGTTGGAGCTACGTTGCTCTTTGGCAAACCTTTTCTCGAGATAATCCGTGAGGTGCTGCGAGAAAACCACGACTTGTTAATGAAGACTGCCCAGGGAGAAGGGGGATTGAAGGGTATGCTATTTGGCAGTACTGCCATGCACTTAATGAGGAAGTGCCCCTGTCCGGTTTGGGTAGTTAAAAAAGGGGTTGAACGTTACGGTCGGATAATTGCTGCAGTGGACCCAGATCCATCGGATGAGCAGAAAAACAAACTTAATGCCAAGATCATGGATTTGGCAACTTCCCTAGCAAAGTTGGAGCAGAGCGAACTGTTCGTTGTTCACGCCTGGTCACTTTACGGCGAAACCATCCTGCGGGGCGGAGTCGGAAGAATGGAGCAAAAGGAGATCGATAGGTTGGTGAGGGAGGCTGAAGCCGCTCATAAAGAGAAGTTGAATGATCTCTTGGAGGGATATGACCTGCAAGGCATGAACCACCGGGTACATATTATAAAAGGTGAAGCGGGAAGAGTGATTCCGGAGCTAGCAGAAAGGAAGCGGGCAGATCTTATTGTTATGGGTACCCTGAGCAGATCTGGTGTCCGTGGCTTTCTTATAGGGAACACGGCCGAAAAGATACTCCAAAAGGTGGACTGCTCGGTCCTTGCCGTAAAGCCTGATGGTTTTGTTACGCCAGTAAACTAAATTGATTCAAACAGAGCGTAAGAGATGTCACTTTGGCAGGATGTTTCTCATTGCCATGAAAACAAGAGCAGTAAGAAAAAAACGACCGACATAGAGAGAAGGGCGGTCCCCACTGCGAGCCAACTGCTCAATACTTTTTCCATGTGCCAGAGGAATTCAGTTTTTTTGTATACCTGCAGGAATGGAGAGAGTCGCATGGACAAAGTGGCACGGAGCTCTTGAATGCCTGGCCCCAGATACTTCTGGGACACGTGCTGGCAGGGTTTGGCTAACCAGGAAACTATTGCAACTAAATCTCCTGCGGGTATAGAAGGTATCCCGCTGTCGGTTTTTCTTCGAAACAGGGCGAAAGCCACCAAGGCTAGAAGAATCCCGGCAGCAACTGGCCAGAGAGCGAGAGAAAAAGAATCAAGAGACAGCGCTTTATGGGCCGACTTTTGTGCCTCGGGCAATAGCCAGGCACCCAGAGCCACGAAGAATACCATTACAATGAACGGCAGTCGCAGTCCCAACGCTCCTGGAGAACTGGCGAAGCGAACCGGCCACACGGTGACGAAAAAGCGGATCATAAGAAGAGTCGTGCCAACTGTTGCCAAGGGGAGGAGCAGCGCGAGGTATTCGGGCCAAGGGCCAGTTAGAGGAGCGATGGCGAGCTTCAAGGCAGTTTTGGCCACTAGCCCGCTGGTTAAAGGAGCTCCTGCAAGCGCTAGGGCGGGAAGTCCGAGGCCGAAGGCGAGCAACCATTTTTGCAGCCTGCCGTCTTTTATTTTAGGTGCCAATCCTGCACCGAGAAAAAGGGCTCCTTTGGCAAAGGCGTGGTGCAGAGCGTAAGTAATCACCGCGGCACGGGCCACCGGCCAGATCGCTGGTATTGAGAGCCCGACACCCATACTCACCGTCATGAAACCCATCTGGCTTATACTGGAATAGGCTAGTACCGTCTTTGGATTTTTTTGAAACACACCCACGATAACACCGAAAAAGGCAGCGACTAGGCCGGCAAGAATGCACAAACTACCCCATTCAGGAGATGCTACCTGACCCAAGGGCAGAAAACGAAGCCATCCGAGCAAGCCAGCCTTGATCATGGCACCGCTCAGTACTGCACTGGCCGGTGTGGGAGCTGCTGGGTGTGCCAGGGGCAACCAGACGTGGAGTGGTAGAGCACCGGCCTTGATGCCAAATCCCAGGAAGAAGAGGGCAAAGATGATGTTGTTTGCGGGAGCGAGAGCTAAAGGAGCAAGATTCAGTGAGCCTGTGGTCTCGTAGAGCATAACCAAGGCGCTGAATAGCATCACCTCTCCCAGAACCACAAGATAGATGTAGATCCGACCGGCCCTCAAGGCTTCCGCGTCACCGTTGTGAACCACCAAACCATAAGATGAAAAACTCATCAGGGCGAAGAAGAGATAAAAGCTAGCCATATCTTGGGCCAAAATAAGACCAAAATTTCCGCTCATGGAGAGTAAGTAAAAGAAAAAGAATCTTTTCTGATTTTGGTCCTTGGCCATATAGCTTCTACCAAATACGCCTGCTAGCAACCACAGCAAAGAGGTGAAAAAGAGGAAGACCCTCCCAGTGTCATCCAGCCCCAAACGTACTTTCAACAGTAACCAGGAAAATTCAGCATATGTATCTAAGGGCAGGATTACAGCTACTGCCAGTGCCGGCAAAGCCGACCAGCCGTTTAGCCGGCTGAGGATTTTCTGCCAACTGCGCAGGAGAAGAGCCAGGCCCATCGCGAGGGGGAGTGCTGGCCCCAGCATTAGGAGGAGTTTTTGTGCCATCTCGGACAGATCCAGAAAACTCATAGTCCGTATTCCCTCGCGGCGATCAACCGAGCCCACTGTAAAGGACTGAATGGGGAATCGGCCAAAAGACCAGCAGCCAGTGCCAGAAGAGCTGTAATTAAAGCTGGTAGGAGAAGCATCCAGTGAGTTTCCAGCCATCCACCATAATTATCCTCGGGCCACGGTCCCCGTGGCTCCTTGAACCAGGCGCGGTATATAATGGGTAAAAAATATCCGGCATTGAGCAGACTGCTCGCCGCTAGAACCAGGATTATCCAATCCTGTCCAGCGGCGAGGCCACCGGCGCCCAGATACCACTTACTGATGAATCCTGCCAGGGGCGGAACTCCAATCATGCCGAGAGCGCCCAGGGTAAAAGCCGCCATTGTAGAGGGCATGCGCCGGCCGACGCCGTCCATTTCGCTTATGTAATGAATGCCAAGGGTTTCCGCCAGGTTGCCGGCGCAAAAGAAAAGGGTGATTTTCATCAATCCCTGGTGGACGAGGTGCACTAGACCACCAATGGTGGCCACGGGCCCCAAAACTGCTGCTCCCAAGGCAATATAGGAAACTTGGCTGACAGTGGAATAGGCCAGCCTCTTTTTAAGCCCATCCTGGTTTAGGGCCCGCAATGAACCATAGACAATGGTAAAGGAAGCAACAGCGGCCAGCGGGCCAAGAACCCCCAACTTGGCGGCAAATTCGATACCATAGATATCATAGACAACCCGGACGATGCCGAAGGCGCCGGCCTTGACCACTGCCACCGCGTGGAGAAGTGCACTCACGGGCGCGGGGGCCACCATTGCCACAGGCAGCCAGCCGTGCAGCGGTACTAGGGCAGCTTTCACTCCGAGGCCAGCGATGAGCAAGGCGAAGATAACAATGAATTCATGCCGGTACAAACCGGCGAAGGCTACCAGCATACCACCCTCGGTGAAGTCCAGCGGTCCCACCAGCGCCTTGAGCCAGGCCACAGCTATCAAAAGCACAGCACCACCCGAAAGCGTATAGGCAAGATAAATCTTTCCTGCGCGCATGCTTTCGGGGCTGCCGCGATGCACCACCAGCGGGTAGGTGGAAAGGGTGAGCATCTCGTAGAACATGACAAAAGTAATGAGATTACCGGCCAAGGCAAACCCAACGGTTGAGCTGACACAAAGACTGAAAAAACCAAAGAAACGGCTGCGGGATTGCGGCGAGGCCTCCAGGTAGGCAATGGCATACAAAGTGGTAAGGAACCAGAGAATGGCTGAAAGCGTGGCAAAGAGGACTGAGAGGGCATCGGCGCTGAGGACGAGATCCATGCCGGGGAGCAGTGGCAGCCTGGTCTCGTAAACGTGACCGTGGAAGACGCCCCATATCATCACTGCCGTGAGCAGGAGCTTTGCTGTGGCACCTACCAAGTTCGCCGCAGTTCGCAGCCCAATGCGGTCCTCCGGCAGGCAGAATATGAGGATACCAGGCACCAGTGAGCTCAGTACAATCATTAATGGCAGCCAGAAGTCCAGACTCACGGCAGTCCTCCTGTGAGTACCGGCCCAGCCAGCGGAGCGCCGATTTGCATGACCGCCAAAGGCTGCGTCGCGATGATGCCGAGTGCCATAGCTGAGAGACCAAGAGCAAGAGCGGTCAACTCCATGCTCCATGGTACGTCCCGACATATGGGCACTTGTTCAACGTAACTGAAGGCGCGCGAAAAGAAACGAAACACATAGGCAGCCGCCAGGAGACCGCCTATGATGATCACTATTGCCCACCACCACTGGCCTCCGGCCAGGGCGGCGTTTAGCAATAGCCACTTGCCTATAAAGCCTCCACTGGGCGGTAGCCCTATGAGGCTCACCCCGGCGACGCCGAAAGCAAACATGGTTACCGGCAGACGCTGAGTGATCCCGGCAAGTTCATCGATCCGGTCATGGCCGAAGCCATAGAGCACCGTGCCCGCCGCGAGAAATGCCGCCGCCTTGGCACAGGCGTGGGAAAGAATGAAATACAGGCCACCGCACCAAGCGCTAAAGCCGGTTCCCTTGCCTTGGGCTAGGGGAAATACGAGGAAGATGTATCCTAGCTGGGCCACGGTTGAGTAGGCTACCAGCAGCTTCAATCGTTGCGCCATCAGGGCCTGGACCGAGCCCCAGAAAATGGCGGCAACTCCCAGTATGCCAAGCAAAAGGGCAACTGATGGTGTGACCGTATTTGTAAAAACCTGAAACCATAATCTGAGGAGCAGGTAAAAGGAGGCTTTCACTACCAGGGCGGAAAGGACTGCACTAACTGGGGCGGGGGCGTTGGCGTGTGCCGGCGGTAGCCAGAAATGCAGCGGGAAAAGCGCTGTTTTCATAACCAACCCAGCGGTCATTAAGGTGGTAGCCGCAAAACTAGCCGGAGAGGAGGTCACACTTTCTGCGAGCAAGCCAAGGCTGAGGGTACCATGAGCGAAGTATAACAAAGCCACGCCCAACAGGTAGCTCAGGGAACCGAGTAAACTGACAAGAAGGTAGCGCATGGCAGCGGCGACAGCACTTGGCCCTCCTGCCAGGGCTACTAGGGCCACAGCCGAGAGCCCCAGAAATTCCAGGGCAACATAAAGGTTGAAGACGTCGGCGGACAGGAAAAGACAGTTCAAGGCCGCCCACAGGAGCAGCCAAAGGGACCAGAAGAGGGCGGGGTCCTGTTGATGGTTCTTTTCTTTAGTCTCACCGGTGGGAGAGTAGTAGCCTGTAGCATAGAAAGTGGTGCCGATGCCCACGAGTGCGGTCATCACCAGCATGATAATGGATAGACCGTCGGCGTAAAGGTCAATACCCAACGGGGCTCCCCAGCCTCCGACAGAGTAGTGTTGTGGGCCGCAACTCAGCACCTGCCAGGTGAGGCCTATCAGAGGGGGTAGCAGGCCAACGGCGGTAACGATACCCAGCTGGGCTCCACGGCCACGAAAGAGAAAGGCGAAAATGCCCGTCAAAAGAGGGAGAAAAATAATCCACACAGACCAAGGAATAAGGGCAACCATATCAGTCGGATCCATCTTCGGTGAGTTGCGTGCTGCCGGTCGTTTCCTGAACGCGGCAGGCTAGAGCGAGAGCCAGAGCTGTGGCGCTAACTGCCACAACCAGACCGGTGAGACCCATGGCGTGGGGAACCGGGTCCGGAGAGGTCTGGCGCCAGCCGCGGGCCAAAGCTACCAAAATGAGGAAGGCCCCACTCCCCATAACGTTTACGGCAAGGATCTTTCGCAGGAGGTGACCATATGCAATGAGGCCGTACAATCCCAGACTGAACAGAGCCAAACCCACGAGACTATAAAGCAGGGAGATATTCATGAGACTGCTACTTGTCCTTTCTCTTTCCAGTTGATTTTACCGATAGGGTGCGATCGGCTTCTGATGGTCTGCCGCCGATAAAAAGAACCGTCAAAATAACGCCAATAGAGAGAGTCGCCGCAGTCTCAATGACGAGGATGAGAATCCCGGCCCAGTGTCGGGGATATTCCAGTAGGCGACCGCCCAAGAACATGCTACCGAGAGCCACTCCGGTGAAAACCAAAACTCCCGCACTCAGTAAAGTTCTTAGGGGCCAACTGACAATGGCCGAAGCAAAGCGCACTTCGGTAAGCAGGAGAAGTATCCCGGCACCTCCCAGTACCGCCCCTGCTTGAAATGCCCCACCGGGTGCATGGGCACCAGCCCATAGCAGGTAGCCCGCCGTAAGCACCATGGCCGGTAACAAGATCCGCAAAAGAGCCGAAAGAAAAAGTCCAGCGGGATACGGTGGACCAGGCAACTGCACCATTCCTAAAGACCAGGCCCCTAATACCGCGAGAAAGAGAACGACGATTTCCAGCAAGGTGTCATATCCGCGGAAGTTCAAGAGTACGGCTGTGACGGGGTTGCTCACCCCACTGTGTCCTATATTGGCAAAAACCTGAGCCCTCAAAGACGGACCATTAAATGGGAGCGACAAGATCGCCCAGGCAATGAGACCAGCCAGCGCTACGAGGAGTACGATGATGATCAGTTTTGCTGAAAAAAGTCGCACTTCTATAAGTTCCTCCCCTTTGTCTCAGCTTGACCCTTGTCGTTCTTTTGTTGCTCACTATTGATTTTGTTGAGCGCCGAGAGGAACAAGGCCCCGGTAACCCCCGCTCCGATAGCCGCCTCAGCCAGGGCGATGTCTACTGCTTGCAAACGCACCCAGGCCAGGGCCATGAGCAGGCCAAATGCAATGAAGAGAACCACCGCCTTAAAGAGATCTGCAGAGGTTAACAGCCTCCATGCAAGCCAAAGAAGAACAAGGGCCAGCGGTAGGTCAAAGAGCCACTGACTCCATATCATCGATTCTGCCACGGTCTAATTCCCCTTCTCAGAGCGGTTCGAGCTACAAGATGACAGGAAATTGCGCTTGTCACCAGGATCAACAGCCAGATAAGCAACAATTTCAAGGCAGTGACCCATGAATGAGTCTGCAGCATGGCTCCCATGGTGACCAGGCCCAGGCCGACATTGTCAGCCTTGGTTAGGGCATGCAGTCTGGTATATATATCAGGAAAGCGCAAAAGACCTACAGTGCCGCACAGAAAAAAGGGCATTGCAAGCAAGGTCAGTCCAAAACCAAGATATTCGGTGAGGTGCATAATATCCTCTTACTTCCTATCAGAGGCAGAGGCCCAGAAGCGCACAACAAAGGCAACAACCACAACTGCGGCCAGCAAGGCGAACAGCAGGGCTACGTCCAGCACAGCCGGCATCTTCATGGGTTTTGCCAGTACGATCAAGATGGCAACCCCAGTGGTACCGAAGAGTTGTGCTGCGAGCATACTGTCGGCTGGGGTTGGACCCCGCAGGACACGAATCAAACCGCCGATCACATTGCAAAGAAGAAAAAAAGCTACTATCAAGGAGATGTCAGGCATTGTCTCATTCTCCTAGACCGACACTGGGAGGAGGTTTTGGGGCGAACGCCGCTGCAACCCTGGATTCAAGACTCTGTAACTCGCCAACCACATCAGCCTTGGCATCAAGTACGTGCACCTTCAGGCAACTCTCAAGCAATTCTGCACTTAAGGTGCCCGGCAGCAGGCTCACGGCATTGGCCATGAAGAGGCGAGGAGCACCATTTGGCAGACTCAAGTTATAATCTATAAATGCCGGCTCCAGTGGCATCTTCGGGTGTAGTGCCCGGCGAGCCACATCGATACTACCGCAAAGGGAACGCCAGAAGAAAAAGGGCACAAAACTTATGAGCCCGGTGAGCCGCAACTGATGTTTCATCCTATGGGATAGGAGAAGACTGGAGCCGGTTCCCAGGAGAACCGTAGGCCCGCCAATGGCCCAGGACGCCAGATTGCCGTTGGACAGAATCCACCAAAAGAGGGCAAGCAGTGCCGACCTTGCGCCAAATTGGAGCACAAACCGCCACCCCTGCCTCTGGTCTTGTTCGTGATAACCTGATGGAGAGTCATCTTTGGTAGAACGAGCACCTTCTTCCATTGGTTAGCTCCTGGATATATTTGCCTCCGGGCATAGTGAAACTGGTTGGACCGTGAGCAAAACTACTCAGGTGATTTTAAGACTCCCAGATGAATATCAGAGTACTCCAGTATCAGGCTGCTATGGGCGGGTAAAATGTTAGTCAACTAGTAAAAATATATCTGTAAAAAAAGAGCCATGGAGCACTTAGGTGCGCATTCTCCTCTCTGCCCCGCAGCTATAGGCACACAAGGCTGAAGTATAATCATAATTCTATGAGATATCCATAGATTTGGTGGCGTCATGGATTCGAGGAGTGGACAAGAAAAGAGCTGGGCTATCCGAGACTGGTGAACTCACAAGTAACCAGATCATCTTTTTTTTGGGATGATTAGAAAAGCAAGATAGGGCAATGCTACCCGTCTATGCAGAGGTCGCACCGGTGGCGGAAGCAATTGCTCTCTCACCTTTGAAATAGGCTGAACCAAACGACCAAATAACGGCTGATAAAGCATTCGTTTTTTGGGAGCTCAAGCTCAAAAATTGACAATTACGACAACTCCAAAGTTTTCTTCTGGGGTTTTAGAGAACAATCCATAGAGCCATAGCGGTGGCGTTTTGTAAGACTTTGCTCGAGACACTGCCCATGAAAAATTCTTGCACTCCAGAGATACCCCTCCGTCCCATGACAATGGTACCGTATTGGTTATTCCGGGCCTCTTCCAATATATCGCTGGCCGCGCTTCTGCTTCCGTCCACAATCTTTTTGCTGATCTGTGACTCACTAACTCCTGCTTCTACCAGCATTTCCTCGGCTTTTTTCATGAACGGTTCTATTTCCTGACCGGCCTTTGTCTTCCAGAGTTCCTCCAGATCCGGGGCCTCATCCAAGACCTCTTGAGGAACAAAGCGTCTCAAGTGCCTCATGGTATGAAAAATGGTCACCGGGCACTCGGTTCCGGAAAGCATGAATCCTGCATGGTCCACTGCCCTGAGGGCATTTTCCGAACTGTCAACCGCGATTAGTACCCGATTCGATTTCACCTGACCCTGCACTATCCAAACCGGACACACCCGGCAGTACTCCAAGAGTTTGCTCGAGACCTCGCCCATGAAAAAGGCCTCCAGCCGACTTCGGCCTCGACTGGAAATGAGCACCGCATCCGCTCGTTTGCTTTCCACCCACTGGCAAATATCCTGGGCAATACCCAACTCCTTTTTTCTATAGAGAGTCTGCACCCGCTCCCCATCGAAACCTTTCTCGATGAGAAAGCTCTTGGCCTGGGTTAGGATTTTTTCGGCCAGCCGAATGGACTTATTTTCAATGGCTTTCAACTTGGTTGCAGTCTCACGGTCCATTGAACGATTGTCTGCTAAAATTGGGGGGAGGCTCGGAAGCACATATTTGAGGGTAACTTCCAGATTGTGTTTGCTGCCATAGATTAGATGAAGATAGTCCAGAGATCGCAGAGCGTTTTCTGAGCCATCCACAGGCAGAACGACCATTTTGCTTAACTCGGTCATGTTGTCTCCTTAGTTGAAATGGATGAGAGGTTTATCGATTGGCCTGATCTAAGTCCTCCTGGCAGGCTAATATGCAGCACAAACCGAGAACATAGTAGACGGACGTCACTCAAGGTTGATGGCAAAAACTTGACCCCCATGGCGGTCTAGATACAAGAATCCCCTTGAGGAACATGAGTGAAGACTGTCAACCATGGAAAAAAGAACACAATTCGGCTAGGTTCGCAGGTAAGAATTTCTTTCCTACTTATACGGATCCTTATGCACGTCTAGGAGAATTTGTGAACGATAAGGGCTAAAGGGGAGTGCAGGCACCGAAAACAACAAATCCCACCTGGTCGCCGGAGGCGGTCAGAACCACCTTGCCTGTCTCTTCTGCGATGGCCATGGTCCAACCCACGCCGTCTCTAACGCCCTCCACCCCGTCCTCAGCTCCTTGGAGGATCAGCTTGCCATCAATCAGTTCCATGTTTTCTATAGTGGTGGACTTCTTCTCTTGACTCTCTCCCACGGGAAAGATCTTTTTCTTCTTGAAGTCAATCTTGAGAAATTGTGAGAGCGCAATGCTCTCCGGGGTTACCTTGCTGCACTCGCCATTGGGACCGCACTCGATAACCTCGATCGCCGCAAAGAGCAAGGGCTTGGAACCATCAAAATCACCCGCAATCACTGGAAAGGGTACCACCAAAATACACAAAAAGGCCAACCCAATCATTCTCAGCCTGCTCATAGCTCCCTCCAACTTGTCATTTCACCGTGTAGCCTCTACCTTCAAGGCAAGCAGCGTAAGCGCGATTGTAGGAGTTACGCTTCTGGGCATATGCGGCCACCTGCTCCTGCTCCCAGCGCTTCCGCGCCTGCTCGTCTTGTTTTTGCTGTGAGGAACTTCGCACGCCGCCGATGGCACCGCCAGATACCGCTCCGATGGCTGCCCCCTTTTTAGCGCCCTTGCTGCCCCCGGCGATGGCGCCCACACCAGCTCCCAGCAGTCCGCCGCCTACGCCGCCTTTAACTACGCCACCTGCCGTACTGCTCTTAGCTTTTTGTGGGGGTGGCGCGCTCGTTGCCGTGGGCAGCTCCATGGGATCGAATCCGGTCTGCCCTTTAGCCCAAGAGTAACACTCGAACTTGTCCTTTTCCATTTGCTCCTGATTTTGGCCCTTGGCCGGATAGATAATAAATTCCTGCGCCAGGGCGGGTCCCACGACCAGGGCCAAGAAAGAGAGGGGAACAACCAAATAAGTTAATCGCTTCATAAAAATTCTCCTGTCGAGTCTTTTTCTTTGTTTCGAGAGCCTTTCTCTCAAGAGCTTTGAGCTCCGATTAGTAAGGCACCAACTCAACCCATGCTCTAAACAAAAAATACAAGTCGTTAAGTATAGCCAAACCTAACCTGAAGGTTCAAGCCAAAAAGATTTGCTGGGCTCTGGCCATTTTACCTGTGGGGATTTGTCTCGTTGCCACGGTGGCTTCTTGCTAGGGCCAGAGAAAAGAACCTGCATGAGGATGGGCAGTGGTTCGGATTAGGTTAGGCGGGTTAGGCGACTGATCCAAAGGGCCAGTAGATTGAAAACATATCCGATAGGGATAAGAACTTCACATCACAATTTTCACAGAAATAGTATCTGCTTCCGGGCAGTAATCGCATCCAGAAACTACGCCTTATTCGATGTCTTTCCGTGCTCCTGCATTTAGGGCAGGATTTTCCGCGAATCAATATGGCCATCATGGTGTCCTCCTCCGGCGGACGGTTAAGGTTCGAATTCTTCATGCAAATGGTTGTTTCTTCCAGATCCGATCACTTAAGTCGAGGTAGAGGTTTGCCACAGAAGACAGGGCATTCCTTTTCAGTCGATCTAATCATGAGCTTTACCTTACAATGGGTGCATACCACCTCGCAGAGTTTTATTCTCTTTCCCTCGACCATTGGAAAAAGCAATTCTGCCGCCAAAAGACCGGGTCTGACAACAATTTGTGTTGGTTAATATTGTTGGAAAGCTTGGCGCATAAATCATACCAATCAGCCCTTTTTGCATTTGTCCATTGATTACATCTAGTTATAAATATAAAAGGCAATAGAGCCCTATGATCATAAGCAAGGAAGTTCCCAAAATGGGAAAACTAATGCCACTATTATCCGGGGGAGGGGGTGTGGCAGAAAAGGAACAGGTCAGTCTGGCGCAAAGACTTTAACCATGGTTTGAGGAAAAACCGGGAGTGAGAAAAATATCGATGATGAAATATCCGGGCTAGACGGTGGGACTTTCAGTGACGTCGATGAAGTAAATCTGATTATCTTTCACAATGGGGTCCGGGCGTATGAGAATGATGCCGGGAGAGAGAAAATCTTCAGAGGAACTAGCTACCACAGCCGAGCCATTTTCAACTCTGGCGCTCGGATAGGTTACGTAGTGGATTATCTCAAAGTTACGCTTATAGAGACAGGCTTTTTCTGGAAAGGGGCATTCCAAGATGAGGACTCTCATTTCTCCGAGGATGGCAGCACAGCGCTGACATTTTGGCTCTTCATCAGTTGCTTCGCCCACCTGTCCTTCGACTACCTTGTAACGGGGACCTGCTAACTTCCTGCGATCTTCACCACTTCTTCTATCCTCAAGCTTGCGTCTATCCTGAAGTTTGCGTCGATCACGACCGCTACGCCGCTCATTCCCTTTTCTACGTTCAGCTCTGCCAAGTTGCACTGGAAATCCCCTTTCAGACCAGCATGATTTATTTAATCTTAGAATACCTGGTTCTCTGGGCGAGCTCAGGTTTCAATGGATTTGCCGGTAAAGATGACGAGCACTTTTGGAGTGTTGGAGGCAGTGTCATTTATAATTTCAGATTGCTGATTGCAGATCGAGGCAGAAGGCTGTCCTTGCCACTAGGTTCCATACCCTCAAATCTGAAATCTGAATTCTAAAATCCAAAATCAGCTGGACTCCATTACTCTAGGATATTGCAGCACGAAGGGAAGACCATGGAATCCCCCTCTGGGGGTGGCTGATTCCGGGGGGCCCGAATTCTTTACCACATTGAAAGAGTATGTAAAAAAATTTTTACTTTTTCAACATAATTTTTCAACAAAACTATGGAATAAAAAAAGTGGTGGGAGCATTTTGGTTAGGATGGCAAAGGCAGTAAAATAAAACCCCCACTGACAAGGAAAGGCGTCTTCACCCATTCAAGGCCGATCCAATCTTAAAACCAGTGGGGGTCATAAAGTAAGGTTAGAGTCTTTGGCGAAATAACCCTCAGAAACGTTTTTTTATAGCACTAAGATGCTATGTACAACAAAAAAGAGGTCTAGTCAAATAATTAGTTTTTTTCTATGTTGCTTAAATGATTAAATTTTATTTTCTAAAAAGAACCACGACAAAATTTTGTTTCTAGCCGCAACCGGTGCCTCACGCCATGAGGAGAAGGGAGTTGGACTGCTCTTCAGTGAGGTGCCGCCTGAGGACTTTCAGCGTGCGGGGCAAAGCAATCAGAGATAGGATATGCTTTGTCGCATAGCCAGCAGTGGACATTTTTTTCGTTGGAGACCCAAGAAATCTGCCTGTGACCCTCTGGACACTGTCTAGGATGTTCAAAGTGGAATCTGGATGAAACACTGCCGAAAAGCCTGTCACGTATGCGCAAAGCCATAGTCTCCTCCCGTTGATTTAGATGTAGGCCTAGGGTTAAATGAGATAAGTGCCAGCGAAAGGTAGGGTAGGTGAGAATCCCACTAGGGCTGTGACAGACCCAAGGACCAGAAAAGCTAGAGAACGCAGCAACTGGACTTTAACACACAGGAGGTAGATTTTGTCAAGTGGGAAAATAACAGGAGTTTCCTCACTTTTTTCTTTTGAATTGCCATCCATTGTGGTGACTATGTGGTATGGCCAGCGTGAGCTACTCGGTAAAGCAGCATAGTCGCTGTCATTTATAATTTAGCTTTGCACCGATTGACTTCTCCTCGCGCCGATGCAGATGGTGGTCCTTCCAGGCAGCGGAAGCTTCACACCGGTTGCTCCGATGCTGTTTACCTCGCAGCTCACGCTGCCCTTGTTTTGCAGTGCTTGCTCTTTGGGGATGTTCCCTGGTGTTTGTTTTAGTGACTCTGCCGCAGGCGGCTGAGACTCTGAAAGACAGAAGAAGCACCAGGATACTATTTTCATTTCCAAATTACCTACAACTCTGTAATCAGCTGAGTCCACAGTCACGTGGAAAACATTTTTGGGGAAAATACTGGGAAAATAGCCACTTTGTCCAATAAAACAGTGGCTCTGACTGACCGCAGTATTTTTCAATAGCTGCTTTCTCTTGGTGACTTTAAAAGCGGTCCGGCGCGACTGGGTGCCTCTCAACCTTGATCTCGAGCGCCATAGAGCCAATCTTGTTGTCGGCTACATCCTGCCACTCAGGTGGGAGTTCTGCAGTGCTCTTCTTGAGGTCAAAAGACAAGGGGAATTCCACCGCTTCACTCTTGTTATCTTTCGAATCACGGACAAAAACCTGCAGAGTGTAGGTTCTGTTAAGCAGACTCCGGTCCAGGGGAATTCTCAGGAAGATGTATCCAGCGACATCGTGGCTGTATTTTTTTTTGAGCCAAGTGATGCCGCTTTGCGGCGAACTCCCCGGGCCGGACAAGAGAGTAACAATAGACTTCATGTCGCCGCCTTTGTCCCTGGCACGCAGGTAGACCCTCCAAGAATTGCCGAGTCGAACGGTGCTGTCGGCATAGGAGTCGAATAGTACCGGACCTTGCCCTGTCTGTTGGCCCTCACTGGCACTGGACTGGCGAAGGCTAGGGGAAATTATAATGAAAAAGCTACAAACCAAAGTAAGCAAGAGTGCTTGCTTCATGACAGTAACCTCGGTATGTGCAAGGGGCCTCCTCATTCCACTTGCGGTTAGGGGCACGGTTATTTTTGCTCTCGTGCTGGTGACCTCGAAATAGGAGGCTAGGAGGTCCAAGGAGAAAGTAATGCCGCTTTCTGCCTCGGTCAAGGCTTTATTGTGAGGCCTCAAACATGGTGAAACCACATCGTGACTCAGGCCTAGGGCGGAAATTGTGGCGATTTTGAGATTAATCCCGGGAAGTCCCTTGGAGGTCAGCAAGGTCTAACTTTTTGGCGCTTGAGGAATAGCTTCGAAGGTGGGCAGGGTGGGTCAGTAGTGAACCCTTCAAAAAGAACAAGAAAAGACACTGTCGAGAAAGCTACGGGCGCTGCTGGGAATTTGGGTGAATTGTACGCCCATTCCTCTGGGCAATATAGGCCTGGACTCCTGCTGACGACTCCTCCAGGCCACCTCGGCGGAAACCACCAAAAGTCCCTCATAATTTGGAGGTTTGATGACCAAGCGAAAAGATCTATCCTGTACTGGATCGGATAAAAAATGGATAAAGGCACCTCCGAGGCTGATATTCTTTGTTTCTCCCCTGACTATACAGTGCGGAGTCAACAAGAAAACAGGCCAGCTAACATCGGCGCGTGAGTATCGACGTTTCTTTTCGTGGGTAGGCATGGTTGCATTCCCATATGATCAAATGTCTTTGCACCCTCTGGCAAGGGGGCGCTTTTGAAGGGTTATCAGCCTTTGATGCTTCTTACTGGCCTGCTCTTCAAGGCTAGGAAGCAAAGAGATAGAGTCTGCGGCTTTTATGCGCCGGTTGTTTTTGAGAAATAGTGAATGGATCACTAAAGGCGTGCTTAGTTAATTATCCTGCACCTTACCATAGGTAAGCCGCTCCTTGTCAATCG
>JAJDNT010000041.1 GCA_022340515.1 Deltaproteobacteria bacterium
CCCTTTCCAGTTGAAAAGCCAAGCATACAGAAGCCAGAGGAAGTATATTGAAACTATAGCCTTCATAGTCTATTGTACCCATAGGAATTGTTATATTTATCATAACCAAATAAAGCTTGGCAAGAGTTGTTACAGATAGTGGAAGAAACTTCAATCAAGGGGTGGAATATGTTAAACTTTCATGGTTATTCCATCCTCAAGGTGGATTGAATTTTGGTCCGTTTCATTAACATAGATACGAGCACTTTTTAAAAAGCATGTATTCCCTGGAAGTCGCTGACCTCTGCAAACATTACACTGAGACTTTGCTGTTCAAGGATATATCTTTCAAGTTGCACCCCGGAGAGGTGTTGTCCATCTCCGGGTGGAACGGTTCCGGGAAGAGTACTCTGCTGCGCATAGTCGCAGGGCTTGTGAGGCCCACAACTGGTACGGTTGCAATGTTCTTCAAGGGTGAGGCCATACCCAAGGAATCCAGACGCAGATTTGTGGGTATGGTGGCTCCGGCATTCTCTTTATATGAAGAGTTGACCGCCCTTGAAAATCTGGAGTTTTTCTGCAAAGTCCGTGGAATAGCATATGACCGAAAAAGCTGTCTGGCCATGATGGAGCGCACTGGGTTGAGCGAAAATACTCATAAGTTGTGCAGGAATTACTCCTCCGGCATGAAACAGCGCTTGAAGCTCGCTCAGGCCTTACTCCACAACCCTCCGCTGCTCCTCCTGGATGAGCCGGGATGTAACCTTGACAGCAAAGGTATGAAAATTGTCGAAAACATCATTGCCGCCCAGCGACAGCGAGGTATGACGGTGATTGCATCCAATGAAAAACGGGAGGTGGATTACGGAGACAGGGTCATCAACTTATCTGAGTGAGGCCGTAGCTATCTGGCTTCGGGATCTCCGCGGCGAGTTCAGAACGCGCTATGCGGTAAATGCCATATTGATGTTTGCTGTGACTACCCTGATTGCCGTAAGCTTCTCAATAGGCTCTTTCCGTATCGGAGAGGCGGAGCAGCCCTTCTTGTACGCGGTGCTCCTGTGGATCATTCTGGTTTTTTCTGCTCTTTCCGGTCTTTCTCGCTCCTTTGTAAAAGAGGAAGAGGCCGGCACCATGGACGTATTGAAACTGTCCGCTCGTCCTCAGGCGGTTTTCCTGGGAAAACTTTTTTTCAACCTAACCCTCCTGGGAGCTTTGGAGCTAATTATAGTGCCCTCTTTTATTCTGTTGATGAACTACGAAATAGAGCTGCCGGGTTTTTTTGCCGCCATGGTTATCGCCGGAGGAATTGGCTTGGGCGGAGGCACCACCATTGTTGCGGCCATGATAGCTCAGGCCAGCGCCCGGGGGGCGCTATTTTCTGTTCTCTCTTTTCCCCTCCTTTTGCCCCTTATGATTACAGCTATCAAAGGATGTGAAAAGGCTGCGGTTGGCGCAAACAACCCTGGCTGGCCCGAGGTTAGAATTGCTGTCGCCTATTCAATAGTTATGATCGTAATGTCACTTTTCCTGTTCCCCCTTATTTGGGAAGAGTAAACGCCATGATTGCAAAAGTACTTCTCAGCATCTGGATGACCCTCATCATCGTAGCAGCTTTCTTGTATGCGGACGCAGCCGCTGGCTTCCCCGGCGAGACATCTCGCATTCTTTTTTTTCACGTTCCTCAGGCTTGGGTGGCAACCCTTTCCTTTTTGTTATCCATGATAGCAAGCTGCATATATTTGGCCAGACGTAGTCTCAAGGCAGATAATCTGGCCCTGTCCGCCGCAGAGTTGGGTTTGCTCTTTTGCTTACTGGCCACAGTAAGCGGCTCCATATTTGCCAAGGCCGCCTGGGGTTCATTCTGGAATTGGGACCCTCGAGAGACCTCCATTGTCATACTTTTGATGATCTACGGCGCATATTTTGCCCTTCGCTCTGCCGTGGGGGATGCGGATAAAAGGCGTGTTTTTGCCGCGGTCTATGCGATCCTGGCATTTGTCACCGTGCCTTTCCTGGTCTTCGTGGTGCCCAGAATTACCGCCTCTCTTCATCCCGAAAATACTATGAACCCCGCCAAGCCCGGCATGGACCCCAAAACTCTGAAGGTATTTTTGGGCTCACTACTGGCCTACACAGGGTTGTTTATCTGGATACTTAGGTTAAGATTAAGACTCTTGAAGTTAGAGTCCATGCAAGAGCCTGAATTTGTTGTTAGAGAAAAAATAGACCAAGAGGGAGAAAGACAATGAAAGAAGGGTTAAACTTTGTCTTGGGTGTCAATCTTATCATTTGGTCCGGTTTAGCCTTTTATTTGTTTTTTCTTGATAGGAAGATCAAGAAATTAGAAGAGACTTCTACGGATAGGAAAAAATGAAAAAGTCTTACATTGTTGGCGGGCTGGTGGTTGTTTTGGCCATGGTCATGGCCATGTATTCATTTAAATCGACCCTAACCAGTTACGTCACCGTCAGCGAGGCCAAGGCAAGCAAGCGGCCCGTGCAGGTGGCCGGTATAGTGGTTAAAGGTACTGACAGATATGACCTGCAGAGGAACAACCTGATTTTCGTTCTTCGCGAAGACGGCGGTGACGAGATGCAGGTGGAATATGACGGACCGAGACCAGGAAATTTTGATAACGTCAACAAGGTTGTGGCTATCGGCAAATATGAACCAAAAGAGCAAGTTTTCATGGCCAGGGAACTACTGGTTAAATGTCCAACAAAATATGAGGGGCGGGTTAAAGGTCAATGATTAATCTTGGTGAAGTTACAATCTGGTTGGGTCTTATTGCCATAGGTATTTCTTCCGGATGCTATTGGCTGGTGAACTCAAGGGAAAAAGACACCCTCTCCCTGAATGTGGCTCGCTATAGTTTTACTGGTTTTGCCGCCTTCATGACTCTTGCCTCTGCCTTGCTGATGCTTGCCATCTTAAGACATGAATTCCAGTACAGTTATGTAGCGAACTATTCGTCCCGCGATCTCCCCTTAGAATATTTGATCAGTTCTTTCTGGGCCGGCCAGGAGGGAAGCTTTCTCCTCTGGGTGTTCCTGGGTGCTTGGCTTGGGATCTTCCTCATGCACAGATCGGGGGAGATGGAACCCCAGGTGATGTTGATCTACAACCTGAATCACTTGTTTCTAACAATACTATTAATCAAACAGAGTCCCTTCAAACTCCTGCCCTCCACTCCCGCTGACGGGCAGGGGCTAAATATGCTCTTGCAGGATTTTTGGATGGTTATCCACCCGCCAGTAGTATTCCTGGGCTATGCCGCCTTTACCATTCCCTTTGCCTATGCCATCGCCGCCCTCTGGCGTCGTGAATACGACCGCTGGATAAAGCCTGCCTTGCCCTGGACGGTTTTTGCCTTTCTCAGTTTGGGCGCCGGCATTATTATAGGCGGCTACTGGTCCTATAAGGTTTTGGGTTGGGGCGGCTACTGGGGTTGGGATCCCGTAGAAAACGCCTCCCTTCTGCCATGGCTGGCAGGGGCTGCCTTGATGCACGGGATGATTCTTCAGCTGTCCCTGGGCAAAATGCGCAAGACCAATTTCATCCTGGCTGCCTTTTCATTTCTGCTCATCATCTATTGCACCTTTCTGACTCGCTCTGGAATCCTTGCCGATTTTTCTGTTCACTCTTTTACGGACCTTGGAATTACCGGCTGGCTTGTCTTTTTCATGTTCTTTTTTCTATTTATCACCCTGTGGTTCTTCATAACCCGTGCTAGAGAGATTCCATTATCAAAAAAAGATGCTGAATTTAGCTACTTTAGCAGGGAATTTGGCTTTATAGGTGCCATGATTATTCTCTGTCTTTCTGCGTTAATAACCGGATTAGGAACATCTGCGCCCCTGATAACCAGGATGCTCGAGAAAGCCTCAAAGGTCTCCAATGAATTCTATGTGGACACCAACATGCCGCTCGCGCTTCTCATAGTTCTGTTGTTGAGCTTCGTGCCTCTGCTTACCTGGGGAAAAAACAGTTTTTCAAGACTTTCTCGCAAGTTGCTCTGGGCTGTAATAGGCGCAGTGGTCTCAGGGTCCATCACCCTCTACTTAGGGTATCCTGGTATAGCAGTGCTTTTGCTCTCTGTTCTGGCCGGAGCTACCGTGGGAGTAAATCTTCATCTAGCCATAAGGCTTGCTCGCAAGAAAATTACCCTGTCCGCCGGAGCAGTTGCTCACCTGGGGGTTGGTTTGATGTTTGTCGGCATCATTTTCTCATCTGTTTATGATAGCTCGGAGAAGGTGCGCCTACCCCAGGGTAACTCCCATTCCACCCTCGGTTATAGGTTGAAATTCAATGGCCCTGAGTTTCACCGGGAGCCCAGGGGAGTGCGCTTGGATCTTCCCGTGGATGTCAGAAAGGGAAACACTGAATTCATTGCCCGGCCCGATATCCGCGCTGAGGACAGTCAATATGGCGAGAGTAGACGTTTCAGCCGTCCCCACATTCGGCGGGGACTGGTCTCTGATCTTTACATATCACCGGTGGACTATGAACCTGAGAAGGAGGAGAATCCCTCTGCTGAAAAACAGTTGGAGTTAAAAAAGCAAGAGAAAATTGATTTTCAGGATTACGAGATTACTTTTGTCGGTTTTGACGTATCAGGCATGATGGGCCAACAAAATGGCCAGGGGGTGAGTGTGGGGGCCGATCTTGTAGTTTCTTATAAAAACAGAGACCCGGTAAAACTTAAGCCGATCCTCACCATGGGCAAAGAAGGCAACACGGCAAAACCAGTCAGATTGCCAGGGCCGGTCGAGGCCTACGTTTCTCTGGCTAAGATACAAGCAAGTGCCGGAAGTATAGTTCTTCAATATGATGGCCCTAGCGCCAGCTCAGGCACGAATACTGAAAAGACTCCCCCGGCCTTCATTGCCGAAGTCAGCATAAAACCCGGCATGACCGTTCTTTGGCTTGGGACCTTCCTGATCCTAGTGGGTGGTACCATCGGCGTTTTCCGCCGCTGGAATTAACTGAAGTTAATTTCTTTGACTTTGGTACTGTCCTACCCTGGGACGGGTGGACTTCCGAGGCAAAGTGCATCTGAGCAACCGGTGTTTTGCTTGGATTCCCTGGAATGCCCCTCGTCTGCATCGGCGGTAGCCATTTTAACGGAGCGTAATCCGAAATCCAATAGATGCGAATAATGCATCTTTGTCGAGAAACTCCCCCTGTCCCATCCGCCCACTACAGAATCCCATCCAGGCAAATACTGAATAAGCGGTTATTCAACCGTTATTTCGGCATCCTCCAAGAGAACCTCATAGCTGTAACCATAGCCAAAATCACGATTCACCGAGACCGTGCCGTTCACCAGCACCAGATCACCAACTTCGGCCAGACCAGTGGTGGTGACCGTCAGATCATTGGTCCCCTCGCTGCCGCTGCCGTCCTGCAGATGAAGCCAGTTTTTCCCCATAATCTGGGGAAGAAACTTGACCACCTTGCCCCGTACCAGAACCTGCTTGCCCGCCAGATCTTCTTTGCCGGCAAAAATCTCCGCCACGGTCTTGCCGTCTTCGGCCCTCTGGACCTTACCGACGTCAATCTGCCCTTCGCTACTGCTTACTCCCATGGGAGGATGACCGCTAGGCATCTGTGGCGTTTGGCTCATCTCTTGAATATTTCCCGCTCCGCTAATGGCACCTACAAAATGGACCAATTCGAAATCACGCTCGAGGGTGTTACTGTGAAAATTCTTCATCACCAGTCCCTCGGGGACAACCACCGTGTCTCCAACTTGGCCGTGGAATTCGGGAGTTGCGGCCCAAATCTTTTCTTTGCCCGTATCCACCTGGACGTAGGTATAGCGCTCAACTTTGATGGTTTCTGCCACTGTACCGCTGAAGCCGCCACCAGCAGATTCATCAACCACGGATTTTTCCTGCACGGCCTGCTTTTCAGTTTTGGGGGCTTTGTCCTGGCAGCCAATAAACAGGGCCAGGGTGGTCAGTAATAGGATAAGATGTTTTTTCACGGTTTTACCTCTCATTTGATTCTTTTTTTTCCTACTCAACTAACTTAAAAATCTGAATTCTGCTGTTCCTTGTGTCTGCGACAAAAACTTCTCCCTCTTTGTTAATGCACATTTGTCCTGGATAATTTAGGCTGGCCTCTTTCCAGCCCATGCCCGACTGTCTGCTCAGGAAGGAACCATCCTGCCCGAGGATTATGATGCTGCCGCCATTGCGGTCTACCAGGTAAATGCGGCCCCTGTCATCGGTGGTCAAGCTGGCCGGAAATCGCACATATTCTTTTAAGCTGCTGGTGATAGGGGAAAAGCTC
>JAJDNT010000042.1 GCA_022340515.1 Deltaproteobacteria bacterium
TCCACCGCAGCGTTTGACCAGCTGTGACACAGTGTGAAGGTTACTGGCGAATACCTCCCCCCCATGAAGTTCGTCGCCGACTTCCTTCAATTCGCTGCCGGTGGCTAATACAGAAACCACAGGTTGTCTAATTGCTTCAAATTTACTGTATCCTTGGGTTGCCAGTGCGGTAAGTTCTGGAGCTCGAAGGACTTTACCTTTTGAAATGAGTTGCTGTCCCCGACGAATATCGGCCCCGGCAGGCAACAGATAGGCTCCCGGCCTCACTGGAGCCAACATTCGCACTCTTCCGGAATGACTTTCAGTCATCTCCTCGGGTACTACTGCGTCTGCCCCCTCAGGCAAAGTGGCTCCAGTCAATACCCGCAATGTCTCTCCACCTTTCAACCTATGGCCGCACCGTTGGCCGGCGCCAACTAGGCCCACCACTTTCAAGAAAAGATCTCCCTCCGGAGAGGCAGATTCCACATCCGCACTCTGAACTGCATAGCCGTCCATGGCTGCTTGGGCGGTGGAGGGCTCATCTATTGAGGCTCGAATCCCTTGGGCCAGCACCCTACCTCCCCCCTGTTCAAGAGGCACCAACTCGGTTGGCAGAGATTTTGCCTGGCCAAGAACAATTTGCTGAGCCTCTTGCAGTGTAACTAGTCCGTTAACATGTACTGCCATTTTGAGTCTTTTTCAGTTTTGTCCTTAACTTTTTGGTGCTGCCAGCTTTTCAGTAAACACCTGGTTTTTCCCCTTGCACCCCATCAACCCGTCTCCAAATCAGCGACGTCCCCGAACTCCTCGAGCAGTTTTCTGGCTCTATCCATATCAGCGGGAGTGTTAATGTTAAAGAAAGACATGCCATGAGGGTCAAGCTTTCCAATCTCCTCTTGGCTCAGACGACATACCTTAACTGACGGGAAAAAGCTAATGACCTGAAACTTTTTCTGATCCAGCATTATTTTGATGTGCGGTAGACAGCGAGCTGAATAAATAGCGTGCAGGGGCTCCAATCCTTCCTTTTTTTCGGGAACGACCACATCGTTGTTCTTGGACAGTTGTACCATGTGTCTCACCACAGCTGGCTGCAAGAAGGGCATGTCGCAGGCGGTAACGAAAACGCTTTTGCCTTGGGCGAAAATAAGCCCAGTGTAAATACCTCCCAGGGGACCTAGTCCCGGAATTATATCTCGGAGTATGGTTACCTCCAGGTGAAGATAATCCCTAGGTTCATTGGTGATGACTAATACCTCGGGGAACAGAGCCTGCACTTTGCGTACCTGTCGGTCAATCAGCCGCTCACCTTGAAAAACCTCCAGCGCTTTATTATGGCCGTAGCGGCTGCTTTTGCCTCCTACCAAAACTGCACCAACTATTTCAGCCACTCCATCCTCAATTGTCAACGGGTTGTTGCCAACATAATAACGCATAGCCCATGGCGCTAAGCGCAAAGCGGAAAAACAGAGGAGTTGTAAGTTGGGGGATTAGTTTTGACCATTAGTCTTTTTTCAGCCTGATTGATATGTCAACCTGGCTTGGATTTTCGAAACCCCTGAGTGTAGCAATCATGCCCATAATGCCGCCCATGACAAATTCTTGTACGAAAGACTTCATGGGTAACTTCTTGCCATCCAGCCTGAGCAGCACGCGGGGTGCTGTTAGCTTTTTTAAAAAACGGTCTTCAATGAAGTCAGCTATCCCCGATATGTCTTCCAAGGCAAAGTGGGGGACATCCAGGGACACTGAAAAATCACTGATCACTGCAAGTAGACGCTCTTCCTTGCTGCAGAGAGGCTCTGATTGCAACTCTTTTCGACAGATCTCTATCTTGGCTTTGTTGCCGCCTTTATAGCCTTCGGTTAGTACCAAGTCTTCCTCCGAAAAATAAGTAGCAATGATTGTATCTATGTCTAGCTCCGTCTCCGTGGCTTTGGTCAGGGCAAAACGTGAAGGAGAGCTAATGGCAACCGTCTGAGCCCCGGCTTCACGGTGTCTCCAGGTGTCCTTACCTTGGTGATCAATTTCAAAATGATCATGGGCATCATGCTTCAGCGTACCAACGCGGTAACCACGGCGTTTTATTTCAGGTATCAATTTCTCCAAAAAGGTGGTTTTTCCCACCTTCGACTTTCCGACAATGGACAGCACTGCTGGCATATACTGTTTCCTCCCTTTGATCTTGGGGTAAAAGCTGCTCCCCACCACTAAGGTTTCAGATTGCGAATTTAGGACGGTCGAGACACGGCGAAGTTATTAGAATCAGCCAACTTGAAACTCCAATTTTAAAGGGAGAATCCCTCTTGCTGCTGGCGATTTCAGCTAGAGTGAAACTCTACTATCTCAGCTATGGCCTTGACAAAGCTATGTATTTCCTCTTCAGTATTGTATGGGCCTACACTGACCCGAACAGCACCGTGAGGAAAAGTGCCTATGGTACGGTGCGCCGCTGGAGCACAGTGTAATCCAGAACGTACGGCAATTGTATAAGCTGTGTCCAGAATATGAGCAACTTCTGCACAATCCAATTCTTGAATATTAAAGGAAAGGGTGCCAGTGCAAGAGCGCCGATCCTTAGGCCCGTAGATGATTATTTGGGGAAACTGACTCAGGCCTTCCAGAAGCACCTCAACCAGCCGCCGCTCATGGTTAGCGATGGCTTCAAAGCCCAACTGTAGAACCTCGGCTATGCCCTCGGCCAGGCCAGCGAGACCAGGAGCATTACAGGTGCCGCTCTCAAAACGCTCCGGCCAAGTTTCCGGCTGTCTGAGTGATTCAGACTGGGTGCCAGTACCTCCTTCCCACAATGGCTCCAACTCAAGACCCGATTTTACGTAAAGAAAGCCCGTACCCATAGGTCCCAACAAACCCTTGTGACCGGGACCTGCAAGTAGGTCAACAAATAGTTTCTCCGGATCAATTGCAATCTTACCCATGGTTTGGGCCGCGTCAACCAAAAGTAGGATACCTCGCTCTCGAGCGATTTTACCTACCTCGTCCACAGGTATCAGATTACCGGTAACATTTGAGGCATGAATTAAGGCAATCAGTCGAGTTTGAGGCTGGATGAGAGGCAGAATGTCTGCCGGATCCAGTTCGCCGCTGCTGCTGCAGGGAATGAGGCTGTGGGTTACACCCAGCCTTGCCAAGCCATTCAAGGGCCTCAATACCGAATTGTGCTCCATACTGGTGGCAAGCACGTGGTCACCCGATCTGAGCAATCCTTTGATAGCTAGGTTCAGAGCGACTGTTGTAGATGGAGCAAATATAATGCGGCTGGGGTCTACATTGCCAAGCAAGCTGGCGAGCAAGCGTCGGGTGCGGTCAACCAACTTACTGGCCTCTCTTGCTGAAGCATGGGCGGCCCGTCCGGGGTTACCCCCAATTTCGCTTAAATACCGGATAACTGCATCTATTACACCTCTGGGCTTAGGAAAGGATGTGGCTGCGTTGTCCAGATAGATCATGGCATCAGTTGAGTCGGTTAGGTCGATTAAACCGGTTAAGCCGGTTAAACCACTTAACTGACTATACAGGCTTAACCGGCTAAGCTGACTAAACAGGCTTATCTAGTTTTCTACCCTAGCAGATCAGGTTTTCTCCTCCAGTATAGGCAAGAATGCTGCCCCCGCGCACATAGCCGATGACAGTCATGTTCAGTTTATGAGCGAGGTCAAGGGATAGACTGGTGGCTGCCGAGCGGGAAATCAGCGCGGGGATTTTCATCTTTGCGGCTTTTATTAAAATTTCGGAGGTAATACGGCCCGTGGTTATAAGAATCTTATCACTGGTGTCCATTTCCTTTAGAAAACACTCCCCCATTATCATATCTACGGCATTGTGACGGCCAATGTCGGCGCGGAAGAGTAAAATTTTTTTCGTGGTTGCAAGGCCACAATTATGTACTCCTCGAGAGCGGCGATAAAGTTCTGACCTTTTATGGAGCTCGCTCATCAGCTTGCGTACCTGGTCAACCCTGATGGTGACCTGGTTTTTTAGTGGCTGGCTTTGCAGCGAATCAAGTACGTTGTAGAAGATGGTACCTTTTCCGCAGCCTGAGGTGAGAGTTCGCTTGCCGAAAAGCTTTTCAGCCATTTCCGTAGGCTCGTTTGTGTAGACTAGAACTGTTTGACCATCCTTGTCCGTCTCCACCCTTTGAAGATTATTTAGATGTTGCAGCATACCCTCAGACTTGAGAAAGCCGATCGCTAAGTTCTCGACATGAGCTCCTGTGCAAAGGAGGGTGATAATCTCCCGGTCATTGAGAAATATGGTAAGGGGTATTTCACGCACCACAGAGACCCGGGCATGACGGCAGCGGTCTTTAGTAATGCGCAAAACCTCAACTTCTCTTGCGAGATCACTCGAGTCTACTGACAAAATTTTCTCCAAGACAGGATAAATACGAGATTTGGTCACCCATCTAAAGAAATTCTCAGAAGAAGAATGGTACCTTCGGACAAAATTAGCATAACTAAAGAGCAACCCTTTGTCAAAAGAATCCGCTCGACAATGGAGCGAGTTTTGCTATTATAATAAAAGATATATGCTAGTTAGATTCGCCCGGATGGCAACTGTCCATGTTAATCTGATCAACTGTTCTGTTCATCAGCCAAATCATGTTCACCCTAATCTGCTATCCAACTAGAAATAAGTCGATAGATTAAAAGTTTGCAAGGTAGAACCAGCTTTTTTCAGTTTGCTTCCGGGACCGGCCCGCATAATTCATTAGACGGGAAAGGCTTTTTAGATAGTGCGGGCTAAAAGGGAGGTAAGTCGCAATGCTCAAGGGAAGTGCACTTGAAGCTGTTTTCTACCGCTTTTTGGGCAGATACCTTGTTCCTTGCTGCGTGTTTCTCCGACTGAAGGCAGACCATTTGAGTCTCTTAAGCCTTCTTTGCGGGTTGGGTGCGGGAATTTCTTTTGTCTTTAGTCCGTTTTGGGGTGGGTTACTGACCTTGATTACTGGCTTCCTGGATACCCTAGATGGAGCCCTAGCCCGAGAGCTGAAACAAGTTAAAAGGCGAGGTGCCTACCTGGATTCGGTCCTTGATCGTTATGCAGAGTTTTTTATTCTCTTGGGCATTTGGGCATATTTCCTGCGGAAGGGTCATGCCACCCCCCTTATAACTATTACTCTTTTCCTCGTCCTCTTTGGCTCACTTATGGTGAGTTACACTAAGGCAAGAGCTGAAGGTTTAAAGGTTTCTTGCCTGGTAGGGCTTTTCCAACGAGGGGAGAGAATCATTGCCATTGGGGTTGCCGGTATGGTTAATTGCTTGATAAATTTCACTGCTCGCGCTAACGAGGCGGCACTAGTTGGTCAGGATGCAGTGCTGATCGTGGCTGTCATTTTTCTCGCCGTGGGAACCAACCTGACAGCACTCTGGCGCTTATTCCATACCCTCAACAAACTGAGGGACTAGCATAGGGCAGAGGGCATAGAGCATAGGGTAGGTTCAAGATCAGTCACTCTATGCTCTAGGCTCTGTGCTCTATGCCTCCCACCACACCTACCTTTCTACTCAGTAACCTGTGATCTGGCGATTTGTCTAACCCTCGGATCGCGATCATCCACGTAAGGGGCTAGGATTTCGGAGACCCTGGGATTAGGTACCTGGGCAAGGGCGAAAGCGGCGGCGGCACGGACTGCAGAACTTTTTCTTTTTCGGAAGGACAAAATACTTCCTTGAGTCAACATGTTGGCCAAGGGCTCGATAGCTGCCGGATCAGCAATCTGACCCAGGGCCCGACAACAGGCGATCAAACGTTCGACCTCTTTGGAAGACTCGAGGACTGAAATCAAGACGTCCACTGCTCCTGGGGGTTTAATTTTTCCTAAGGATTTGATAGCAATTACGGCCATTTTTGGATCTTCATGGTTGGCATAATCAAATAGCAAAGAAGTTAATCGGGTATCATTCAAACGCTCTGTGAGTCGGAATGCCGCTTGCCTCACCCTGGGATTTTCATCAGCCAAAGCGTAGGCTAGTTCGGTCTTCAAGTCTTGGGTTACACCGTCTATCACCTCCAATATTCGCACCTTTTCCTTGGGAAAGCCCTCGAGTACCAGTTCTCGTTTAAGGAGCCTGGCCGCTTCAGGCCCCAATGATTTAAGCAGATATGAGGCAATCTGTCTCACCCTGAGGCTATCTTCACCTTTAATCACCTCAACGAGCAGAGGCATGGCTACTGCCCCCAGGCTGCTCATAAGTTGAGTAACCCGCTGGAGTCGAAGGGGATCTTGTGATCGTAAATCTTCCAAAAGAACCATTTGAGTTTTTGGATCAAGTTCTCTGACTAGAGTTGCCTCATCCCCTGGGGCTTTTGTATCCTTGCCTGCTTGTAACTGATTCTGACGATTACGAAGATGGGTAAGAATCCTGCTGGCCATCTGGTAATCTCCAAACTGAATTAGATTAGTGGCAGTTCGAGAGAGTAGTGTTGCAATTTGTCTTAAAAGGCCAAGATCTTCTTCCTGAGGAAAAAGACGAAGAAGGGGATCAATCAAGACCTCCACCAGTGAAGGTTGAGAGGCGTAAACTGGATCTTCGAGGAAGTTTTCGCAAATATTGATCACTTTGGAGCGAATAAATTCCACCTGGCCGACGAAGCCTTGAAACAGTTGATTCATGATCTGGACGGCTTGCTGCTCATCGCCCTTTAAGAGGCAGTCGCTCAGCCTTTCTGCCATTGCATCGATAGAGCGATCAGTAAGTTGCACCTCAGTGGGCTCTGACTTAAACGACTCTTGGGGATAGTCCACCGTTGGTGACACCTCTGAAACAGGTGGTACAACTTCTGGGTGGTCCCCAGGAACAACCTGTGAGGGTCCCAGATCATCTTCAGCTAGTTCCTTCGCTCTTCCCAGCTGATCTATACCAGTGCCAACCCGTTCCTGTAAAATCCCGTACAAACGCTGGTCAAAAAGGATGCCAGATAACCGCTGTTCCCCAGCAAACCGCCGCCAGAAAGAAGTGTCAAAATCGCCAGTGGTGCTTTGACCAGCAACGCTAACGAAAGCTGCCAACTCACGGACAGAAACATCTCTCAGAAAGCTCAGGCTTCTGAGGTTTACAGACTGAAGAAATCTCAAAAAACCATCGGTCATGGTTTTGAATTCAGTAGTGTCTATTCCCTGGCCATTAACCAGCAAGGACTCACCTACCCACGCCAGGGTGAGGGCCGACCGCTTGGAAAGAAAACCTTTTAAGGCTTGATAGAGATGCTCGATTGAATGCCTGATGGCAGTGCTTTCCGGGGGGTAGAGCTTGACATTACTGGTGGCAGTTAGGAGACACCTGAGTATATGTGGAATCCGATGCAAGTCTTGTTTATCTAATGCTTGGTCAACACCTAGAAGTCGAGCTCCATCATAGCTCAACGCTTCGCTGCTCTCGGGTTGCCCTGTTTTCGGACCTTCTAAAGCTTCAGCCGGCCCCGCCATGGTGGTGTAACGCACCTGTTTAAGATCTATGTGATATAAACGTTGCTCCGCCGCATAACGTTTCCAGAAGTTACGGTCAATCATCTTCTTACTAATTCTGCCGAGTCCCTCCACCATGGCTCTTAATTCGTGTCCAGCTAGTCCCTGAGACAAGGCTATTCCTCTAAGTTCTACCTGATTGAGGAATTTCATGAACGCTTGGGCAATCGATTTGAACTGTCCAATATCCAGGGTTTCGCCGTTGACCACCAAATCATTTTCTACCATAGTGATGTTTAATCGCTCATTGTCAGCCAGGATCTTGTCGATCACTTCTTTCAGCTGCTGGGTTGAGGTGACGATGGCCTTGCTTCCAGGTGGATAGAGCTTGATGTTCCGTATGGTGGTGAGGAGTGCACGGATGACCCCGGAAACCTCCGACAGGCTAGTGGGATCCAGCGGAGTGTCCTCCGGAACGGTATCCTCTAGCTTTTCTCCTGTATAGTTCACTGCCTCTGCTGGGTTGAAGATCTTATTGTTATGGGTCTGTTGAGACTCTAAATAGAGACGGGCCTTCTCATGGTTGGCCGAGAGCTGAAAATGGTAGGCAAGGGTGGCAGCAGAGGGCAAAAGTTTTTGTTCGTAAAGGGTCTCCTGGTAGTCACCTATTTGCTGATGTAGTGCCCTTTTCCGATCCTCATCGATGGCACCGTAAGTGATCTCCAAAACACGCTTGCCAAGGAATCGGATGGTATCGTCGTTCATCTGGTAATCCGTGGTGATAAGACCCTGAGCTACCGCTTGATCGACGAATTCAAGCACTCGCGCCTCCCTATTCTCAGAGCTCCCGGTAAGCAGGCTTAAGGAGACATTCTCGCCAAAGGTGGAGGCCTGGTCGAGTAGTTCCTTACTTTCCCGGTCCAAGGCCACAATCTTCTGACTGACGATCTCTTCCAAAGACCTGGGTAGATAACCTTCCTCCAGGGGCTCTACTACCCACTGTTGCCCTGTGAGGGTGAGTTTGCCTTCCAGGACAAGCTTACGCTGGATCTCACTGAGAAAAAGAGGATTGCCTTGAGTTATCTGGGCCAGGCTTTCTTCGAAATCTTCAGGCAGCCTTACTTGTGGAAAGATCCCTCGAAAGTGAGCGCCAATGTCAGAGGCTTTCAGGGGGGTAAGGGGTAAGGTGTCAATAGCAAGTTCATCCTGATATGTGGCGAGAAAGCGTTGCAATGGCGGCGGTTGTCCTTCCCCTTTACCTGGGAGAATATCCATGGCAGTGGCCAAGATAAAAAATGGAACATCTTTACGTAGAAGCAACCTTCTCAGGAGCAGGAGTGTGGCTTCGTCGCTGAAGTGCAGATCATCAATAAAGAAGATTAAAGGTCGGGAGTTGATCAGCTGGGGGATGAAATAGACAAGGGTGGTAAAGATCATTTCACGCTGAGTCTTTTCATCTTGTTGGTCCGCCTCTTCTTCAGGCTCTCCCAGTTGGGGCAATATGTGAGAAAGGTAATTTACTTCCTGCGGGCTGAGGTGGTCTAAGATCCCGGCACCCTTGTCGGGTCTCTGATTCATTATCTCGATCAGAATGTTACTTGTCAGGTAATAGGGGCGAAAACCTTCATGAGGAATGCCCTTGGCTGCGATTTGCCAGATTTTAGTTTGAACCAGGTTCCTGCGGATAGTTTGCAGAAACTCACTTTTACCCATGCCGCTCGCCCCCTCAACAATGAGAAACTGACTTTCCCGTTTACTGAATTTTCTCAGGGCTTCGGCCACTTTGGTAAGTTGGTTTTTGCGGCCGGCGATTCTCGCTTTATCTAACTCATATAAGGCAGTCTTGGTAAAGACTTCCTCAGGGGCAATTTCTTTGGCGTTGGCGAAGCGATCACGCCCTGTTTTTTTTGCATAGTAAAGAGCAGTATCTGCTTTCTGAATGAGGGCCTTGCCAGTGTAGGCATCATCTGGGGCTGAAGCGACGCCGATGCTGAGAGTAATACGGAGCTTGTCATCCACTTCCGGCAAGTGGAGAACCTCTTGATGGAGCCTTTGGAGAAGTCTTTCGGCGACTTGCAGGGCAGATTTCTTGTCACCATTTGGTAGGAGAATAATGAACTCGTCTCCAGCGTAGCGTATAGCTAATCCCTGGTCACCAGACACCTCCTTGATAAGACTGGCCACCCAGATTAGCACTTGGTCTCCAGCGTCATGTCCGTAGTTGTCGTTGATCTCCTTGAAATGGTCCAGGTCCATCATGAGCAGTGACAGGGGCCGGTTTTCCAAACCATCCCAAGGTACCTTATAACGGAAGTAATTGAGGAGGAAGCGGCGGTTGTAGATACCGGTGAGTTCATCTTCAAAGATCAGGCGCGAAGGATCTGTGCCAACATGCTGAAGAAAATAGAGAAGATCTTTGTATTCCATGCTAAGGCCGGATAAAGCTCGCTATTTGTTGGACGGCTCGGCTAGGAGAGCAAAAGCAACGTGGGGTCGAGGGACTGTAGGGCGTAAGGCTCTCCTAAGCAAGGTCTTAATGGTGACTATGATACAGTGAGATGGCTCGGTTTTCAATACGACAGACATTCCAGAAGTTTCCCCAAAAATATTTCGCTGACATAGGCCACGGGGAAGCTACTCTGCAACGCGCATTATTCGCGGCATTTATTGGCAGAGTACCTGTTTAGGAAGCACCAAATCTTCATGCAGGTCCTCTCAAAGGGGAGATGCGTGAGGACCGGGTGCTCAGATGCTCGTTGTTTCGCAGTTTCCCCTTTTGGCCTGTGCTGAGGTCTCTTCTGAGTGACTGCGGAAGGTCTGTGCCACTTCCCCGGCTGTGGTTGGGGGAGCCCCTGGCCCGCCGAAGCGCTGCGCAGGCGGGAACAGGGAGGGGGAGCCATCCCCCCGGCCACAGCTGGGCTAGAAGTGTCCAGACTGTGAGCCCTGGAACGACAGAAGAGACATTAGCAAAAGGGCATTTTCATGCACCCACAGTGCAAACTGGCTAATGAAAAGAGGTTACAAGAATGGTCCACTCATTTTTGGGGAAACTCCTGGACAGACATTCTCACGATTTTAGAATGTAGATTGCGGATTGCAAATTGAGGTTGATACGATTCTGCAATCTTAAATATTCAATCTACCATCTGGTATCTCACTTGGCGGTAGCAAGGTTGCTACTAGGGTGAGAACCTGGAGGTAGTTTCAGGGAGTTGGCAATCTGCCTAATCCGGGGGTCGTTGTCATCAGCGTAGCTGCTCAAGATTGGAACAACCCTGGGATGGTCTATTTGTGACAAGGCCAAGGCGGCAGTGGCCCGGACTTCAGCACTTTGTCGCTTACGGCGAAACAAGCCTTTTGAGGCCAGGAGCTTTGCCAGAGGGTCAATGCTCGCTGGATCTCCAATTAGTCCCAAAGACTGGCAGCAAGCTACAATCAGTTTTTCATTCTTCGCTGTTTGCATTATGGAAACAAGCTTTTCATTGGCAGCAGGCGGTTTGAGTTTTCCCAAAGATGTAATGGCAGCAGTGGCCACCTCTAAGTTTTCATTCTCACTTTGTTCCAGGAGGAGCTTGGATGCCTGATCGTCGTTCAATCTTTCGGCAAGCTGAAGAGCCGTCTGGCGAACTTGATCACTACCATCAGCAAGGGCATAAGCAAGCTCCGTTCTGAGGTCGTGAGTGACAGTGTCGAGGATCTCGAGTATACGAACCTTTTCGTCTGGGTTGGTGTGGAGTGCCAATTCGCGTTTCAACAATTTTGCCGCCTGAGGTCCGTACTCTGCGAGGAGAGAGGCAGCCATTTGGCGGACCCTGAACTCCTCTTCTCTCTTGATAAGCTTGATAAGCAGGGGTAAGGCGGCTTGGCCCGTGCTTCCCAGTAGCTGTGCCGCATTCTGCCGCCGTCCCGGGTCACCAGAGCGAAAGTCTTCGAGGATTAGCTGTTGTGCTTTTGGCTCCAAAGGTCTTAGGAGTACTTTCCTTAATAATTGAGATTGCTCACTTCTTGCCTCAACTAATTCCTGGTGGCGGCGATGAAGGTGCAAAAGAATCTGGCTGGCCACAGGGTACTCACCAAACTGCAGGAGGATTGTGTTGAGTTGGTGAAGAAGGTTGGCGAGGTCTCTGAGAAGTATGGGGTCGTCTTCTCTGGAGAAAACCAGAAGGAGCAGACCTACCATTACTTTTGCTAGCTGATTCTGCAGGCCCAAGTTAAGCCCTTCCAGCATTGTCTTGAGACGTTTTACTATTTTCTGACGGGTTTGTAATGGGCCTTGCAGGTATTCCTGGAGAAGGCGTTTTATTACCTCTTTTAGCTTTGCTTCGTCCCCGTTTAGCAGGAGATCGCTTACTCGCACCACCATTTTAGCTGCCAGATCATCAATAGTTTCTGCTGCTTCTGGCGCTTCCTCTGGCAACGTCCTTGCTGCTTTGGCCTTCACCTTGAGGCGACGGCTCTGAACGGGAGTAAGCCTGGCAGCTGAGACTCGTGCTTCATAGAGACGTAAGTCGAAGAGAATGGTCCTCAATCCTTTCTCTCTTACTAGATTGGCCCAATAGTTGCCATCCAATCCAGTGGTGGGAAGCTGTCCGAGGGAGCCAATAAATGCTTGCAGTTCATCGTAAGAGACGGTGGCAAGAAATGTGAGGCTAGTTAGGGAAAGGGAGTCAAGGAATCTGAGAAAGGCCTGAGCCAGTGTTTCAAATTCTGAAATGTCGATTTTTTCCCCGTTGATTAAAAGAGAGTCCCCAACGCGCGCCAGGGTAAGAGCTGGTTTTCTGTCCAAAATACTCTTGAGGGCTTGCTGCAGTGACTCAATGGCAGCTGTGATGGCTTTGCTTTTCAGGGGATAGAGTTTTATACTTCTGGCGGCATTGAGCAGGGTCCGTATGATTTCGGGTAGTTCTCTGATGTCGTGCTCATCCATGCCCTGTTCGGCATCTTCAAGTTGGGCAGTGAGGTCCACCGCAGCTACACCATCCTCACCGGCAGCAATTTGAACAGTTTGTGCTTGACTGGCCGAATCTGTGACCACTGTATAGCGAACCTGAGTAAGCTCAATATTGACAATCCGCTGCTCCCCTAAAAAGCGTTGCCAGAATTGCTGGTCAATCATGTCGTGTCTGACTCGACCGAAGGCTTCGAGTAAAATCTGTAATTCCTGCTCTGTAAGGCCCTTTTTAAAGGTGATGCCTTTGAGTTCAAAGCGGCTCAGAAGTTTGAGAAAGGACTCGGCGAAGTACTTATATTCGGCCACATCAATTTTTTGGCCATTGACGATTAAGGCACTCTTGATGGAGTAGAGAGAGAGGAGTTCGTTTTTCTCCAAAAACTGATCGATTACCTCCTTCATCTGCCGATTAGCTGCCACTATAGCCTTACTTCCCGGGGGATAGAGCTTTAAGTTGCGCACCACTAAGAGCATTGAGCGGATTACGGCGGGGATTAGTGGTAAGCTTTCCTTAACCAGTGGACTGGTTTCGGGAGCAGCTTCAGGTGATTTATCAGCGGAGTAATAGACTGCCTCTGCTGCGTCAAACAATCTATTGTTGGAACTTGCCTGCAGCTTTTCGTAATTGCCAGCCTTTTCCTCATTGGTGGAACGCTTGAAGTGATAGGCCAGAGTGGCGGCAGAAGGGATAAGATGTTGTTCAAACAGGACTTCCTGGTAGCTACCCACGCGTTCGTGCAATTCCTGTTTGCGTTCTTCTTGAATGGCACCGTAGGCGATGTCCAAAACCCTCTTACTAAGGAAGCGAATTGTCTCGTCATTAATCTGAAATTCGGAGCTCACTAAACCTTGGGCCACTGCCTGATCGAGGAACTCTAGAACCTTAGCTTCCATTTCTTCGGAGCTTCCTGAGAGCATACTCAGTGAAACATTTTCGCCAAAGGTCGAAGCTTGGTCTAACAGTGATTTGCTTTCCTCATCTAAGGCGGCGATCTTCTCACTAACAATCTGCTCGAGAGATTCGGGAAGGTAACCTTCTCCCAATGGTTCTACCACCCACTGGTTGCCTACCAGGTTAATTTTTCTGTCCATTACCAGCTTGCGAACAATTTCGTTGAGGAACAGCGGATTTCCCTGAGTGACCCTAGCTATGTTGTTTTCAAAATTCTTGGGCAGATCTAGCTGCGGGAAAATTCCTCTTAGGTGTTCAGCTATGTGTGCGGCAGTAAGAGGAGTTAGGCTGACCTTGTGTATGTCCAATTCTTTGCAATAGGCGGCATAAAAGCGTTCTAAAGGGGATGGATCTCCCTCCGACTTGTCATGGCGGGTGTCTGTTGCAGTGGCGCATATGAATAGAGGAAAACCTTTATCCCGGATCAGCCGGCGTAAAAGGAGCAAGGTGGCCTCATCAGTAAAGTGGAGATCGTCAACGAGCAATATGGCGGGACGGAAATCGAGCACCTTAGGGATGAAGTGCACCAGAGTGGTAAAGAGCCCCTCTCGTTGAACTCTTTCGTCGTCCTTACTGTAGTCCTCCGATTCTCCCAATTGAGGAAGGATGTGGGAAAGGTAATAGATCTCTTTGGGATTTAGACCCTCAAAAATCTTGACGCCTTTGTCAGGCAGCCGGTTGAATGTTTCAATTAGGATGTTGGTGGTTAAATAATAAGGACGAAAGAGCTCTTGGGGTGCACCATTTACCTTAATCTGCCAGTCTTCACTTTTTGATATGTTTTTTCTGATGGTGTTCAAAAACTCGCTTTTACCAAGACCGGCTGCACCTTCGACAATGAGGAACTGGCTTTTACCTTCACTGAATTTTTTTAAGGCCTCAGCAACGGTGGCGAGTTGCGTCTGACGGCCGGCAATGGTTGCTTGATCGAGCTGGTAAAGAGCTGTTTTATCAGAGACTTCATGAGGAGTTACCAGGCTGGCGTTGGCGAGACGATCACGTCCTGTTTTTTTGGAAAAATAAAGGGCTGTATCTGCCTTCTGGACGAGGTCCTTGCCGTTTTTGGCGTCGTCTGGTGCAGAAGCCACACCGACACTTAGGGTAAGGGGAAATTCATCTTCCTTCCCATCGAGTTGGACTGGTTTTTCATGGACGAGCTGGATTATGCGTTCAGCAATTTGCAGAGCAGCCTGTTTATCAGTTTTGGGCAGGAGTATGATGAACTCATCTCCAGCATAACGGATGGGCAGGCCGGTATCTCCTGACACCTCTCGTAACAGGGTGGCCACCCAGATGAGGGCCTGATCTCCGGCCTCATGACCGTGAGTGTCGTTGATCTGTTTGAAATAGTCTATGTCCAGCATGATCAACGACACTGGGTGACTCTCTAAAGAGTCCCAGGGGATCTTGTATTCGAAATAGTTGAGAAGGAAACGGCGGTTGTAGATGCCGGTGAGTTCGTCTTCGAAGATCAGGCGCGAGGGATCCTTGCCCACATTCTGGAGAAAATAGAGTAGATCTTGATATGCCATACTAACCCCTCAAGCCTGTGATTGAGGCCGTGGCTTTTATTGCAGTGAAAAGAGCCTGTCAAGCCATATTTGGCTGGATGCAAGCCATATGCCAACCACCCTTTAATCAAAGAGGTAGTGGCAGATTGTCAAGGCTTTGTTTGGGGGGGCAAGGGGCAAGGCTACCGCACTGCGCATAGCGAAATCAATAGTAATCGGTAAATGGCAAATGCTTGACGCTTGGCGCTCTGCGCTTTGCGCTAAGCGGTATCACACCAAAA
>JAJDNT010000054.1 GCA_022340515.1 Deltaproteobacteria bacterium
TCCAGCCGCTGATTCTTTCCAAACTGAGCCACTCTCCCAAGGGTGTCCAACGCCAGGCGGCCGAGAGGGCAAGAAGCACCAGGAGGATGAGTCCTACTCGTAGAAGACCATGTTTGCCCGGCTTGCGAACCTCCTCGGGCACGAATTCCTCGATCAATTTTTCTGGGGACACGGGACTTTCAGGATCGAATACAGCGCTGGCAGGGAGTATCTTTTCGCTCACCTCCACCTCTTCCACCTCAATGGGAACCAGGGTTCGTGGCGAATTACCCAGTCGGTCCACCGTTTCTATAAGCGATTGTCTGGTCGAAAGGCTATCAGCTACCGCATCCGTTGACACTCCTAAGTGTTCGGCAAGAAGTTGATTACGAAATTTGCTAATGGCTTTTTCGGTGCGCTCCTCCCCCGAAGCTTCTATGGCAAGATCACATTCAGAGTCTAACCCCATGGAACGATTGCTGAGGTTCGCCGAGCCCACACGCACCAGCCTGTCATCCACCACCATGAGCTTGGCATGAACAATGATGTGTTCTTCTCCGAGTTCTGGAACAACCGGATAGTAAGCCCGCAGCCGTCCTTGCCGGTCTCGCTCTTTTAGCCTCTTTAAAAGTCGAGAACGAAGGGCTCCCATGGTGGACTCTTCCAGCCAGCCGGGGCATTGCCGTGGCAGAACCAAAACGACTTCGGGGCCGTCTTTTTCCTCCAGCCGAGCAGCAATAGCATGGGCAATTTTCTCGGAGGTGAAATACTGGTTTTCAATGTAGATATATCGACGAGCTGAGGCGATTGCATCGGTGTAGAGCATTTCCACCTCACGTATCTCTTGTCTTTTCTCCTGAGCCGACTCGGTGCGGACAATTGCGACCCTAACATTTTCCATGTCGGCTGAGAGTTCTGAAGGCCATGGGTCGTTATCTCTTTTTCTGGGGGGCCTAAGTCGACGACCGGTGGCCCGGTGCCATCTTTCACGCACCAGGTCACCAAGTGCAGCGGCTGCTGGGCCAGCCACCGCCATTTGCACATCATGTCTGGGTGGGTAGCTGCGGCCCAACGGGTCCAGCCGCCGGGAATCCTTTGCTCGGTGTTCTGCTGTGTCCCACCTGGATTTTGACAAATCGATACCGCCAACAAAGGCCACTGAATCGTCGACCACGACGATCTTCTGGTGATGGGATGCCCCAACGGGATGATTTCCATCGAAACGAAAATGCAACCGTCTTGGGAGGCGCCAGTCTAGCTTTATTACGGGAAAAAGCTCCCTGTCCAGGGCGTAAATCACGGCGAAGTCCCAGACCAGAATGTGAATGTGTAGGTCATTCCGCCGGGAAATGACCGCTTTGAGAAAGTCCTGCAATTGCTCCGCACCATCCAGCGGTTTTTCATCGTGCTGTAAGGTTATGCGACTGTCAAAATCCCAGCCGACAATTAGAACGGATCTCTTGGCCCGTTCAACCGCAGACATAAAAGCAGAAAAATAGGAGGCCCCATCAATGAGAAATGCCACCCTGTCCGCGTGAGCAATCCGCCAGCAGTTTGTTCCTTCACAAAGAAGTTGGTTGTGATCACATTTTTTTTCAGCCATATTTTCAAAGGTAGGCTATAAGGCCGGTCGAAATGTTGTTAGCATTGAGCATAGTGCCTTAAAAATTATAGGTGACTTTTGTCTTTACTAGATGGTCCATGCTTTTTTGCAAGCAACCACGGGCGCTAGCTCAAGAGTTTGGCTTCCAGTTTGATATCCGTACCGCCCAGGGCTCGGGAAACAGGACATCCTTCTTTGGCAGCCTGTGCCTTTTCCTGGAAAGTCTCTTCGTCAATCCCGGGAACCTTGGCTTCCATGTGTAACTCGATAGTGGTGATTTTAAAACCCCCATCCACTTTATCAATGTGGACCTTGGCCGTGGTGTGGACCACGTCCGGTATGTGGCCGGCCTCGGACAGCATATGGGACAGCGCCATGGAGAAGCAGCCGGCGTGGGCTGCGCCTATGAGTTCCTCGGGATTGGTGCCCGGTCCATCCTCAAATCGGGACGGGAAGCTAAAAGATCCTTCAAAAGCTCCGCTGCCCAACTTCATTTGTCCGGAGCCACGACTCAAATTCCCTTTCCATTCGGCTTCTGCAGTTCTTACAGGCATCTTACACCTCCTGAAAATAAAAAAGTTAGCAAAATCACGCTTCATTCACTACAATTCAAACCTAAAAAGGTCAGCAAAACAAGCTGGGTAAACCAGTAATGTGCTGATAAATTGACCACATTTATAGAGAATCGCTGCGATCCTTACGACTACAAGGTGAGAGACAATCGCTGATTGCCTTTAGATAACCCAAAGAGGTGAGGAAAATACGGGATATACCTACTAGAAATTGCCGCAGAATTGTGATTTTATCTGAAAAAGATTGTTTCTTTATTCTTCGATTTTCTCTGAAAGGTAGGCAATTGTGCTGCCCCAAGGTAACCAGCAGGGTTATTTGCGAACTGGCCAGAAGACTTGCCATGACCTCAGGGGTAGGCAGGTTTCCTGCGCCGGCAGCGGTCAGGACGGAGAATTCCAAAGAGGTTTAGCCTGGCCCACCTCGCGTTTTCAAACAAAAGAAGAAGTAGTTGTTGATCAGCTCACGGGATTGACCTGGACGAGAGATGCAAACCCCAATGTTTATCCCCTCAATTGGCAGGAGGCCTTAGCGTATGTTTCCAAAATGAATGGCGACAAAGCCTTCGGTTATTCCGACTGGAGACTTCCCAATCGCCGCGAACTGCGAAGTCTTGTCAGCCATCAGACCAGGAGGCCGGTTTTGCCAGAGGGCCATCCTTTTCGAAATGTCTTTCCCAGTTGGTATTGGACCTCGACCTCGGCTGCTATCAACCCTGCCTACGGCTGGTACGTAAACTTTGACGGCGGCCGGATGTTTTATGGCGGCAAATTCCAGTCTTATTTGGTTTGGCCGGTGAGAGGGGAAGGCAATGGCATACTTCCTTTCAGCGGGCAGATACTTTGTTACGATGAGAAGGGAAAAATAGTCCCCTGCGAGGGCTCCGGCCAAGATGGCGAATTCCGCCGGGGGCACAAATGGCCTCAACCCCGTTTCAAAGTTTCCGGCTCCGTGGTTACTGACCGTCTTACCGGTTTGGGTTGGCAGCGCAGGGCTGACCTTATTGGAAAAGAGGTGTCGTGGGGCGACGCTCTGGCCGCAGTGGATGACCTTGGCGACCCATGGAGGCTGCCGAACATCAATGAACTCGAGTCTCTGGTTGATTGCAGTAGACACAGCCCTGCACTTCTCAGTAAGCACCCCTTTAGGGAGGTTCGTGACGCTTACTGGTCATCTACAACGAGCATGTTCGAGCCGGATTGGGCCTGGGCTCTCTATCTTAAAAAAGGGGCGGTAGGCGTCGGCCAGAAGAGGGGCGCACATTTTCATGTCTGGGCAGTTGCTTGATTGCCACAGCCGGACATAAATGTATGGAGGTCTATGGCGCCAATATCAAACAGGCCTGTCCAGTATACGCTGAGGACTGTAAGCTAGAGTATTAGGCTCATTCAAGCACTTGCTGGGGCCCGATATCTATCTAGTCCCATATCCTCCCTTTCACTCTGTCTCAGTGACAGGGATGGTCACCACCGGCACGGGTGAATTTTTAACTACCTTTTCAGCCACACTGCCAAAAGGGAAACTCCCCTTCCATCCTTTGACAGCGAGCACTACTATGCCTATGTCTTCCTTGTTTACCAGATTGATAATTTCCTCAGCCGGGTCTCCAGATGAGGTGTGTTTGACAAAGAGAGGACACCCCTGCAAGTAATTTTCACAAATTTGCTGGAGATGCTTTTCTGCTGACGCTTTTTCCCACTGGTGTATTTTGTCGAGGTGGGTACGGTCAAACTCACCATACCAGGGTTCATGGTAGGCCATTTCTTGAATAACATAGAGGATATGTATCTCAGCATTGTACTTTTTTGACAGCGACGTTACATAGGGAAGAGCCTTGGCCGCGTTTGCCGATAAGTCAGTGGGCCAGAGGATTTTTTTTATTTCCATAAGATTGCCTCCTTAATTGACGTATTTAAGCACGTCATTCATGATGATCGCACATCTGCAGCACTATAGTTTACCTCTATAAGTTCAACACTCTAATGGTGGCTGTCAAATTTTTCGGCCAGGCAGAGGTTGCCATCCTCAACCTCTCTTCAGTAAGAGTGCATTGCCAAGGTGCTCCTCGTTGATTTTCTGAATTCGCATCCTCCTAAGAAAAAGGAACACGCCTTACTGGACCCTAGGTGCCAGCTCCAGAGCAGAGGAGAGAAACCTGGACAGAAAAAAGTAATACCCTTGGATACAATCAGCAAAGAGCGAGATAGCTAATCTTAGGTTGAAGCGGGGCGGCGATTTGCTTTCCGAGCCATCGTCCAAGAATTGCTATTTGACATGGACTTCCGATCTGTGGTAGGTGAAAGGCCTGCTGGCTAAAAACAGCCTATTTAGGAGGGTGTGATAAGGGCTCTAGATGGGAGTCGATGAACATAGCATCGAGAGTGACGTGAGAGAACTGGCTCGCTGACCGTCACGGCAACCTCGTCTAGCCACCAAGGTGCCAAAGCCAGCCCAACAAAGGGACGATGCGGCTCACAAGGAGCAAGCAATGGAACACTGCCCCTCCGAAGTTGAGGGTTTTTTTGTTCTTGGCTTGTAATTTGGTTTTGCCTATAGAGATTGAAAACCAAGGGGTATAATCGATGAAATTGTTGAAACTGCTAGAGGGCGCCAGGGATAGTCTTGGTGAAGCAGAAAAGATCCTCGATGAAATTGTTAGAGAATGGGACCAAGCACACATGAAAGATTACTCTCTGGCGACGGAGTTGGATTATCTAGTCACTCAGATTGGAAATGTGGCTGAATCAGCTAGAGATTTCAAAAAACACATAGTTGAAGTAGGTCACTGAGGATGCAGTATAGCTTACGAGATCTGAAATTAAAGAAGAGACTACCACTTTAGTCAGCCGTTCCATTGGTTTTTTTTTGGACATAACTAAATACGAGAGGTCTCTTTAGCTCTGGCTACTGTAAGCTTGACATGAATTTTCACCCTGGCAATTTGTGCTTAACTGTATAGGAGGTAAACGTTTTTATGACTTCCACAAAGACACGCAGCCTACGGGCTCAGTCAAAACCGTCTCCAAAGCACGGAGTCCATAGCCGCAAGCTCATTCGTGTCTCAAAAGAAAAACTGGAGAGCTTAAATACTCTTAGATTTCACTGCAACCTATGCAAGCGCTGGCTTCCCGCCTTGGCCTTCTACGCTGAGGTCGCAGATGACGCCAGCGAAGCTTCTGATAGTAAAGTATACCTGGCGAGAT
>JAJDNT010000066.1 GCA_022340515.1 Deltaproteobacteria bacterium
GCCTTTACTGAGCCCGACGATTTTGAGCCTGGCCTGGTGGATGGTCACCATCTGGTTGACCATCTCCAGAGTTGCCTGGCTAACACTTTCTTGATCCAGACAACAGAGGATTTCTTTAATCTTCCTTCTGGCGGTGACCAGCAGAGCGGAACAATTGGCTCCGTTAACCACTTTTTTGGGAAGGGCGGCGTCGGCTTTCCAGCTGCAGTCCCTTTCTTGGTCACACGCCAATACGATTAAATCACTTTCCTCCTCGCCGGCCTCCGCAAGTATGGCTTTAGCAGGGTTACCTGTCCTGAGCCGAATCCTCAGGTCCTTCATGCTGCTTCGACAGAGATAGACTTCCTCCCAGGTCCCGTTTGCCAACCTGATGAACTCGTAGCCGCATCTCTTGATGTCAAAAGGCGAAGCGGATTCCCGAAACTGAGTAAGGAACAGCTCCCGGTAGTCATGCAAGGCTTTGAACATACCTGCACCCCGGCTCGCAGTCTCTTTGGTTGCAGGTATAGGCTGGGGGGAAAGCCCCAAAATGGTAACATTTGCCCAGGTGTTTGCCGCTAACCGGGCTGTCTCCTTGATGGCAAACTCGCTGTAAGCATTGTTGTCTACCGCGCAAAGTATCCTCATTTCAGTCTCCTACAGTGGTCATAATGTTTACTGCCAAAAGAGAAGGATTGGCGCTGGAGTTGCCACCAGGAACTCGTGGAGAAGAGTCTTTTTTTTCAAATGACGGTCCAAACCAGTGAGCAGAAGCCCGTGGTCCTCCAGTTCCATTGCCAACTCGCGAGCTTGACCAGAGATGACCTTGCTCTTTTCCGGCGCCCATCCCCGCTCGCCGAGAGCTTTTACCGTAGTCTCCAAGGTCATTTCCGCCAAGCCCTCGCCCTCTTGCCCAGCATGATCTGGGGAATGCAAATAAAAAACTTCCACCTTTAGATTGCTTTCCCCGAAAATACCGGTGAAAACCTCGATCAACTTGTAATGATCCACATGTTCACTCAGGATCAGCGCTACCTTGTGAAGGGGCATGAGGTTCTTGACCATAAGAAATGGACAAGGCATGTCCTGATAGAGATGGGACTCGAGTCTCTTGCTGAAATACGAGGAGCTGAAAGTGGGAATGGTGCCCTCCACAAAGAGAGAATAGGAACCAGTCTGGATCTCTCTCAGTATCTTCTCATCCCTTTCTCCAATCATAATCAGCGGCTCTCCCAGGGAAGGACAGTGGGTTCTCTCAGCCCTGATCAGTTGAGCAATTTCATCTTCCGCCTCGGTCAGCATCGTCTTTTCCCAGGTGTGGCGCACCCAGCCCGTGCCCAATTGCGTACCTTCAGACGACGCTGCCTTAACGTGGATGGTCTGAATCTCCACTTGGATCGACTCCGACATCTGGCACGCATAACGCAAAGCGATGCTAGATGCGAGATCCGCCGCCACGGGGACTAGTATTTTGATCATAGCTCTACTCCTTTATTTCTCTTCCTTCTGACGGACCTTGGCCTCGGCTTTTTTGACGATTTCCAGCAATTCGCCCCTCTTGAAAGGCTTGGCCAGAAAGTCGAAAACACCCTTTTGGAAAGATTCTTTGGCCGTTTCCATGGTGGCAAATCCGGTTATGACAATAACCTCAGTCCTGGGTGAACGCTTCTTGACCTCTGTCAAGAATGCCATTCCGTCGATCCCTTCCATTTTGAGATCAGTCACTACTACATCGAAATCCTTCTCCCCCACCCGCCTCATGGCATTGCTGCTTTGACTAAAAGCCTCCACCTCATATCCCGCTTTTTCCAATGCCGGTTTCACCCTCTTCCACACTATGGGCTCGTCGTCCAAAATGAGGACCTGTGTTTTTCTATCTTCACTCATGGGACCTCCCTTCAGTTCCTTTCCGGAATTGCTCCTGCGGTCAACCGGTCGAAAGTTTCTTTGCTGTTTTCGACCTCTGCATCACTTGTCATTGTTACATCAAGCTGCCGGGTGAAGGCAACGAGATGGCCTAAAGTTTTCATCTTCAAGAGCATCCTGGCGGTGTCCAACTTCTTTATCCGGCCCACTACCAGATCTCCCCGCACATCAACCCGGAAGTCATGTGCTTCCAAGAGTTCAGCCAAAAGCCTCGCCCGACGTGAGCGGCGCTGCAGGTCTGTCACTCCACCCAAAAAACGGAAATAGGCATAGTTGTCGTTGACCTTGTCGCTTATGTAGGCGTCAATAATGTTAAAATGGTAGCCCAACCGCAGACTCAAGTTCATATATTCCTTGCTGATCATGGCCAGGTTTTGCCCTAAATATTTCGGCGTAGCCAGGCTGGAGGAAAAGGTGCGGGTAAGACTTGACATAAAGGAACCTAAGTCCACCGACACGGGCTCTGTACTCCACATCCCAGGGCTAATCATGCCATCCAGCGTGGCTTTCAAGGGAAGAGAGATCACCTGGTCCGGCTCCACCTCAGGTCCCTCAGCGGACTCCTCTAGGCCACCCCCCATATCAATGACCACCAGTCCTAAGGGAATGGAGAGTTTAAGTTTCTTTGCCGGCGCTCCCATACTCCTTTCGTGAAATTCCAGGTCGAGCAACTCCTCCACTGCCTTCTCATGGACAAATCTGGTAATGTCGTGAAAAGTCCTGCAACCCTCAGGGGCGAAATTTTTGTCGTGAGGGTTCAGCAGGTTAAGAGGGGCAATTTTCTTGAGCACTCGCGAGATCAGCCGGTATTCGTAGCTCTCTTCAAAGGGCTCTTCGGTAAATTCATAGTAGCAGAGTTCCTTCACCCTGCCGTCATATACCACGTTTTCCTCTGCGTCTACGGTGATTTCCTGTCCCGGTCTCAGAATTTTAGTGGCCTCTCCAACATTGACAATGGTAGGCACTCGGAACTCCCGGGCGATGGTGGCCATGTGACCGGTGGGTGAACCAACATCGGTCAGGATTCCGCTGGCCTTCGGCACAGCCTTGGCAAGACGTGGCGAGGTATACTTGCCAACCAGGATGGCCCCGGCAGGAAAATCCTCCATATCTTCGTCATCCTTTACAATGACTACCTGCCCCGCTCCGACCCCACGCTGGGCGATGTTTCCTTGGCCTCGGAATATCACCGGATATTCTTGAACGGTTTCGGTGAGGTTGCACACCAAGTTGGCCATCTGAGTCTGGAGATTGAGCGGCCTAGTCTGGAGTATAATGAACTGGTTTTTTTTGTCCAGAGCCCACTCAATGTCCTGGGGCTTCTTGAAGTACCTTTCGATAACCAGGGCGAGTTCGGCCAGACGAAGCATCTCTTCCCTCTCGAGGCAAGGCTTCATCTGCAACTCTTCGGGAACCGACAGCTCCTCGGTGCCGCCACCTTCCTTGGGAGCGAGCATGGAAACTTTGTGCCGCACATTGAGACCTTCTACCTCATGGGGCGGGGTGCGGTTCAGCAGATAACGGTCCCCGGGTACCTGACCTGATACCAGGGGCATTCCCAGCCCCCAGACTGCGTTTATTACCATAACGTCACGCTCTGGCGTGGTGGGGTCCAAGGTGTAGAGCACTCCACTGACCTTGGCGTCGATAGTCAACTGACACCCTACCGCCATGGCCACCTCATCCTCGGAAATACCTTTGCTTCTCCTATACTCTATGGCCGAAGGGGAATAGGCGCTGCCGATTACCTCTTTATAAGCCTGCACAAGTTTTTCCACCGGCTGGTTGAGGAAGGATTTGAATTGGCCGGCGAAGGTATGGATGCCGTCTTCACCCCAGGCGCTGCTTCTTATCGCCAGAAGTAACTTCTTGTCGCCCGCTGCTGGCTGCAATTGTTCAATAGTTTTTTGCAGGGCCCGTTTGAGATCAGGAGGCAACGAGCCCTGTTCGACCAGGGCGCGCACCTCCTGGCCGGCCTTAACCGTGAAAGGTTGCTCTCTGATCCTGTCCCAAATCTTGTTGTATTCCATAAAAGCCTTGAAGGCCGTTGTCGTAATAACAAAGCCCTCTGGTGCGGGCAGTCCCAAAATATTATGCACCTCCGCCAAGTTGGCTATCTTGCCCCCCACCACATCCCCGGAGTCCCTGCTGATCGTCTCGAAAGGTATCACACAGTCGGCCTGAGCTATAACCGGCCTGCCAGCCAACTCTTCCTCGATCTCATGGTTTATCCTCTGGAAGGCATCATAAAGACCCAGATACTTGCTGGGCGCAATGGTATCCAAATCGTAGATGAGTTTGTAGACCAGATCTCTCATTTCTTGACAGCTGGAAACGATGTAGTTTTTGTCAAAAACATAATCACCACCTAGCTTGTCGCCCATTGCCGCTATGGCATCCAAGATTTTGTTATTCTTCTCCAAAAGCCCCTGGAAGGTCTTGAACAAGACAACAAAGGGGACCTGACGGCGATGCCGTTTGCCCGGACTGAAAATTTTTTTGAGCTTGTCAAAAACGGTCATTGGCTGATCAGTGCGCACCCTTTTCGCCTTTGAAGATGACGCCCATGAGCAGCCCTGCGGCAATGGCGATAATAGCGGCCAAAAGCCCGTACAGAGCCCCATGCTTAAAGGCGAGTCTAGAGATAAATGCGGGAAGGCCAACCTGCTTAACTTGCAGCTCCGCGGTGGTCCTTGCCGCCACAGAAGCATCCTTTACAGCGAAGGTTTCCACCAGATATTTCCCCGGGGTGAGCCGGGGGGGAATCTGCAAAACCGCCCTGAAAGACTTTCCGCCGGACTCCGCTTCACCGTAAGTGACTTGGCCTGTTTCTATGGCATAGAGGCCTTCGCTCTCCTTAAGTTTCAAAAACTCTTCAAAGACCGCTTCACTTTCCGCCTCCGCTGAGCTAATGTCAACCTGCTTTTTAAGGGCAGCAAAGCCAAGGCCCAGTTCCTCCCACTTGTCTGGCTGCGCCCCGGCAGTGGGCTTGAAATCTTTAGAAATATAGATAAGATACAGGTTGGGCACGTTGTGGATGGTGACGGAGCCGAGGTTCATCCACAAAAGACCCAGTATTTTTCCTTTTTTCTTGAGAGCCACATTCTGGCCCATTCCAGACAACCTTACCACCACCTCCGCGTCTCGAGAGACATCGCCGGTAACATATACTTGCGCTCCGTTAAAAAAGGCGCCTATGTCAACGGCCTCAGGAGACAAATGAGCCTTTACATAGCTGGCTGCCGAGGAAAAAGGCCGGCCCAAAACCAAGCAGCAGGAGAGAGCCAGCAAGATCGAAATCTTTTTCAGCATTTTAGTGTCCTCCTTTGTATGCTACCATGATTTCAGGCGTCAGGAGAAGGCTCAAAAGCATCTTCACCATTACCAGAAGAACAATTGAGGCGAGGAGTATTTTCAGCTGATCACCGCCCAATTTCTTGCTGATCTTGGCCCCGAACTGGGCCCCCAGGGTGGAACCCAGCAGCAGGATGAGGGCCAGGACGAAATCAACTGTATGATTTGAGTAAGCCTGCAAGATGGTCACATTAATACAGGTAAACAGTATCTGGAAGAGGCTGGTTCCTACCACCACGTGCATGGGCATTCTGAGCAAATAGACCATCACCGGAACCATTATGAAGCCGCCGCCCACTCCCATTATGGCAGCGAGAATACCGACAAATACCCCCAGGCCCAGGGGCATGAGCACGGAAAGCCTGACCCCGGAGGTGTCGAAGTTCATTTGCCACGGGAGCTTGCCCAGCAACTGAGCATATTTTGATTCCCTTGCCACAGGAGGCTGCTGGGCAGCCTTTTTCTTTCTTATCGCCTGCAGGCTTTCCAAAAACATATAGCTGCCGACAAAACCGAGCATGAGCACGTAGGTGACCTTGATTAAAAAATCCGCATTGCCAAGGGCGCGCAGGATCTTGATTATTTGTACTCCCACCGTTCCACCCGCCACTCCACCGATGAGCAGAAGGAAGCCCATTTTGAAATCCACATTGCCCAGCCGGTAATGGGCCAGGGTGCCCGAAGTGGAGGCCCCGACAATCTGGTTGGAGTCCGAGGCGGCGGCAACCGTTGGTGGTACGCCGATCATGATCAGCAAAGGGGTCATCAAGAAGCCCCCTCCGACCCCAAATATGCCGGAAAGAAGCCCGACCAGAATACCTAGAGAAAAGATCAGTAAGACATTGATACTGCTCCCAGCAATGGGCAGGTAGAGGTGCCAGAACATGTTCAACTCCTTAGAGAATAATCAGGTTTTTCGTATACGAGCTCGATACGGCAGTTGACCCGGTGCCGAACGCTCTCCAGGGAAATCGACCTGTCCCGCTGGCCTGAGCCTGACAGGTTAGGTGCGATAAGTACCAGGATGTCGATCTTTGTTTCTCTGATGAAGCGCACCAGCTCATCTTCATAACTTCCGTAAGCGATATGGTAGTCTACTGAGATCCCCTGAGAACGGGCCTGGTCGATTAGGTCATCAAGCCTCCGTTGCCAAACTTCTTTTCCTCCCTCAGGCAAAAATACCATTTCCTCGCTCTCGGCGGGGGGTAAGATCCTGAGAATAAACACTTTTCCCCCCAACCTCTTGGCCAGATTAACTGCATGCACGGCCTGCCAGAGCTGGGTCTCAACAGTTTCCAGTACCGCCATAATCCTTTTCATAAGCTACACCCCAGAGTGACTATAAACAAGATTGATGCCAGCAAATAAAAGTGTATAATGCTAGCTACTTATCTGAACAACGCCAGCGCGGCACGGTCCAGATTGGTTTCATTTCGAAACACAGGTGAAGGGTTTTTTCAGGATCAGCCGGTCCAGGGGAGGAATAAGGCAGGAAAAAGAGTGATGTTTCAATATGAAAAGTGGAACAGAAGTGTCGCCAGGATATTTGATGAATTGTTGCCCCTAGAAGGCGAAGATGGTCGCAGCAGGTGATTGATCAGATAAGTCCTGGTTGGGTTATTCCTGATTCGACAGACGGTATTTTTTCATTTTCCTCCACAGCGTAGTCCGGGGCAGGTCGAGGATCTCGCAGGTAAGATTCCTGTTCCAGCCCGTCTTTTTCAAAACCTTGGTAATGTGTTGCTTTTCTATTTCCTCCAGGGATAGAAGATCTTCCCCTTCCAGGGATAGGAATCCTAGCTTCTGCAGATCCGGGGGCAGGTCAGTCACCTTGACCACTTCCCCCTCAGCTAAAGCAACGGCCCGCTCAACGATGTTTTCCAGCTCACGGATGTTACCCGGGTAGCTGTAGCCCATGAGAATGTCCATGGCCTCGGGGGACATGCGACTGATTTTTTTTCTCAGGGCAGTGCTGTATTTCTTGATAAAATGACCGATCAAAAGGGAGATGTCCTCCCTTCGCTCAGAGAGCCTTGGGAGTTTGATGGTCACCACATTGAGCCGGTAAAAGAGATCTTCGCGGAAAGCTCTTTCTTGCACTTCCTGCTTGAGATCCTTGTTAGTCGCCGCGATAATCCGAATGTCTAGATCAATTGGCCTGTTGCCCCCCACCCGCAGGATTTTCTTTTCCTGGATGACCCGCAACAGCTTCACCTGCATGGAGAGGGGCATCTCCCCAATTTCATCCAAGAAGACCGTCCCCCGATGGGAGGTCTCCAGGAGTCCGATCTTGGTGGCAATGGCACCGGTAAAGGCGCCTTTCTCGTGCCCAAAGAGTTCACTGGTGATCAAATCCTCGGCGAAACCTCCACAATTGAAAGAAACGAAGGGATATGAGTGCCTGGGGCTCAAATTGTGAATCCCTCTAGCCACCAGTTCTTTGCCGGTACCGGTCTCACCCTGCAAGAGAACATTGCAGTCAACAACAGCCACTTTCTTCATCAGGCCGAAGATCTCCTGCATTACCTCACTGGTTCCTATGAGGCCGTTGAAAGAACTGCGCTCCTCTCCCAGAACTCTTTTCAGGGCATCGACCTCTTCTTTAAGGGCCACTTTCTCCAAACCTCGTCTCGCATGCAGCCTGACGACCTCAAGTTTGAGTGGCTTGGTGACGTACTGGTAGGCCCCTTTCTGGATGGCCTCCACCGCAGAATTTATGGAGCCGTAGCCGGTAATGATGACCACTTCGGTTTGCTCCCACCTTTTCTTTATTTCCGACAGCAGTTTCATGCCATCCATATCTGGAAGTCTTAGATCAAGAAAGACCAGGTGGAAAACCTTCTGGGCCATACGTGCCATAAAGGATTCCGCCGTCTGGAAAGCTTCAGCCTCGTAGCCCTCTTTGGTGAGGGAATCGGTGAGGCGCCGGCACACCGTAAGCTCATCATCAACTATCGCTATGCGACCGTCCATCCTGGACCTCTGTTTTTTCATTCCCAATGGGAAGATAGACATAAAAGGTGGATCCCTTGCCTACCTCGCTGTCCACCTCGATATAGCCTCCGTGCTCTTTTACTATGGTGTAGGTTACCGAGAGACCCAAGCCGGTGCCCCGGCCCACGCCCTTGGTGGTAAAGAAGGGGTCAAATATCTTTTGCAAATCCTCAGCCTTGATGCCCACCCCCGTATCCTTCACATCAATTCTGATGAAGTTTTGCGAATATGGTTTTGCCTTTACCGTGAGTTCGCCGCCGTCGGGCATGGCGTGGATGGCATTCAAGAACAGATTCAAAAAGACCTGCTGGAGATGGCGTAGGGCCCCTCTGATTTTGGGAATCCCCGGGGCGATTTTCAAGGTCGGCTGAATTCCCGACAGCATCATCTGGTTTTTGACCAGCTTTATGGTGCGCTTTAGCACATCTTCAACAGAAAGCTCTTCTGAAGATGCCCGTTCGCTTCTGGAAAAGTCCAGGAGATTTCCCACCACATCAGCTGCTCGCTCGCTCTGGAAGAGAATGTCCAAAACGAGTTCTTTGGCTTCCGCCGGTATTTCCGGCCCGAAGTCTTCAATGAGGGCCTCCGCCGTCAGATAGATATTGTTGAGAGGATTGTTGATCTCATGGGCAACCCCGGCAGTAAAGGTACCAAGAGCGGCAATTTTTCGAGATTGTACCAACTCCTCTTGCCTCTCACCTATTTCTCTGGCCATTTTGTTGAAGGCAGTGACAAGATCGTATATCTCGTCCTTGCTTCGGGCCTTATAGTCTATGGCGGCAAAGTTGCCCCTGGCAATCTCTTGGGTTGTCCGCTGGATAAGTTCCAAGGGCTGGAGTATATCTCTGGCCACAATGCGAAAAGTGAGGAGAATCGCAGTTATAAAGATAAGCAAAAAAACAAAGGGAATAACTAACGTTCGAATGAGAACTTTGTGAATCCTTTGCCGCTTGATAGTTATCAGCTTCTGGGCGAAATTTATCAGTTCCTTACCTTTCGACCTTACCAATGTTACATCGGACGAACTCATGGCCTTGTTATCTGTGACAAGATAGCTCTCTATTAACCTCCGATAGTCACTTAAGATATCACCAAAGCAACTGAACTCATAAGCACCAACTATTATCGAGATATTGGTGCCCAGGGTATTAGTCAAATCTCGCACTTTGTCGAGATAGGCTATGGACTCTTTGAGACTTGAAGAATCTTGGTACAAAATAAAATTCTTTTCATAGCGTCTGACCTCTAATATATTGTTGTATAAATCATCATAACTCTCGACAATATGCAATTTGTCGCTCAACGAGTAAATGCTCAAATAGGTTACAGCGGTAGCAACGAGAAGTATTGCCATACCTAAACAAAACACCGCAATGATTCTAGCTCTTATGGTATTAAACATATCTTAATGCCTCTAACGCCAGGTCATCCAAAGTCACTGCTTATAAATCTCTTGTTTTGTCACCCGAGCTCGGGCAAACAGACATGCATCACCTCTCCGCGGCTGCCAGGATCTTGCCGCTCGGGCTCGGCAAATTCTTCTTCCCAGGGAAAATCAGTGAGAAGAACAACTGAAGCAGAGGTAAGGTTAGCACAGGTTAAAGGGGGGTGTAAATATCTCACCGCTCAGCGGTTGTGATAGGGCTTGACAGATGGTCGGGCAGCTAATGCTAATGAACCACTGCTCTGGTAATAGCGCTCGTGATAATCCATCCCTACTATTTTTTATTTTCCTTTCTGAAATAGTAGCAAAGACCCAGACTGAACAAGATCAATAGAAGACCAAAGATAAAATGGGCGTCCATCTATTCCTCCTGACTTGCTAGGCCGGACCCTCCCCCTGGGGGAACGATCCGACCTAGTTGGAAACTCCCTTTGTATTCTCCGCTGAACCCACTATGGCGGACCCAGCCGACCTGG
>JAJDNT010000067.1 GCA_022340515.1 Deltaproteobacteria bacterium
CTTGACCTCTTGATTCTCCAGTCCCTCCCATTCTCCGTAACTAATATCGATTATGGCATCGAAGGGCGTAACCGGGAGGTCGTGAAACTTCGCTATATTCTCAGCAGTTTCAATAGATCTGGAAAGGGGGCTGCTATAAATTGCGTGGAGGGTCTCGTCCTTTAGTGCTTCGCCGGCCAGATGTACTTCTTGTTTTCCGGTCTCGTCTAAGGGGATATCTGCCCGTCCGCGAAAAATCTCGCCAACATTCCAAGCGGTCTGGCCATGGCGCACCAGGTAGATTCTGGACACTATCTACCCCTCCATTTCTGAAAGATCTTTGAGCTGTTGGTGCAACTCTTTGGTCTTTTCCATTCTGGCTCGATCACGATCTTTCACCAAACGGAGTAGATTCTCTTCCACCTCGACTAGTTCACTGTCTGTGAGAACTCTGCCCTTAACGTGGGTATCGATAAGAGTCCGATAAGCACGAATCATCTGGCCGATGAGAGCAACAGGATACTCCCGCCCCTGAACCTTGAGGGTTTGCAAGCCTAAATCGACGTATTGCTTTAACTCTTCGCCTTGAATGGCAAAAGCCACGTTGGGCTGCCTGCGAATTTTTTCATTGATGGCAGAGATTTCTCTGGAGCTTTTGCCTTTACGGCGCATCAATTTCTCTCTCTTTGCCTCGGTGAGTAAGCAAAAGCGGAAACAGCTCCCACTCCGGTCAGGCCAGCCCTCATATTCGACGATTTCGTTGCCGTCTTCATCCTTGTAGACCTTCTTGATATATGAGTCGCTGGTCATTTCGTGGAACAGACAGTTACCTACGCCGCCAATGCAGCGATTGCCGTGGATCAGCACTTCGGTCAGGACGCCGACTTGGTCAGCCTCTTTTTTGAAGCGGGCCAATTTTTCCACCGTGTTTATTTCGGTGGAGGCGACAATTTGGGAAGCACCTGCCTGGCGGTAATACTCCATTTCCTCTTTGGAACGAATATTACAGCCCACACTGGCGTGAATGACCAGGTCTGGAAAGTCGCGCTTGATGAGCCTCATTAGCTCAGGGGTCTTAGCGATGACACCCTCGGCACCCCATTGCGCCCACTTGGATGCCTTGCTAAGGACATGGAAGAACTTGTTTTCCTGAACGTCGGTGTTAATAGCTACCCGGATCTTGCCACCATAATCGGCAGCGATGGTTATTGCCTCTTTAATCTGGCTATCCTCTAATTCCCAGGCGCATTTTCTTCGACTGAAACCCTTTGCGCCCACATAGACAGCATCAGCACCATTGGCAAAAACTTCTGCCACCATATCGAGGCTGCCACCGGGTGCCAGCAGCTCATTCATGCTACTAAGTCCTCCTTAATAGTAAAGTCGCTCTATCAGACAGATGTGCTTAAATCGGCCTACGGTAGCACTAAACATTCCGCCGAGCAACCTCTTTGAGTTCGTGATAATTATAACAATTGTAGAAAATACTGCAACACCTGTCAAAGCATTTTTGCTTTGTTCTTTTATCCATAACAGAATATCAACTATATTATAACACGTATAGCCCACAATATTCTCCCAGCACTAAAGGTAAAGCAAAGACAGTTTATACTGGGTACCATTGACTGAAAAAAAATGGAGGCGACCCTCTCCGAGGGCCGCCTCCAAAGCGAAGGGTAGAATAGCCTTAGGGGCAATTTAGTTATTCAATACTGTTGCAAGGCTGAGGATGCCTGCATTGGTTCTGAGAATGAGGGTACGGTCAATCAACTCCACCTCTCTCACCTCTACCCACTTGCCGTCCAGCAAGACGGTCATGATCCAACCATTCCTGCTCAGACATGTTATTTTGTGGGCGGCGAGGGTGTCGGAGATTACCTTACTATCAGCATGGCTTTCCTTGGCGAAAGCTTGGGCGCCAAATATTCCTAGTTGTGGAGCTGTTGCCAAAAGGCTCAGCATTAGCAGCCCTACAGTAAAAGTAAGGCAGAAGCCATGTTTTTTCACCCTACTCTCCTTTTTGATATTTTCCCAACTACCAAGCAAGGCACATGCCATGAATTGAGATAGGGAATAGTGTCTATAATGGTCTGCAGCTGGAGGTGATCAAGGAGGTAGTGAGAAGAAAAAATGTAGATAAATTATAAAATTAAAACTGAGGCCAAGAGGATGATCACGGTTTTGGCCTTAAATAACAGAAGGGAATTGTGGACCATTTAGGTACACAATTAGATACCAAGGGTATTTTTTTGTGCATCTAAAGAGAAAGTGAGACCCTCTTTATTCTGATAAGGTTTTGAGGAAATTTTTTAATTTTTATAAAAGGTTATTCCACCAATTCTGCTTTGCCGTTCATCCACATGAAGTAGGTAAGAACCTCGACGTCCGGGAAACGGGATTTGACCAGAGCCGCGGCAGCCTTTAGATCGTCTCTATGGATGGCGAGTTCCTCTTCGCTATCAGGAACATCCTCTAGGCCGTAGCCACCGCAGTCCTCGTGATTAATGAGATAGAACTGGCGCACTCTATGGAGGTCGTATGAGACACTGAGCATCTCCAGCAAGAATTCACGGTCTCTACTTTCTTTTGGCCGGGCAAGACTTTTTATGGCACCGCCAACACGGATAATATCCGCGCCAGGCCCAACAAGTTGCTGCTCAGCGAAGAAGTTGGCGAGTGACTCATGGAGACGAAAATCCATACAATAGACCAGACAAGCTTTACATTGGTGTGCTGCCATAAGCCTTAATCCTTTCGTTGGTGAATTTAGTTTAGCGATGTTCTAGCGGGAAAAACCAGCAAAGGAACTTACATCTGAAGCTTATATCTGTTAAAGCAACTAATAAAAATTCTACCCCAAGTTAGTGAAAACATGCAAGTGTGCAGATCCCCCGATTTAAAGGTTGAATATTTTCTCAAATGGGGTAAAAGAAACAGTTGATCTTGGACAGGATCTTATATGGCTTTCATAAGGAGTGATTAATAATGCGCATACTTTCAGGTATTCAACCTTCAGGTAGTCTGCACATAGGCAACTACTTCGGCATGATGAAACCCATGATAGCTTATCAAGAGGAAAACGAGCTCTATTGCTTTATTGTGAACTATCACGCCATGACCTCGGTGACAGACGGCGAGCAGCTTGCTGCCGGAACCATGGAAGCGGCACTCGACTTTCTCGCTCTCGGTTTGGATCCTAACCGGGCAATCTTTTGGGTACAGTCAGATGTCCCGGAGGTGACGGAGTTGACCTGGATCCTAAACAATGTTACCCCCGTTGGCCTCTTACTCAGGAGCCATTCCTACAAAGACAAAATAGCCCAGGGAATAGCGCCGAGTCATGGTCTTCTTTCTTACCCGGTGCTCATGGCCGCGGATATTCTTCTCTACCAATCAGAAAAGGTTCCAGTGGGGCAAGATCAGCAGCAGCATTTGGAGATTGCCCGAGACATCGCCATCAAGTTTAACCATTTGTTCGGGGAGACCTTTGTAATTCCCGAGGCGGAGATCAATGCCAATATACCCACGGTTCTGGGGATAGACGGCAGGAAGATGAGTAAATCATATAGCAATACCATTGAAATTTTTGCCGAAGAGGAAGTGCTTCGTAGAAAAATTGCCTCAATAGTAACCGACTCCAGCCCAGTGGCCTCACCCAAAGATCCAGACAAATGCAACCTTTTCGCCATTATCTCCTTATTTTTATCTGAGGAGGAAAGGGCTCAGCTGGCTGACCGGTATCGTCGTGGGGGGCTAAGGTACAGTGATGTCAAGAAAGAACTTTTCGGTTTAATTTGGGATCTTTTTGGCGAGGCCCGTAAAAAACGAGATAAATTGAAAAGTAATCCTGCTCAGATTCGTGACATCTTGAAAGCCGGTGCTGAGAAAGCTAGGAGAAAGGCCCTTCCAACCTTAGAAATGGTGAGAGAGAAAGTAGGATTGGCTTACTAAGGAATAAAGTCTCAAAGGATCAATTTCTATAGCCGTTATCACTAGTATTCATCTTCAAGCTGCTTTATATCCTCCACTATGCGCTGCGTATGCCAGCTTATTTGCCGGCAGATGCCGCGAATTATCTTCACATCCCGCGCACGAAGTCCCACCCGGGAGAAGAAACGTCGGATATTTTGCATCCAGTAGTCCGGGTTTTCCGGATTGATGAAGTTTATTTTGAGTAAGGTCTCTTTCAATTGTTCGTACATACCGTCGAGTTCCCGCCGAGTTGCCAGCCGCGGGACGAACTGCTCAACTTGTTGGTTTCCTGCCAGCCTGAGTTCATAACAAAGAATCATAACTGCCTGTGCCAGATTTAGCGAGGAAAAACTTGAAGTAGGAATGGTAATCAAAGTGTGACAATAGCGTAGCTGAGAGTTGGTGAGCCCTCTATCCTCGGGACCGAATAGCAAAGCGACCTTGTTGTTATGGCAGATTGGCATCAGCTTTAGGGCCATTTCCCGTGGTGTTAGTAACTCCCTACGGTTTCCACCAGTACGGGCCGTGGTTCCCACAACGTAATTGAATGGTTGCAGGGCTGTAGGAAGATCCTCAAATAACTCCATATTTTCCACCAAGTCAGCCACGGCAAGGGTGGCCATTTTAAGAATTCGGCTGAGATCACAATTCTTGGGAGAAACCAGTATCAACTGGGAGATTCCCATGTTAGCGGCTGCCCGCGCTGCGGCTCCTATATTTTCAGGGATTTGCGGGCGGTGCAATACAATGGCTATTTGGTCGAGGTAAGATGGAGAATCT
>JAJDNT010000082.1 GCA_022340515.1 Deltaproteobacteria bacterium
CAGGGGAACCAGTATTTGTTGTCCTCATCTTGTCCCTGACTCCACAACTGCCAAAGCTTGTCCGGATAGTCTTCGTCTGGCCCGGTAAAATACAGTCCTAGCCGCGGCTCCTCCACCTGATAATCAAGGTTAATCGTATCGCTTTGGTCGCGGCTCATTGACTCAGCTAAATATATCTTTACGCCTCGATCGTTCTGCCTGAATTCCAGCCTTTGTCCCTTTTCGGAGGTTACTTCCTTGATTTGTAATTCACAACAGTCGAGAAAAATACTCTGCAGATCCTTTTTGATTGAGGAAAAGGTGATCTTTGCTCTTCCCGCCAGTTTCTTCGCTTCCAATTCAACATCAAGATCTAAGTAGACATGGGTTAGTATTATGTCCCTGGAAGGATTCCACTGGGGTTTGGCATCTGGAAGGAGGAAGTTATCCTCATCAACGGTCTCAGGGAAATATTTACAGAAATACAGGTTGGACATCGTCATCTCTCCGCTCTGTGTCAAGTTGATTGGTCAATTCGTTGATAGGTCCGGTTATGGGTAATGGGTCATAGGTTATGGGTTGACTATTACCTATTACCTATTACCTATCTCCTAACAGTCTTGTCTCGCTAATCATCCTTTCTCGCCTTAAAACTCTATGCTCCATGCCCTATGCTCCATGCCTCAGACTTTCCCACAAAGGCCGTTCACTTCACAGTATAAATGCAGAAGGGCAATAGCTACCGCCTCCTTTTTTTGAGCTGGGTTTCCCCACAAAGGCCAGCGGTGCATGGCCTTCAGAATCCTTTCGAGGTCGTCATTAAAAAAATAGGCGCGCTCAAATTCGGTGAATGACTGACCGCTTCTCAAATCACCCACCGGAAACCAGATAGGCACCCAACCCTCCACGTTTTCGTCAAACATCTCCCAGGCATCCATTGGGTTCACCCCTAGGGGCACTGTCTGCCAGTCAATTTCCGGCAGGGGCAGCTCTTTGTCCAAGAATTCTTGCAGCAATGGATTGGGCCTTCTACCCATGTAGTGTTTCCTCAAGTGGACAATTCGTTGATTATTTTTCGTAAACGGTGAACGGTAAACCGTATTCCAGATCTCACATCTTATTTTTTTAAATCCGTAATCCGCAATCCGAAATCCGAAACTGAAAAGCTGTCCTCTGACCTCTGATCTCTGACTTCCGACCTCTTTCCCAAATTCCCTAATTCTCTACTTCTCTAATTACCTAATTGCCCGCTTTGCCTTTAGCTGACTTCTTCTGCGAACCTGCTAATCGAACTTTGGACCTTAAACGTTCACGCAAGGAGACCCTCGCCGCCCTCAACCTCGATTTTCTCTTGAGTTCACCATATTTGCCAAATCGCCCTCTGCGACTCAAGATTATCTCCCTTGCAATTCATCAGTTAGGCAATTTCTTTTGTAAGCCGTAAGCTGTAAGCAGTGAGCGGCTAAAGGCATTCATCCTAAATTATAGAACTTTGAACTGGGAACTTGAATCTTCTGCCTTCTGTCCTTTACCTTTTACAATATATGACAGCGCAGCGTAGTGACCTAATGACGCCAAAGGCTAACTAGGGACCCGCTTGCGGGCCTGAGCGGAGCGCAGCGAGCGCGAAGAAATGACTCATTGCTGCCAGCTGCTAGCTGTCTGCTGCTTTGTCGTCCGGCAACGGCACCTTATACACCTTGAAATCCTCGCCCATCTCCGCCCCATCAAAGCGAGATTTGGCTTCCGCAGTAAGATGGCCTAGCTCATCGATATTGTAGCGCGGACTGATGTGAACCAGTACGGCACGATTAACCCCTGCCCTGCTGGCAATGCGGGCTGCATCCACTACGGTAAGATGTCCTTTGGCCTCGGCATGTTCAGCATCTTCTGGCAAGAACATGCCTTCCACGAAGGCGATATCAGCATCTTGGCACAAACGGTAGAGCCCCTTTGACGGCCTAGTGTCTACCGCATAAGCTACGCGGCGTCCCCTCCTTGGCTCGCCTAAAACCTCTTCAGGGGCGATTTCTCTGCCGTCTTCAAGAGTGATGGACTTCCCATGCTGCAACTCCCCCCAGAGCGATCCCTTTGGAATGCCGAGGGATGCAGCTAGGTGAGGTTTGAATTTGCCTGGTCGGTCTAATTCCTCCAGCCGGTAGCCCAGACAGAAGCGGCTGTGCTCTAAGGGGTGCCAGAAAATTTTTGCCTGATCATCCTCATAGGCCACCTCATTCAAATCAGAGGACCACTCTACGAAGTTAATGGGAAAATTCATGAAAAATTCCAGATTCTCGTGGGTTTGCTGGACGAACTTCTTTATTCCATGAGGTCCAATAATGGTGAGTGGTTCGGGGTCCCTAATTTGCGATTTTAGCATCAAAATACCAGGAATCCCCAAGCAATGATCGGCATGAAGATGACTCACCGCCAGAACGTGCAAGCCACGTATTCCGATTTTAGTTGTTTTTAGTCCTAGCTGGGCACCTTCCCCGGCGTCAAAAAGGTAAATTCTGCCATTGAATCTAACTGCCAGTGAAGTGAGAAGCCTATACGGCATGGGCATCATGCCGCCGCTACCGAGTAATATACATTCCATATTTCAAGTTCAAAGTCTAAAGTTCCAAGTTCAAAGTTCAAAGTCGAAGCGTCAATTCAGCTCACAGCTCAGGGAAAGTCCTAAACGGTGAACGGTATTTCACTTCTCACTTCTCACATTACACATCCCAAATCCGCAATCCGCAATTGAAAAGCTGCCAGCTCTATTTCCTTATGCTCCATGCCCTATGCGCTGTGCCCAACTCGCCTCATTCACCTTGCGAATACACATGCACATCCCTCTGCGGAAAGGGAATGACAATACCTTCCTGATTAAATTGCTTGTAGATCTCACGGTTCAATTCGTGGATAATCCTGCCTTTGTCATGTGGTCTGTGGGCCCAGCAGAGCAATTCAAAGTCCAGGGAGGAATCACCGAAGGTGCGAAAACGTACGCGTGGTTCCGGTTTGGGAGAGACTAACGGATTATCAGCGGCAGTCTTCAGCAGAACCCCCTCCACCTGATCAATATCACTACCATAGGCCACCCCGACTTTGATCCGCACTCTGAAACGGGGCTCGGGAGCACTTTCGTTTATCACTTTGGTGTTGGTAATGATTGCATTCGGTATGGAAATCTGAACATCATCCCGAGTCAATATTCTCGTGCTACGGAGACCGATTTGGACTACCTCACCCCTCTCCCCTGAATCCAAGACTATGTAATCACCCACTTTATATGGCTGATCGAGCAGAACGGTAACACCGCCGAAAAAATTCGAAAGTGTCTCCTTTGCGGCAAGGGCAACTGCCACACCTGCAATACCAGCCGATGCGAGCAGAGGGCTTATGTTGATCTTCCACGTGGACAAAAGGAGAAAAGCTCCGCCGGCAAGAACTAATATCCTGGCAATGTTTCCCACCAGGCCGATGATCTCGCTCCCCTCACGACGCGCTTCCCGCCAGTGGCTGATCAAGTCTTCCATTATGCGCAGTAACACACGATTGATAGCAAAAGCCCAGATCAAAACCAAAAGGCTTTTCAATAATGCTGTCAAGATAAATGGATAAGGCGGTCGAGGGGCAATCCATTGGACAGCAGTAATGGCCCCCACTAGCACGACGCTGACCCAGACAGGTCGGTGGAGGATTTCGAGGATCTGGTCATCTAGGCGGAACTTGGATTTACGCACCAGTCGTGTGAGAACACGATTTATAATGAAATCTACCACCCACGCCAAGATGGCAAAGGCCACCACAATAACAATTCCACCAATTATCTTTGATTCATTCATCAAGGCCCAAACCTGCGGCAGCCACTTCTGAAGAAATTCCATATTTACCTCTTGTCATTGTAAGCGGTTAGCGGTGAGCCCTTCTACAAAACCTGTCGACGAGCTCAGGCCTAGTGGCTCAGGGCGCTTGGCGCAGTAAGCTGATAGTTAGAGTTTCATGGGCATCACTTCGAATAGTAGCACAAGCCTCTCCCACTAGGTCAAGTTCCAGAAAGTTAGACCTTAACAACTCACAGCTCAAGGTCAAAGGTTATTTCTTCTCTTGAACAGCAATCGACATGCTCCAAGGAGCAAATAGCAAAAGCTCTATAGCTCAAGTTTTGATCACAAATAAGTGTTTTTTTACCAAGTATGCTTGGGTAAATTTACCCATTTCTCATACGGTAGCAAATGGGTATAAATTTCGTCCCATTTGATCTTATAAAGGTTTATGAAGTGAGAGATGAATAATAAACGTGGCAAAAAAGGTCATGGATAAATCGCAACAAAATATTACCTTTCACCCATTACCCATAATCTAACGAATTGATGCATCGACTATTTGGCCAAATAAGTAACTAGCTAAGGTGAAGAGCTCGAGTGGTTGTTGACCGTTAGCAACCTTCCTATGGCACCGCCTGTCAAGATTACAAAAAGGAGGAGGACACTTCCGCTGATGGCAAAGCTGTAACCGTAGCCCAGTGCACCATTAATAAAACCAGATCCTAAATTGCCGGTAAACACTCCACAGGTACGAGTGGCAACAACCACTGCGGAGTTTCCCCCCATCCTGGCCTCTGGAAAAAAAGCAGCGGTCATCACCCCTATGGAGAGAATCATCATTACATCACCTACGGTGTGGAGGAGCCGCACTATGACCATCGAGGGAAGGGAGGAGACCGTGGCGGTTAGAATTTGAAAAATTCCAGAAATGGCTAGTCCACAGACCAGAAGAGCTCGAAGACTCTGACTGGTGTCAAAACGATGCCCGGCAAAAGGAGCCAGAAAAGCCATCCAAACGCCGATCATCAGGTAAACTAGACCTATGTTAGTGAAGGAAAAATCAAGGGTATCCTTCATGAGCAAAGTTAGAGAAGTCTGCTCAACCCCAAAGTGAATGGGGTAAGTAAAAACGAGGAGTAGAAAAAGGATAATGCGGCCCTGACGGAGGTCGCGCTTGTAACCGCCTAGATCCAGACGGATCGTATCTGTTTGAGGCAGCTTCAAAGTGATAATCAAAACCACCAAGCCTCCTGCCAGAACCCCCCAAAGCAGGGCGCCAAAGCCGCCTTCTTTAATGAGTACGCCACCTATTGCAGGGCCGATACCGAGGCCAAGATACATGCCAGACTGGTATAAGGCGATCTTTATGCCAACCTGATTTTTGTTTATTACTTTCAAAAACAAAGCGTAGAGAACGATAAAAAAAGTGGAAACCGCCAGTCCACCTAATGGAGCCACCAGAAAAAATTGCCAGTAACTCTCTGCCGTAAGCATCTGCCAGGAATAGAAAATAAAAATGCAAACACCCAAGAACACCAATCGTCTTGGCGGAAAAAGGTCCGAAAGCACACCCAAAGGAAACATCAAGAGCAGGGCAGAGATGGACATAAGCCCAAATACCGTGCCAATTTGACCGTCAGTTAGACCCTGCCCTTTCATGTAGATAGGAAGAAAAAAGTTAAGCATCAAATTGGCACTACTGAAACTCAGTATGCATAAACTGAAAAGGATAGGAGTGGAGTGTCGCCGCGTTCCAATTTTGACAGGCGAAGTGGGTTTTTCGGCGGTTATTGGCATAGGGCACCGGTTCGTCTGGTTCAGAAAGCTGACTAGATAACACGGTAGGTCCTCGGGTGCAAGTGATGATCGTTCAAGTCGTCAATTCAGCTCACGGCTCACAGTTCATAGCTCACAGGAGTTCGTCGATTGGTCAATTAGAAAACTAGTGGGTTAGAGAATTGGTAATTAGCTTATTGTCGGACGAACTTCGCCGGAGGCGGAAACCATTCGACCTACAGGTTGGTTGTCAAAGTAGTGGAAATAGTAAATGTAGTGAAAGTCAAATGACAAGCGGTGAGGGGTAAAGCGAGAAAGGCGAGAAAAGGTTCTAATTCTCTAATTCCCTAATCAACTAATTAACCAATCGACAAATTGACCTACAACCGTTGAATATCTTCCACATTAACACTTACCGTGCCGTATTGTTCCTGAACCGTGCCGGTGAGGAGATAGGCGCGGTTCATGTCCAGTATCTGGCAGAAGCGTTGGTAAGCTCTGGGGAAGAAAGTGGTCTCGAAGATGGCGGTCTCATCCTCGAAAGAGACAAACTCCATGGGGTCGCCCTTTATAGTAACTACCTCTTTCTCGGTTATGGACCATGCTGCAAGGGTTACTCTTCGTCCCACGTATCTTGATAGTTGACTGGCCGGCACAATTTGACGCCCACTTCCGGCAATTTTTCGACCATAAACCCTTAGAGGGTGGATCGAAAGTATGAAACCCAGGGTCTCCCTTTCATGGGACAGTTTGGTAGAGCGATCATAGTCTTCAACCCGAGGCCATTGGGATGGATGAATTGCAACGGGCACAAGGGAAAAGGATTGGCCAACGGCCTGATCTTGCGGTTCACCATAAAACCTCCAGAGCATTTGCGGACGATTGAGTCCACCCGAAATGCTGTCCAAAGCCCCACTTTGCACTAAAATTCGGGCGGAGGCGGGTTCAGGTCTAATTCTCAGACAAAAGTCGGCCAGGGAGGTAAAGAGCCCATTCTCGCGCCGTTCTCTGACAATGGTTTCAGCTACATCGCGAGAAAACCCTTGGAGTTGGATCAACCCCACTCGCAGAGTTCGATCCTTACCCTTGTATTCGATGGCGCTACTATTTACATCCGGGCCCAGCACCTGTAGCCCCATTCGCCTGGCCTCAGAAATATAGGCAAAAGTAGAGTAGTACCCCCCGCCGTTGGAAATCACCGCCGCCATGAACTCGGCAGGATAATATACCTTGAGATAAGCTGATTTGAAACTCACCAGAGCATAGCTGGCCGAGTGGGGTTTACAAAAGCTGTAGCCCCCGAAAGATTCGATCATTTCCCAAACAGCTTCGCTCACTTCGCGGCTCACCCCTCTTTGGCGACTGCCTTCATAGAAGCGGGTACGATAGTCGGCCAGCCGTTCTTTACTTTTCCAGGATATAATCTTCCGTAAGGTGTCAGCCTCGGCAGGATCGAAACCCCCCAGTTTCATGGCAATCCGGGAGACGTCCTCCTGGTACACCATGATCCCGTAGTTCTCGGCGAGCAACTCATCCAAAATCGGATGTAGGCTCTTATATGAACCACCTTTGAGGCGTCGCACATATTCCAAAATGTAGCGGTTGGCTGCCGGGCGAATAATAGATGAGTGAATGACCAAATGCTCGTAGTCACCCCGCCCGGTCATTTGCTGTAGCTGGCGTATGGCAGGTGATTCCACGTAAAAAACACCTATAGTCTCACCCCTGGCCATCAGTCTCTGGGTGGCAGGGTCATCAACAGGGTTGAGTTGGGCATAAGAAATTTTTCTTCCAGTGTTTTGATGAATGGCAGCAAGGGCATCACGAATCACAGCTAAAGAGCGATTGCCCAGCAGATCGATCTTTACCAGACCGGCCGCCTCAGCTTGATCCTTTTCCCACTGGATTACTCGCACCCCTTTAGCGGCCCGCTGCACAGGCACATAGCGTTGAACCTGATCTGGAACAATAATGGTGCCACCACAATGCACGGAAAGGTAGCGGGGAATACCTGACAGACGACCGGCTAGTTGGAGGATTTCAGGCCAGGGGGGTTCCAAGAGGAAATTCCTAAATTTGGGGTGGCGGGCCATTCGCTCCGAAATCTTTGTGGGGCGACTGAAAAAGGAAAGCCGCCTGGTTACCTCTTTGATTTCCGCCGGTGGTATTCCATATACCTTGGCTACCTCTCGAACGGCAGCCCTGCTGCGAAAACCTACGTGATTGGCCACCATTGCGGTTCGTTCACTGCCATAGGTGCGTTCCACGGAATCGAGAATTTTATCCCGCTCATCCCAGGGGAAATCCACGTCAATATCAGGAAAGTCCCGCCGATTGGCACTGAGAAACCGGCCAAAGAAAAGCTGATGGCGGATGGGATCAACCTGGGTAATGCCGAGAAGATAACTTACCAGACTGGCAGCAGCACTGCCCCGTCCACAGGTAATCGGTGCATCCTGGACAATGTCTGCCACAACCAAGAAATAGTCGGTGAAACCTTTATCCCGAATAAGGGAAAGTTCTTCTCCCAGACGCTCGGCCACCGCCGGATTCATCTCACCGTAGCGCCAGTTCACTCCTTCCAGACATCTTTGTCGTAAGAGTTCAAAGTGATCCCGCTCCTGATCCCGATAGTGAGGAAAGATTTGACCACTGAAGTTCCAGTTTGTGTGGCAGCGATGAGCAAGGTGAATAGCTTCAGCCATAGCCTCCGGACAATGGGGAAAGTGGGCTGCCATTTGTCCGGTAGATTTTAACCACTGTCCTGGATGGACTACTTCATCCTCAGGTAAATCGGCAATGGTGGTGTTCAGATCAATGGCGCGCAGCAACCGGTGCACAGAGTAACCTTCCGGATCGGCAAAATATACTGCATTGGTGGCCACCCTGGGCAACTGGCGTTCTCGCGCAAATCTAAGAGGTTCCTCCCCTTCTGAACCGGGACGTATTTCCACATAGAGCTCGCCACACCCTTGTAACCTTGCGAGCAGCTCCAGATCGGAACTGAGCACAACCAAGCCGGCAGGACTGGAAGCCAGAGCTGAAGTCAGGGAAAAAGTCTCCTCTAGATGTCTACGGCTTACCAGTTCACTCAAGTACGGATAGGTTTCAGGGGCTCTGGCCAGCAGTACCGCTTCTCCGTCCCGGGCACTTATCTGAACTCCCACAATGGGAGCAATTTTATGTTTTCTGGCGACTTCAAGAAAATTGGGGAGACCATAGAAGCCATTAGTATCAGTGATGGCCAGATGGGTCATACTGTGTCGGCGCGCTGCTGTGACTAGTGCTTCTAACTGACTGGCACCTCTCATTAACGAGTAACAGGAGTGGACGTGGAGATGGACGAACATTAGTTCAAAGTTCCAAGTTTCAAGTTCCAAGTTCAAAACTGCAGAT
>JAJDNT010000084.1 GCA_022340515.1 Deltaproteobacteria bacterium
AACCCCATCCGTTGAAAAAACTGCGATCCTGGAAATGAAGTGTTCGTCTGCCTTGTGGGCTTTGTTGGTTCGAGGGTTATAGTAGGTTCCAAATGGCTCGCCGCTAAAATCTGCGTTTTCAGTGTCTTGCCAGTCATAGACGAGATGGCCGATCTTGCTTCTGTCTATATGACAAACTTCACAGAACATAAACCCCGTATGCATGTTTAGAAAGGCTCTTACTAGTTGGTTTTCACTGTGAGGATATATGGGGTGGCAGGTTCTACAGGACGATCCATCTTTCAATCTCACAAGATAGGATTGTTCTTTTTTGTGTAAGGTCTTTGAAGGATAATTGCGAACCTTCGCAGCATCGTCCTGATGACAGTTGCTGGTGCAGTCAGTACTTGTTTCACCAGTGTGTGGAACCTTAGAGATGACAGTGTGGCACTCTTTGCAGCGAATTTTACCATGGGGTGAGTTGTAATATTTCTTTTCGGCAATATGGAGGACCTTGACTCCATCGCCTTTTTCTAATCTCACCAGTCCGGGGTACTGATGACAGGTGAGACAGCCGTCCTCATCGAGGCCAAAGGAGGTACTCGTCCCGAGAGACAGGAAACAAATCGCAAAGATGAAAGAAAGAGAAAGTATTTGCCTAATCATTTGGCCTACAAGCTATCTCGTTAATCAAAAAGGGGGGAACTTGCCACGGTGTTCCGTCCCCAAATAATACACCAAACCTTCTGACTTGGACAAATGTACCTAGGGAGTCGCTTTTTCGAGGCCAAAATCAATTTGAGAAGGGAGGTAGAATTTCTTGTATTTTTCTATCATACCGACGATCTCTGTAGAATTGAGATGATCAATTCTGGTTTGGGCAAATCCAAGATCACGGAAATCAAGATATCCCTCTTTCTTGTGGCAATCGGAGCAAAATACCGGTTTGGTTGATATGTGTTCGTGAAGCTTTGCTTTTGCCTGAGCGATTTGATCAGGGGTGTACTGATCCTTATAGGTGAGAAACTGTTTTGCCGCCTCTTCGTTCACCGGTCTAAAGATTCTTGTCCTGGCTCCCTTGGTAATTTGAATGGGAAATATTTTCGCTGGGTACTTACCGTATTCTCCTTTTGCTTGCTTGGACACCGCCCCGGTTTCTCGATCCACCCAGGCGAAGTAGATTAGGTGCTGTTCAGCTTCCTTGCGGGCGTGACATACGGAACAAGCAAGAAAGCCTCCATGAAAATTAAGAATAGACCTGACCTTTTCTTCCTTGCTGTGTGGATAGGTGCCGTGGCAAGTCAGACAAACTGGTGCCATGGGGTCCTGACGGGTAACCCACTCGTCAACCAGGTGGAAATGCTCCCGGGGCGCAGCGTCTTTCTGCAACAGGATTTTTTTGAAAACGTGATCCTCACCAATAACCAGGGTAGACTCCTCGGCAAGTTTGGCCTCCACCTGAGGTAACTCCGGCTGGAAATAGACCAGATTCAGCAGCCAGGCGCCGAACAACAGGAATGGCAGGATATAGATAAACTTTAGTACAAAAATGGGAAATTTCTTTATAATCTGAAAGATTTTTCCAAATCTACCCATGGTCGCTAGAACCTCTCACTCTTTGTTTAATTCAATTCCTGCGGATTTCAAGTTCTGAGTGATGCATCTCCCTCATCATGCTCCGGGACCAGGTAAACTTTCTTGAGTTCTGGGTCCGCCATGATCTTTTTATAATGCAAGGGAAATTCTTCCCGCAGCTCTTCTTCTTCTATCACACCGGTAAGCCACAGGTTATCGATGGGAAACTTGCGCGGCCTGAGATGAACCTCATACATGTGCCATACCATAATTGCCAAACAGGCCAGGATTGCTTCCATGCCATGGACAATGGTGGCAATGTCTAGAAGAAACTTTGGCCACATTTCTTCAGTCCAGAGAAGCAGGCCTGTTAATGACATCAAAGTAGCACCGGCAATCAATGCGCCATACTCCAGTTTCTGCTTGTAGTAGAATCTGTCGTATTCGGGATGCTTGTCTTTAATTCGCAGATAGTAGAGCATGGTGCCAATCATGTCAGTCAAATCTTTGAATTTGGGTAGCATATCAAGGAGCCAGCGACGGCCGGCCTTTTTGAACAGAAGGTAGAAGACATGATATAAGCTGACCAGAATCATAATTGTACCGGCAGTGCGATGTAGTATGCCTCGGTAAAAAAATACTATATCTCTGGCACTACCAAACTTTTGTACTATATCTTCAGGAAGCTTTAACATAAATCCAGTTATGGCTAAGACAATAAAACAGATGAGAAAGATCATGTGTTGAACTCTTTCATTGAAATTCAACCGCACAAAGTATTTATGGCCATCAGACTTTGCATCAACTTTGCTTCTGGAAAACCATCTTTTTTTAATCATTGCAAAACCCTTACAAATACTATCAACGAGATTTTATTTGTCTCTTGCTCGCCACATAGTCGAGTCCTTGATGTATGAGCATAGAGCCAATGACGAATGCTATTAATATTTTGTAGAAAAGCTTTACCAGCCGCAGCACTTTGTAATGAAATAATTCTTTCTTTGACAGATCTTTTTCAGCCCGTTCTATAACCAGGGAAATACTCTCATCTTCCATAAAATCTGACTGGTTTTGCCTTGCCAGAAGCTGGGCTTTCATCCCATATGCATGCACCCTGCCGGTGGCAAATTGAGTTGTGGCTCCGGGATGGCAAGACTGTACCCCCCCTTGGTTGCTGCAGGTTTTTACTCTGTTGTCCATATTGATCGGCGAAATACGGTCGGTTCTCGGCCTTATGTCATGTGCCGAATATCCCACCGGTATATGGCAACTGATGCAGTCTGGAGCATCTTTTACTCCATATTGTACCTGGATCCAATGAAAGGTATCTTTGTAAGTTCCGATGCTCTCAAGGCCATGGCGGGCCATTTTTTCTTGATCTTCATGGCAGCTTGTACATAGGGCCACTATCTCTTCCTGGCTTCTTCTCTTCCGCATGCGGTGGGTAAAATGGGAATAGAATCTTTCGGCCCACTGGGATGAAGTATGGCACCCCATGCACCGCGCCAGTGTTTCATTGATTAAGGCCTCGCTTTGACCCCAGACCCCTCTGGGAGCGCGATACATAGGGTTGTCGTGGCAGTACTTGCAGCTGGGCAAATCTTCAGGATAACGTTTTGCCTTGCTACCTCCTCCCTCCCCGTGAACGCTAGCCCGGAATTTATCAACCATATTTGCATGGGAAAATTCTTTGCCGGTAGATGGCTCCTTGATATGGCAGCTAGAGGAACAATCTACCTTTTTTACATTAGTGTGAGGGATCTCATCCAGTCCGGCATGGCAGCTTTTGCACCTTAGCTTTCCGTGGACCGATGAGGCAAAAAGCTTTTCGTTAACATAGTAAATTCTCTTGTTACCACTTTTGTCATAGCGACCCATGTTAGGATACCTATGACAAAATAAGCAGTTTTCTGTGTCGGTAACCACATCGGTTTGTGCAGGTGCTATTGCCACTTGCAAGATCACAAAAATCACAGCAAGGACCAAAGATTTTACAGCTAAAAGACCGTAGAATCGCACTTAGATTCTCCCATTTCCCAAATAGACTCGAGTTCACATTTATTGTTGAGTGAGCTCCTATGGTCCGTAACCATAGTAACCACACTTCTAACTATCAAAGGGGGGCCCTCTCTCTTAGAATGCCAGGCTTGTACGTTGAGTACTTCGGGTGCTCGGATGAAAAGAGAGTGAGGTATTAGAGCTTTATCAATATGCATGCCAATAGGATGAACAACTGAATAACCATTAAAAAACAGCATGTTAGAAATTTATGCTCATCTTTAATTGTGATGGTAATTGGTGAAATGACCAGGTCCAATCGGTGATTTCACCGGCCAATAAATTCCACCTGTTCAAGATGGGCAAGGTTAAGTCCGACAGACAAATTTAACCATCTAATGGACTTGTTCACTTTACATTTCTCTTTCCTGTAATTAACTTCTACATTCAGAATCAGGCACTGATGGTAGTTTTTGTTGTTTTAATTAGTGGTTATCTGAAAACTGCTAACAATGAGGAGACAAAAAATGCTTACAAAAAAACTTCCTTTTTTGACGATGGCCATATTTTTCTCACTGCTAATGGGTTGCGCTGGCACCCAGTCTAACATCCCGGTGGATGAGTTCTCAGTTGAACCAGGAACTACTGTGGCGCGAAAAGGCCAGAGTTTCAAATTGCTCGGTACGCCCATAGCAGTTGGAAAACCTTTGCCTTCGGTAGAACTGAGGGACGCTAACACCATGGCAAAAGTTGACCTCTCCACCATGAAAGGCTCAATCCTTTTTCTGAGCATAGTGCCCTCTTTGGACACACCGGTTTGTGAAGCTCAGACCCACTACCTGGGAGAGGAGGGAGATAAGCTCTCACCAGAGATTAAGCGCATCATCATTAGCCGTGATACGCCTTTTGCGCAGAAACGATTCGCCAAAGAGGCCAAGCTTACAGGTTTGCAATATCTGTCGGATCATGGTGATGCTTCATTCGGCAAGGCCACTGGTCTTTTGATTGATGACCTCATGCTCTTGTCGCGCTCAGTAATCCTGGTGGACAAAGAGGGTAAGGTCCGCTACATTCAAGTAGTTCCAGACATAACCCATCTTCCTGATATGGAGAGGGCTTTCCAGAAGGCGGAAGCATTGCAGGGGGAGGAATAAGTAGAAAGAGTTCCTATTCTGCCGCCTCCGGCAAATTGCCTTTTACCAAGAGCGGACAGAACGTCATCTTACAGGTAGTTGCAGTCGGATAAATCGGCCGATGGAGCGATAACCAGTGGGCTACCAGAATCTTACTCGGTGCCTGGCAGATCTGGAGTCTCGTGGAGAACTCATCCGCGTTCCCCAAGAGGTTGACCCTAACCTTGAGATCGCTGCTATACAGCGGAGGGTTTACCAGGCACAAGGGCCTGCCCTGCTTTTCACCAGGGTGAAAGGCTGCGCTTTCCCCATGGCCGGAAATATTTTCGGCACTCCAGGCAGAATTAGGTTCATCTTCCGTGATAGCCTCAGAACCTTAGAGCGGTTGGTAAAGCTGAAAGTCGACCCAGTAGAACTGTTCAAGAGACCATGGGAGTTCGCCAGCCTGCCCAAGGCCCTTCGCAACTCCATACCCAAAAAGGTCGCTACAGGTCCGGTATTGGCGAAAGAGAGCAGTATTGTTCGCCTTCCCCAGCTCAAATCTTGGCCAAGGGACGGAGGAGCCTATATTACCCTGCCTCAGGTTTATAGCGAAAGCATCGAAAGGCCTGGATTTGCTCATTCTAATCTGGGCATGTATAGGGTGCAGCTCTCCGGGGGAAGATACAAGCCTAATGAGGAAGTGGGCCTGCACTACCAGATCCATCGTGGTATCGGCTATCACCATGCAGAGGCTATCAACGCCAAGTCTCCTCTAAAAGTAAATGTCTTCGTGGGGGGCCCTCCGGCCATGACCCTTGCGGCAATAATGCCCTTGCCCGAGGGGGTACCCGAATTATTTTTTGCCGGTCTTCTTGGGGGACACAGAATTAGGATGGTCTGCGAAGGCGTTGGCCTCCCTATTCTGGCTGAGGCTGATTTTTGTATCACCGGCTACGTCGATCCTGAGCGCCAGCTTCCAGAAGG
>JAJDNT010000090.1 GCA_022340515.1 Deltaproteobacteria bacterium
TCTTGAGCAAGTTGCAGTGCCAGTTTAGCCTCTTGTTCAAACAAGGGAGGTTTTTCGACGCGCAAAGTCACAAAATTTTGCTGAGCCTCGATGACTTCAGCGGGCAGGTAAAACACGCTTTTCATCGTAGGTTCTTGAACAACTCTTTTCTCGCTCGCGGCTTGGCAGCTTATAAATAACATTAGAGTAGCGCAAGACAGGGCAATGTAACTGCGATTTTTCATTTATCACCTCCATCTCAAGCTAAGGCAAATTATGTACTGAAGAATATTGTCAAAGTACGGACCGCCCAAACACGGTAGAATCCACTTTTTACGGTGCTCAGGATAGAGCTGGATTCTGTTGGATGTCAAGAGCTGTGTTTGAATGTCCCAAAGATTATTCCAGCACAGCGACCACACGACAAGGTGCACCACTAAAGTCTTTTATTGGTGGGGGAAGGACAATAATTTGGCATTGATCTCGATCGATTGAGGTAAGATTTTTGACGGATTCGAGAATAACTATGTCGGCACCAAGAAGTGTCTTGTGAATAGCTTGACCGGGGTCATCCAGAGGGCTGGGCGAGGGTGTGTCCATGCCGAGCAATCCTATCTTGCAAGACACAAGAAACTCAGCCGCCTCCTGGGTTAGGCAGGGGAAATCCTCATAGTAAGCCTCCGAGGTGAAGTTGACATCCCAACCCGTCTTTATGAGCAGGCGTGAGCCGGAAAGGATGCGATATTTTTGGGATTGGAGGTCCTCCTTTGTAATGAGATCATTTTTACCTTTGTCGGTGAAGTTCAGAATGACCGCCTTGCCAATGAGAGATTCCAGTGGAATCTGGTCAAGGGTCTTTCCACCTTCAATAAAGTGTGACGGCGCGTCCAGGTGAGTGCCCACATGATTATTGAATTGAATAGACTGGACTGTACAAATGTCCTTCCCCAGAGTCATAACTTCCCTGATTTCAGGTGGCGGGTCCCCGGGAAATACGGGCATGCTCTCCTCGATGCTGTGAGTTAGGTCGATGTAACGAGTCATAATTAGTCCCCAATCTTGAGGTTCACGCGACTTGCTTCCGGGCAAAGAGACTGTGTCGTTCAATGATTAAGGTTTCAGGTTTCAGCTTTCAGCTTTTTTATTTCTCCTTCCTGATCCGCCTGCGGCGGAAAACCTGACACCTGACACCTAGCGCCATAAGAATTGATGCTTTGAATTTGATAGTCTGCTCCAATCCATAACTCTGCATACTTAGATCTCGATCCCTAAATCTTCGAGTTCTTTGGTGACTAAATCCTCCCAGCCTCGATTAGCTTTGGGATTTGCAGGACTTGGATGGGCGATACGACCTATGGTCAAAACAAGCCCTCCCAGGGCAATTTCGGCCCGTTCTGCGGCAAATTGCCCCACTCCCACGACATAACGTGGTTCAAGCCAGTGGACGGTGCGACGAAGAGCTCGGTCACATATTTCAAGTAATGGTTTCATTTCTACAGCTCGAAGGTTATTTGGAGTTCTGTTGCGGCCACTGGATTCAATGAAAAGCAAGGGGCAGTAATTGACCACAAAGAAACGGGCGAAAAATCTCTCTGGTGTTCTGAAGCGCTTTTTAGCCCATCCCCACAACCGCTTGCCACTGACCTCACTTTTTGGACAAGCGAAACCCTCTACCGGTCGCTTGGGATGCAATTCCGCGGGAGAGCCCACAGGAGCCTCTATGCGCAGCCACTCTCTGACGGCGGTAACCTCGCCGAAGGGGACGCCGGTCTGGGCCATGCCCCAAGGGCCGGGATTCATTCCCAGAAGGATTACCTCTTTGGGTCGGTTGGCATAGAGGTCTAGATACTGATCATGAGGTGCTCTCGCATATTCTAGGGGATTGTACACGTGGCTGACTGGAGCACCGAAGCGTAAAGGTCGCAGTTCTGCCAACAAGGAATCTGTTATGGTGTATAAATCCATTGCGGATTGCGGACTTAAGATCTTAAATTTGTCATGTTGCCGATTTTGAGTATTCTTCCCTCAGAGCGTCGCGGCCGTTGTGCCGTCCAATCCAGAATCTCGCCCCCCTTTTTACTGATAAAGTACTCAGCTACCTCCTCAAAAGGTGGCCGTCCAGGATCAGATATGAGCACCTGTTTGACCCTTGCCCGAAGGGCCCGAAGGATGAGATTTTTCAAAGGTTTTACCAAAGTGTCCCAAAAGCAAATATCGGCGCCGATCAAAACATCTATTTTTTGTAAATGCTTGGTTCTTAGACCGTCAAAGTCTTTTCTCACAGTGGCAATGTCCACCTCGTTTATCCTGGCGTGCAACTTTAGGTAGGGAATAACCTCGGGATCAACGTCAACGGAAGTTACTTTGACACCATACTTCTTGGCGCAATATATGCCCAGCAATCCCCAGCCGCAGCCAACCTCCATAACTCGCACATCCTTCGGCAAGCCACGACGGTGGAGGTAATCCATCAACAGCCAGGTTGATTTCCAAAGCCTGTTGCCGTGAACCGAAGGAGCATTAAAGTGCTTGAGTTTCCGTATCTCGGGGTGCTGCGACAATAGAAGCCTCACCCCGTAAGCCTGCCTGTATTTTTTCCGTCTTCTGATCACTTTTTCCCAAAAAAGTCGTGTCTCGGCAGGGCAGGATCATCTACTTGCCCAAGTTAGGGTAGGTTCCTTGAGAGGTGGAGCGGTGTTGGTTTAAATTGTTTAGTCCATTACTCCAGAAGTAGGAAGATATGTTCGTGCTCTCCAGTTACTAATCTGACCTGAGCGCGCGCTGAGGCCTAGCCGAAATCAGAGACTCTTGTTATTGAGGAGAATTTGTTTTTTATAGAGTTCGACTTGCTTTTCCAGATAGGCAAGTAGCTGCGAGGAATCCTCTATTTCAATGCTCCAGACTCCGTATTTAGTCGCGTCGATTTGGTCTTTATAATTGTTGAATCTCAAAATCTCATTGGGTAATTGATCATACTCATATTTGACTGAATTAATTTTCTGAAACAGTCTCGAAAAAATGTGTAACATCTGCTTGTCCCAGATGTAAAAATCATTGAGGTCTGTGGGAATAAGGTCAGCGGGTAGGTTACTCGCTTTCATGGCCTCGTAAAATGAGACGTACTTTGCCTGATGGTGTGGGGACAATCGCATTTTATACATAAGACGGACGTCGTTTCTGCTTCTCACCGGGGCGAATTCTTTTTGAAACTTCTCGATCTCCAATACGATTTGCTCAACCAAGCGTCGCTCTTGGGTGATATAGGCAATATCTTCAGCAATCTTAGAGGTCTCTGAGGAAATTCTCTCGATAGACTTCTGGGTCTTTGTGTCCAGATGGGCGAGGGCTTGGGTGAGGCTAGCTTCGATCTGAGTGGGGGCTATGGGGCTTACCGTAGTAGGTATATTTTTGATATTTTTAACTGAATAAAAGGAAATTACCGATACGCTTATGACAATTGAAAGAACCGCAACCGCCAGAGCTACACCCATGAACCACAGGCTCTGGCTCTTCAATTGCTTTTGAAATTCCTCTTGAGGGTTTTTGAATAATTCTTTGATCAGAGGAGCATAGTTAGTGCTTTCCCTTGCCTCCACTTGACCAAGCTTCTTTAGTGTTTCTGCATGCTGGTCCTCCGCGTTTCGAGCCCTTTCCTCGGCTTTGGATTTTTTTTCCTCCGCCTCAGTCATGAGCTTCTCCAACTCTGCTATCCGTTGCTTGAATGAATCCACGTAAGCGGTAATTGAAGAAGCATGGCCTTCAATGGACGTCAGGGCCTCTTTTAGTCTGTCGTCGTTTTTTGGATCCATTTCACCTCCTTGTGTCACTTAAAGCTAAAGGGATTCATTATGGTCGATGAAATCCCTTTGATCCAGGTGGTTAAGAAGGTCTAGGGGAAACACCATTTAACTTGTATATGCAATTCAATTATTCTTGCCAGATTATAGTTGGGTGAAGGTGGCATGCACCAATGAAAAGCTTTTTCAGTAAATAATAAGTGTGTATTGGATAACATAGCATCAAGTTACTAGCAAGAGGAAATTATCAGCTTACCCGTTGGCATAGGGCATGGGGCATAGAGTAGATTTTCGATTTTAGATTGTTGATTAGGGATATGAGATTTAGGATTTCGGATTGAGGGTTTTCAATTTCGAAATTGTTCTTCGGACGTCCACCCTTAGAGCGGGTTTCCGGTTTCGAAATTTAAAATTTTGACCCTATGCCTTCTGCTCTATGCTCTATGCCTATTGAATTTTGGCTCCTTCTTTTTCCTCTGACTTCTAACTATGGCGGGGAAAAATCAGCACATTATGGATTGAAAGGACAAACTGAGTGGCTTAGACTAAAGGAATTCGACAGGGCTAACTGAAATGGGAGGTGGGCATGGAGTACGCTAATATCATTTATGAAAAGGCGGATGGTGTAGCAAAAATCATAATAAATCGTCCCAAGGTAATGAATGCTCTGAATGGGGAAACTGTAAAGGAATTGAGCCATGCTTTTAAGGAGGCAAAGAACGACGTCTCCGTCAGGGCGGTGATTATAACAGGGAGCGGAGAAAAGGCTTTCATTGCCGGCGCCGACATAAACGAGATCAAGGCCAGTTTCGAGAAGGGACCCATGGCGGCCAGAGAGGAATTCTCCTTGCCAGGGCAAGGGTTGTCCACCACCATTGAGCGTTTGGGAAAACCTGTTATTGCAGCGGTTAACGGTTACGCTTTAGGAGGAGGCTCGGAAATCATTCAGGCCTGCCACATGGCAATTGCCGCTGAAAACGCCAAAATAGGCCAACCCGAAATTAACTTGGCCTTCAATCCATGTTGGGGTGGAACTGTGCGTTTGCCCCGCCAGGTGGGCAGGAAAAAAGCTCTTGAGATGATCTTGACAGGAGAGATGGTTGATGCCCAAGAAGCACAGAAAATTGGTTTGGTTAATGCTGTGGTTCCCCTGTCTGAACTAATGCAAACTGTGGAGCAATTGGCGCGAAAGGTGGCAGAAAAATCGTCGGAGGCAGTGCGGTTGTGCTTAGATGCGGTGTTGCAAGGGTTAGAAATGTCTCAAAGAGATGCCTTGAGCAAGGAAGCTAATTTGCTGGGTCTGGCGGCAGATACAGAAGATGCTATGGAAGGGGTCACGGCATTTCTGGAGAAGCGCAAACCGGAGTTCCAGCACAAGTAACTATTTAGCTGGCAGCTGACAGCCGACAGCGGACAGCCATTTCTACTAGGCACTATGCACTAAGCACTAGGCACTCGAGAATTTCGGATTTCGGATCTCGGATTGCGGATTTGGAGAGGCATAGAGCATAGAGTAAAGAATTTTGTAATCACCCCATGCTCCTTGCTCCATGCCCTATGCATCGTCAGATTCCGGTTCCGGGTCGAGGAACTCCTTGAGCACTTGCGTGGCTCCTTGTTCGTCCAGTTCTGTTTTAAGTCTCAAACAGAAGAGCTTTCCCTCCATCGTACCCACATAGATTCGCCTTTGACCGGCAACAGGTGCAGTGGCGTGGGAAAAACCCAGGGGGAAGCACCAGCGCATTTTGTGATCTGCTAAAGCGACCCCATAAACACGCCCTTGGACAGAAAAATAGAGCATTCCTCTGCAAGCTGTGGGAGAGGAGGGGTATCCAAGTGTTTTATATCGCCACAATTCCTTGCCATTTTCGGCATCAAGCACATATAGGTGCTTGTCGCGAGAACTGACAAAGACCAGGCCATCTTGTTCAAAGGGTGAGGTGTGTATCTCACTCCCTGTAGTGAAGGACCAGAGAACCTGGCCGCTAGCGGCGAAGAGGGCGTAGACCTTATGGTCTGCAGAGGTCAGGTAAACAACGCCTTCGCTGACATAAGGGGTACCGTAGATCTTAGCTCCTGTAGTGAAATGCCACAAACATTCCCCATCATCCATATCTACGGCATAAATAGAGTGATCTTTTGATGCAGCATAAACCTTGTTCTGCCAGACTCCTGAGGCCACAGATATCGCTTTGACCACATTGAAAGTCCAAAGCCGCTCGCCCTTTTCGGCATCCACAGCGTAGAGAGTACCTTCAGCAGACCCCACAAAAACCCTGTCTTGGTGCGCGTAAGGAGATCCCAGTCTTTTATCTGCTCCATGGTGCCAGCGCTCACTGCCGTCTTCTGGGGAGATAGCACGGAGTTTGCCAGGTGAACTCACGTAGACAGAGTTTCCAGAAAAGTGCGCTGCCGACCAGCTTTCCCCAGCAGAGGTGACCTTCCAGATAACCTGTCCGCTTTGACCATTCAGGCCGTAAAAAGTGTCGCCGCAGCCAAAATAGAGGCTGTTCTCTTCCAGTATTGGTATTTTGGGGACATTCCCCGCCCCCATAAAGACAAATTGAACCTGAGGCTCTGCCGTCACCTCAGGAAGTTCCTGGATTAATTCTTCCGCCCGTTGCCGCCAGACTGGATTCTGGCAAAGGAGTTTGACAATTTCCTGTTGAGGCTCATACTTGCTCAGACGGCGGATGAGGCTGTCGGCTCGGTTCTTTTCATACTCCCGGTAGAGCCGATCTCGAAGATACCCTATGGCAGTCTCACGAAAGCCAAGGGCCTCAACCTGAGCTTGCCACTCTTTTTGGTCTTCACCCTTATTTGCCATCTCAACTTCAGGGCCCTCCTAGGCCACTGCATCCTTCTATCAAGATAGAGGGAGGGGGTTTAAAAAGCAACACAGATTAATCCATGGGAATGGCTGAAGATGTTGAAAAAAGGAAAAAATGTTTGATATTCAAACGACCGTTTGATACAAGCGTTTGTAAGAATAGGGGAGGTAGCCCATGAACCAAAAAAATGGAGAAGACCTCACCAGAGAACGTATTCTGGACAGGGCTGAGATCCTGTTTGCCCAAAAGGGTTATCGAGCTGTAAGCGTCCGGGAAATTACCTCGGCGGCACAATGCAACCTGGCGGCAGTGAACTACCATTTTGGCAACAAAGAGAACCTTTATCTGGAGGTTTTTCGATCCCGCTGGGTACCCCGGGCCATGCGGGTGCGGGAGAGCTTCAGGGAGTCTCTGGCCAGGCAAGGGTCTCTCTCAGAAGCAAAAGTGGTGCAGGCTTTGGCACAGGCCTTTGTGAACGGACCACTGTCAGATGATGAGCATCTTCGCCACAGTCAGTTGATGACCAGGGAAATGACTCAACCCACGAAAGCTTTTGAGCATGTGGATAAACAGGTGATTCAGCCTTTGTTCAAAGAGGTATCGGACCACTTAGATTCGCTTCTCAGTAATAAGGTGGGCGAAGAACAGATGTTGCTCGACATTTTTAGCATCTTTGCTATGGTGCTTTATTTTAATTTTGCCAGGGTGGCGGTGAGTCGTCTTACCGGCCGTAAATATGATTCTACCTTTAGAGCCCGGTTGGTAGAGCAGATCACTCAATTCTCTCTGAGAGGTTTGGGAGTGGGAAAGATGGAGGAGCAGGGGTGAAGAGATTATTTTTGTATACATGTGGCGTACTGGCTATCTCTTTGACTCTTAGTGGCTGTTTCAAAATGGGTCCAGACTACCAAAAGCCCGAGATGGGGTTCCAAGTACCCGCTCATTTCCAGTACACGCCCAGCGATCTAATCATGCCGGAACCAGACGACCAATGGTGGCGTGTCTTCAATGATCCAGAGCTGAACCAATTAGTGGAACAGGTGCTGAAGAACAACCTGGATATAAAAAGGGCTACAGCGGCGGTCCTGGAGGTGCGAGCCCAACTAGTTTCCACCCGAGCGGAACGGTTTCCCCAGGTAGACCTCCAGGGTCAGGCAGAACGGCAGCAAATACCCAAGGGGACTTCAGCTGATAGAACATTTACTACATACGACCTTGCTTTGCCTGCTTCCTTCGAGATTGACCTCTGGGGTCGTCTTGCCCGGGCAGAGGAGGCGGCGCGGGCCAATCTCTTGCAAGCGGAGGCAAACCGCCGCACCGTAGCCCAGACCGTGGTGGCGGAAACCGTCACCCTATATTTGCAAATGGAGTCCCTCGAGCGGGCAATAGATGTTGACATAAAGCTCATCGAGTCCTTCCGCCGCAGCTTAAATCTAGTGGAGAGTCGATACAAGAGAGGTCTAACCTCGGTCTTGGATGTGAGACAGGCTCGGAGAGTTCTGGCCGGGGCCGAAGCAACTCTGCCATCCCTGCGACAGGACTTGGGTACGACCCAGCAGGCATTGGCCGTTCTTCTCGGACGTTATCCAGAGACTAGGCCACCACGGCTCCAGCCAGAGGACTATTACAAAAGGCTAGATCCGGTACCGCCCGGCCTCCCCTCCGAGCTCCTGCTTCGGCGGCCGGATATCAGAGCGGCGGAGGAACAGCTAGTGGCTCTAAATGCTTTAGTAGGTGCGGCCAAGGCCAGCCGTTTCCCCAGAATTGTTTTGACTGGCACTTACGGCTACTCCAGCGATGATCTAGACCGGCTTTTCAAGCCTGAAAATGAGTTGTGGAGTATTGCCGCGGGGATTGCCCAACCCTTGTTTGATGCGGGCAAATTGCGGGCAGCTCAGCGGGCGGCCGAGGCCAGATATCAACAGGGCGTGGCCGAATATGCCAAAATAGTTCTTACCGCTTTTGCCGAAGTGGAAGGAGCCTTTTTGACCCGGGAAGAGCAGTTGAAACGGAGGGAATATGTAGTGATTTTTCTGCGCGAGGCCAGAGAGGCGCAAAGGATTGCTGAGAGTAGATACGAAAAGGGTCTGGTTGACTTCCTCACGGTGCTGGACACACAGAGGACTCGCTTTGAGGCCGAACGAGACCTCTTGCAGGTTGATTTCACCCTTCTCAACAACCGGGTCAATCTTCACCGAGCGCTCGGGGGCGGCTGGGGAGAACCGGGGCCGGTTATGCTTGGGCAAGAAGAACAAACCACGAAGAACACGAAGGGAGAGTAAACCAGGAAGACACATTTGCCACTTCACATTTCATCCCGCCCTTCTCGCAGTTACCTTTTGCCTTGCGCCCTGAGCCTTTTGCCGCTTACTCTATGCTCCATGCCCTATGCCTTTTACCCAACGGACGACTGACTACGGACCACGGAAGAACCCTTTCTTAGGCCAGCTATCGTCTAGGATATGCCCCGTCCACACCATGCCCCTCCGAACTCACGCTCCGCAGTCTCCTCAGCACTGACCGTTGACTCCACCGCACCCATTCGAGTCCGAGGCGCCCGGTAAGGTTGTAGAGAGATAGCCCCCAGGGGAGCATCTTCTCAGTTAAGGGAGTTAAATAGCATAGCCTGATTAGGTGGCTATAAAGTTCATGGATATCTGCAGCCTCAATAAATATTCGGGAGCCCTCCTGGGCAAAACCCCACCTTTGAGCAAGTTTTCGAGCCGAGCTTTCACCATTCCACATTGTTATTTCTGCCCTAAAGGGGCCGGCAGCCAGATACGGTTCAGTGTCTAAATTGTTGAGGGATTCCAAGGCAGCATTTACCAAGCCGGATCTCCACAAATGGGCATCGAAGAGGGCGGGGCCGTCAGACTTGTCAATGGGATAAGAGTTAATCCTCCTAATTGCCGCTTGCGCCTGGGCACAGGCGGTGGGGCAGCCCGAGAAGAAAATGGGCCTTATCCCATATGGGGCTAGTGAGGCAGAAAAAAGCTCTACTTCAGCCAAGGGTTTACCATTCACCTCCAACCAAATTATCCGTGAGGTAAGGGTGTGGGCCATGAAGCCTTCGGTGCCGGAAGCGGCATGCATTCCCAAGAACATCACGGCTTCAGCGTCGCCTGGATTTCCTAAGCCCGGCACCGGGCCCTGCCGATAACCCAGGACAACCCGGGCCATAGGATCGATCATTTCAGGAAGAAGGTTGTAGCCCGTCCGATGGAAGTCTTTGACGGTGACCTGTTTCACACCCGCAGCAAATAGCCCCCTGACCACGGCATTGACATCCAGGGTCATTTCTACACAGGCACGACTCCACTCATTAGTCATGAATTTTGAGGCCCGGTAGTCCCAACACCCCGAGCTCCCCTCAATATCGGCGATTATGAGGATATGATCGAAGCGGGTTGTCATAATTTGTCCTGTCCGCCATTGCTATAGCTTTCATAATCGAGACTCCTTTTTTTCATATGACAATTTACCAGGTGTGCAACTTTAGGGTAAAGTAAGATAATCTCTGATAAGCATTAACAACAATCCGGTCAAACAGCATAGGTGGCGGCCTAGGAAGGAAATTGTGGTTGATTTGTTCATAGAGGCTCTTGCTAGACCGAAGCCAGTGCCGGGCGGGGGGGCCGCTGCAGCCCATGGGGCCGCTGTGGGCCTGGCGCTGCTTGAGAAAATTGTTAAGGTAGAACTTCAGCGCAGCCGCGACTCCTCTGAAGCTGAATGGAAAAATTTGCTCCGGGAGGTAAAAAAATCATCAAATACCCTTCTCCAACTCCGTGATGAAGACGGCAGAACCTATGTGCGTTTTACCCAGGCCAAGACCTCCGGAAAGGGCAAGGCAGAGGTCTTGAAGGCGCTGCAGCAGGCAATCGAATGCCCCGTTAGAATAATGGAAGAGGCCAGTGAAGCCATTAATTTCGTAGCCAGAGCGGGGATGTACTGTAAGGGCCATCTACTTTCAGATCTTTTAGTTGTCTGCGAACTCTTAAGAGGTGCTATAAGTGGTGCTCATCGAATTGCTCAAGCTAATCTCAGTCTTATGGAGGCATCTATTGAGAAAAGTGAGTATCTAGACAGGCTAGAACAACTTTTCAGTGACAGCAGGGCGCTGTATAAATCCGTGGGAAGTGCTCTGATGCACAGGGCGGGGTTTGGACAGGCAAATTCACCTTGGAAGTATTAATAGGGATGAGATCATGAAACGAGCTCCCTTTTCTGCTAGTGAGATTGACCAGGCTCGCAGGCTGTTGGGTTTGGGCGAGCGAGCCAGTATAGGGGAAATCAAGACTGCATATCGGCAAATGTGTAAACAGTGGCATCCTGACGTCTTAGCTGACGAGGAAACTGCCAATGTTAAAATGAAGGATATCAATGCGGCATACAGGCTGCTTCTGGACTACTGTGAAGCCTACCGATTTTCCTTCAGCGCGGAAGAGGTGGAATCCTTTGACCCTGAGAGGTGGTGGTACCAGAGGTTTGGGGACAATATTTACACCTCATCAGGTGAAACCGGTGGGGATGAATAACCGCTGTGCAATAGACACCTCCAATAAGGGAGAGGGGCAGGTTGAGGAAAGGGTTTATCCCACCTTAAGGTGACGATGGGTGAATTTGCGAGTTTCGTCTGCATAGTCTTTAACAATTTGGCCGGAACCCCTGAGTTGCCATTTGTAGATTACCAGACCTTCCAATCCTACGGGGCCCCGGGCGTGGATCTTGCTGGTACTGATGCCCACCTCGGAACCCAGCCCGTAGCGATAGCCGTCACTAAAACGAGTGCTGCAGTTCCAAAACACATTGCCTGAATCCACAAGGCTCATGAAGTGGTTTGCAGTGGATTGATTTGCGGTGACGATGGCATCCGTGTGGCCGGAACCATAGGTGTTGATGTGCTCTATGGCTTCTTCCGTGCTCCTCACAATCTTGACTGAAAGGATGGTATCCAGGTATTCGGTGCGCCAGTCCTCCTCTGTGGCGGGCTTCACCTTGATAATCGCCCCTGTCTTTGGGCAGCCCCGCAATTCCACCTCATAATGGGAGAGGGCCTTCTGCACCATGGGCAAAAATTTATCAGCTACCGCTTCATGGACAAGGAGCGTCTCTGCAGCATTACAGACGGCAACGTACTGACACTTAGCATCCACCACTATGTTAGTTGCCATGACCAGGTCTGCTTCTTGGTCCACATAGACGTGGCAGATACCGTCGGCATGCCCAAGGACAGGAATATTGGAATTGTCCATGATAAACTTGACAAACTCGTTTGAGCCCCGGGGAACTAAAAGATCAATACTCTCGTCCATTTTAAGCATTTCCTTCACGTCCTCCCGGGTTTCGAGGAGTTGCAGCCAGCCGACAGGTATACCTGCCGATTCGCTCGCTGCAACGATGATATCGGCCAGACTACGGTTAGTGTGGGCAGCCTCACTGCCACCCTTGAGCAGCACTCCGTTGCCGCTCTTCAGACAAAGAGTTGAAATTTGGACCAGGGCATCAGGCCTAGATTCGAAAATGACGCCGATCACCCCAATTGGACAGGTTATTTGATAAAGCTCCAATCCCTCATCCAGTTGCCGGGCACTGAGAATTACTCCCACCGGATCTGGTAAGCCCATGAGGCTCTTGATCCCTTTGATCGTTTCAGCAAGCTTTGTTTCGTCAAATTTCAGCCGCTTCAAAAGAGGTTGAGCCAATTTATTTTCCCGGCTAAAGGCAAGGTCCTTGGCATTGGCTTCAATGATTTTTTCTTTCTGGGCCCACATTTCATCGGCGATTGCCTGAAGTGCCTTGTTTTTTAAATCATTTCCGCTGGCGGACAATTGAATTGCAGCCGCCTTTGCGGCTTTTGCAGCTGTGCTGATATCCATGTTATCTTTTCCTCTCAAATGAAAAAATCATGACCGAGGTCACGATCTTCTGTTGAATACCCGATTAACCCATTCGAGTCAACAGAACACCGCGCAACCCGAGGTAGTCTTCGTATAATCTTGGTTTTTTCCCACCCCATAAGGATGATAAAAGTTGAACGGATGGAAAAGCATGGCCCAAACCGTTTACTCTTCACCGTTTACCAGGCGCCATCCTAAGATGCGGCAATTTCAAGCATCTGATAGTTTTACACGGTCTTGATAACTACGATTGTAATGTCATCCTCTTGAGGCACATTACCGCGAAATTTGCTAACTGCATCTAAAACAGCGCCCTGGATGGCCGCGGCGGACTTATGTGCATTGTCACGAATGATTTGGTGCAGACGGTCTTTGCCGAAAAGCTCACCCTTAGAGTTATGGGTTTCCCAGATACCGTCCGTGCCGATAAAAATAATGGTACCGTTCGCCTCTATAGCTTTGTCAACTTGTTCATAACAATAGTCATCCTCCACCCCTAGGACCATTCCTGGACCGATAAGCTCTTCTACCGTCTCCCTAGTGGGATCAAAGAGTATAGCCGGATCGTGTCCGGCTCTGACCCAGCTAATGTTGCGTGAGCCTTCTTCTATCATCAGAAAAAAGAGGCTCATGAACCTTCCAGTATCCCGCACATCGGTGGAGAGAAGGCTGTTCACCTGGGTCAAACGCTCGGCCAGATTCTCTGGTCTGGTTACCAAACCCCTGATGAGCGCTCTGGCAGTGGCCATAAGTAAAGCAGCTCCAACTCCATGGCCGGTGACATCGCCGACTACAATGCCAAAGCGGGAGCAGTGTGCGTCCTCGCAAGGGAAAAAATCAAAGTAATCCCCGCCTGTCTCGTCGCAGTATAAGCTTTTGGCTGCAATATCGAAGCCGCGTAGGTTTGGGATCTCTTGAGGCAGGAGATTTTGTTGGATCTCCTTGGCCACTTCCAGAGACTCTCTCATTTGCATTCTGTCTTTCAGCTGAGGTACCATTTCATTGAAGGATTTGGCCACCAGATCGCGTTCGTCGCCTGTGTTTATGTCGATTCGTGCAGAAAAATCGCCTTGTGCCAGACGTTTGACCGCCTCTACCATGACGAACAGAGGCCGGATCATGGCGCGAGCGAACCACAAGCCAGCCAAAAGGAGCAAGAGGATCACACCAATGCCAACAACTCCAGTGAAGAGCCACTGCTCTCTAACTAGAGAATGCAAAGTTTTGCGAGCCTCCTCAAAATGTTTCAAAATCACTTTTTTGGGCACGATGAGTACAAGATTGACCTTGTCGCTTGCGTGGGCGTAAGCCCACACCGAATCCACCCCATAATAGTCCATCTCTAAGTACCCTGACTTTTGAGCCCCAATTTCCCGTTCAAGGTAGTTTATTTTAGTCGGATCAGAAGAGGCCAAGCGATCGAGGTCCATGACACCGCTCCAGGCAGCAACATTTTCCACATAGTCTTTTCGAGCTACCACCCAGAGGCCGTGTTCACCGGTGTCTTCTCTCACCCCTGACCAGACAACGAAAGAGCGCATTGATGGCGACCATTGCGAAGAGAGCTCATTGATTTGGAGAATCTCGGAGAGAAGGACGTCAATTGCTGCAACTCCTGCAAATGATCCGTCAGAATGACGGATAGGCATGGAGGCGCTCATGATAACCTGGCGACTGGTGGTGTCTATGTATGGGTGGGTCCATACCAGGGTTCCTTTCTTTTTAGCGGTAGTATACCAAAGAAGATCTTGCGGGTTGTAGCCGCTGGGATAGCCTCCGTGGCCTGGATAGGCTGCATGAACCCCACTCTCGAGGCTGACATACTGCCAGAAGAGGATGTCGCCCAGTTGGCCCTCGAACTCTTTGTGCAATGGAAGGAGCCTACTTAAACGAGAAGCGTCTCTTGCCGCAGCTCCCTTATGAGTTTCCGGCCTGAGCAAAAAGACCTGATGATCGAAGCTGACAGGCAGGGGTTTGGTCCCTCCGCTAGAGGCAGCCATCATATATTTTGGTGAGGTTGTCAAATCCCGAGGAGCTGTGACCGGGTTGTCGAAGTCCTTAGCAAAATAGAGCTTGGCAACATGCGCTGGAGGCTCGGATAGAAAGCGCTCAGCGTCTCTGGCAATTATTCTCAGTGCGAGTTCCAAAACCTCTTTTTCACGAACCAATATCTTGGCGTAGTCTTCGGCAGTCTGTTGAAGCTCTCGACTGACAATCACAGTCCGGTTAACTTTGGCGAGACCGGATATGGTTTCACCCATGCGTACTATTCCCCTTTGACCCACGATGGTTACAACCACAAGAGGAACAAGGCTGAATACCATAAAGAATATGAGAAATTTATAGCGAACGCTCACAGGCCGTCTCCGATGGTGGCACAAGGTGCCTACAAGTCATTGCACTTCGCGCAAGCGCTGCGTTGTCACTCGGGCTACGCCCGTCATCAGGCCTTACGGCCGTCATTAGATTGTTTCAGCCCCAAAAAGAAAATTAACTGCAAATTGCAGCGTAGCGCGGTCACCCTGATAATTATAAATGACGCCGAAGGTATATTGACAGCGAAGCGCAGTGACGGCCACATTCAGTGGCCAAATGACTGAGTGAGAGCATTAAGGTAGTTAATGCTCTAACAGTTTGCTAGGTCGCTTGCTCCTGAGCACTACCAATGAAGTAGCGAGGCTGCCCAAGTAAAGCCGGCTCCAAAGGCAGTGATGAGTACTAAATCGTTGTCCTTCAGTTTTTTCTGTTTAAGGGCTTCATACATACAAATAGGGATGGTGGCTGCCGTGGTATTTCCCGTCCAAGAGATGGTGTTCACCATCTTCTCCTCGGGAATTCCCAACTGGGATGCTACCATTTGATTGATTCGCAAGTTGGCTTGATGGGGAAGCAATAGGCTGACCTCGGCGACACTTTTGCCCGCTTTGGTCAACACTTCGTGACTTACCTCTACCATGCGGGTAATGGCGTGCTTGAAGACCATTCTCCCATTCATCTTCGGGTAATGTCTCCCTTGATCGATGGCTTCATGGCTGACTCTGGGGTTGTTAGCGCTGGACGGATACTCGGTCCAAAGTTCCTTGGCATACTTACCCTCTGAATGCAGAGCGTGGGCAAGAATACCTGGATGACCCTCGGGGGCGGCGCCAACTACCACAGCCCCCGCTCCATCTCCAAACAGTACAGTTACGTCGCGCCCTGCAAAGGTAAAATCCAGAGCAGTAGAGTGAACCTCGGCACCGACAATGAGTATGCGTTCATACTGACCGGTCTTTATCAAACTGTCAGCCAGGGAAAGACTATAGATAAATCCTGAGCATTGAGTGCGGACGTCCAGAGCGCCAATTGTTCGATCGCCAAAGAGCCTATCCTGCAGAAAGCAGCCATTGCCTGGGAAAAAGTAATCTGGACTGAGGGTGGCAAAGATGATGAAGTCGATATCATCAGGCGTCAAATTAGCGTTTTCGAGAGCATTCTTGGAAGCCTGCAAAGCAAGGTCAGTTCCCGATTGGCCCTCAGAAACAAAACGGCGAGTCAGAATGCCAGTGCGCTGCCTGATCCATTCATCAGAGGTCTGCAACTCTTCCATGGCCTCGAGTGCCTGGTTGGTTATTTCTCGCTCGGGTAAGTACATTCCTACACCAAGAATTTTTGTGCGTCGCATAAATACCCCTTCTGAAAACCGCAATCCCCCAATCCCTTATTCCTTAATTTCCTAATTGTTTCTATAGGAGCCCTAATATAAATTCAGTCATCTCCTGAGCAACCATGTCTTTAGCCTCCCTGTGAGGTACATGAGCACAATTTGGAATGAGCAGAGCCTTAGACGGCCCAGTTACCTGAGTGGTTATAGCTTGTACTTGGGCGGCAGTACCATACTGATCATCTTCGCCCTGTATCACCAAAACGGGGCACCTAATTTTCGGCAGGCAGTCCTGAATATCCCAAATCTTGAATTCGGGCTGCAACCAGGTCTCGTGCCAAGCCCTGAAGATCCCCTCCGTATTGACCCCATGATAACGGGCCAGCTTCTGTTTAAGATCTGTACTGTTAAAAATATCTAGAGCTTCCCGGATACCTACCAAGGTTATCTCTTCTACAAATACATGGGCTGCCTCAGAAATTATTCCTCGCACTGTTTCAGGATGTTCTGCTGCAAATATCAAGGCAATAGAACCGCCATCGCTATGGCCGATAAGAATTGCGTCATGCACATGGGAATTCTCTAGAACCTCGGGTAAGCTGTCCAAAGCCTCATCATGAACATAACGGAGTGTTCTTTGGACATCTAGGGGATCAGATTTGCCGTGACCCCAACGGTCATAAATTAGACAATCGCATGCAGTATTAGCTGCCAGGATTGCGGGAAAGTCATGCCACATTTCAATGGAACCCAAACCCTCATGAAGAAATACCAAAGTGGGTCGAGAGTACTCAACGTCTGAATTGGGGTGAGTGAGCTTTCTCACTCTGAGCCTGCGGCCCGCCGCAACGATATAAGAATCCTCTGTCAGCAAACTACCTTTGGTACTCATATGGGTCTCTATTTCATCAATTGGAGGATCAGGCACAAGTCATAACACTTTGCGCCAGGGCGCTTCGTTGCCAGTTGGGCTGCGCCCGTCATTAGGCATTCCGGCCGTCACTTATGATCATTCGTTGTCATTTCCCATGGGCGTCATTCATGGCTATTCATTGTTTAGTAACAATAAATGGCAGCGAAGCGTAATGACAGCCACTTCAGTGGCATAATGACTACCTAATGACATCCGAGCTTATTGACCTATTGAAAATGTGTGACTTTCTCCAATAGCTTGCGATAGTAGACATAGTTTTCAAAGGGTACATCGGCGCGAATCCGTCCGTCTGCCAGGGGTACGTAGCCGCCGTCAGCAACCAGGGGCGGGACCTTCTCCTCTACCTCCCGTCGAATTGCTTCCTTATCCTGCCTGAGGGCGTCAAGATCAATGCCTCCGATCAAGCGCAAATCACGGCCAAACTCTCGGCGAAGATCGCGATAATCCATGGCATCAACATTAACTTCGCAAGCCCATAAACAATTAAATCCCCATTGCAGAATACTTGGAATCAACACCCTGGCGTTAGCATAGGTCACTAAAACTATGTTTTCCACCCCATACTTATTAAGAACATTTAGAACCGGCTGGTAACTCCTCAGTACCATGTCCTCGTACATCTGAGGTGATATCAGGGGGCCGTAGTTGCCGCCAATGGGCTCACTGAACAAAACAGCGTCCACAGCAACATCCTTGAGCACTCGTTCTGCCAATCCGGCTGCAAACTCGCCTTGGATGGCCATGGCCTCGCGGACAAAATCAGGATCATCAAGAAGCAGATCCATCAATTCCGAAAACCTGCGCCAGTCGTAAACGCCCATGGATAGAAAGAAACCCCGGTGAATCCTGAGCATCAGTACGTGATCTCGTTTTTTCCAATTGTCGACTTTTTTTGCCCAGCCCCTGGGTAAACGACCACGTCCATAAGGTGCCAACCGTTGGAATAGTTCCTTCAAATCGGAACGTGACGTGGGCCACTTGCTGAATTTTGGCCGAGGCTCCAGGTCTACTTCAATCACTTCGCGCTGGTCAGAGGGAAACATCTGGGCAATGTCGGCGCCCTTTGGTAGGCCCTGTTTCCGCCAAGATCTGAGAACCTCTCTGCGAATACCTTCCTCGAAGTAAGGCACACGGTCGGGTTTGCCATAGGCCATGGTTTTCAGAAATCTTTCCCGGCTGTTCATAGGACAATTCTCTCGCTCGCTATTGAGTCAGTTGTCAGTCGTCCGTTGTATCAGCTCACTTTGCTGGCCGCAAAATCGCAGAGCACCAAGGGCATAGCGAAAAAGACCTAAAAGGTAAATGGTGAAGGGTGCATCCTTCAATATGATGCCAGGCGCTATGCTTTATGGTCTGTTCGATTTTAGCCGACGGACCACGGACAACGAACTACGGACAAGGCTTGTTTCGAATTAACCTAAAAACTGTCCCGCCCTGAGCAAAATATAGAGAGTAAAGTAAACCGTGATGGCGGAGCCTAAAACAAGCCTTCCTTGAAATGGAACATTTCTTTAACTCGTTGTCTATATCTTTTAATTTCAGCTCTGCGGCGGGCGCGGCTCCAACCCAACGGCTTAGCCATAAGCTTGGCCGCCACCTTCTCCAACTTTTCCTCACCGTTGAAATGGAGCAGGTCCGTTCGTCTGCTCATGAAGTCTTCTAGAGTAAGGGCCATCTCGTCCTCCACTCCATAGATTACCTGGGCTCTAATCACACGGCAGCTAGGACCGAGTGGTTTTAGCAGCTTAGGATTCTGGAGGCCGAGAGCCAGTATTTGCATGTGATTTCTGCCGTAACTGTGAATCAGGTGCTCCACGTTGACGGCAGATAAGCCCCATCTGCCTTCGAGACCCAGAGATTGGGCCCTGAGATAGGAAGGAAAATCGTGCATCTCCCCTCCCGTTAAAGGCACTTCACCGGTGGAGCAGGGCCTGAAATCATCAGGAGAAAGATGGTCATAGTGCACCAGCACTTGATCGATAATGCTTTCTGCCATGGTGCGATGAGTTGTTAGTTTGCCCCCGGCAATGACCGCGATCCCCTCGTCGTACAGGGCAATATAATAGTCACGGCTCACCTTGGAAGGGTCTCCCTCCTCCATTATCAAGGGTCTGAGTCCGGCCCAAGTGGATACTATGTCTACTGGGCCAAGATTTAACGAGGGGAAGCACTTGTTCAGTGCACTAAGAAGGTAGGATACGTCATCAGATTCCACCAGAACATTATCGAGTGGACCTGAGTAGTCGGTGTCCGTGGTGCCAACGTAGCTAAACTGGCCCAAAGGCACGACGAAAATCATACGTTTGTCTTCTGTGGGCAAAACCACAATTTTATTAACATTGAGCCGGTCTCCGTGAAAGACTAAATGGACACCTTTAGTTGGACGTATGGGAGGCCCTGAAAGGCGGTGCAGTTCAAAGAGTTCGCTGGTCCAAGGACCCACAGCAGCCAATATAACTCGGGCCCTAATCATGCCTTCTTGACCTGTCAGCACCTCTCGAAAGCGGACTTCCTTGTAAGACTCATTGTCTGTGTTCAATCCGACGGCTTGAGTATAATTTGCTACCAAGGCTCCGTGTTCGTGGGCGGACTTTATTAAAGCCAAGGTGAGACGGGCATCATTAACTAGGCAGTCATAGTAGATAAATCCGCCGGATAAATTCTCTTCCCTCAACAGTGGCTCTTCCTCCAGGGTTTTTTCCCTGGACAGATCGATGTGACGGGGGAGAGAACTACCGCCTGCCAAGAAATCATAGCCGAAAAGCCCAATCATGTGTTCAAGTCGTCCTTTCCAACCTGAATACATAGGGATCAAATAGGGAGCTGCATGGACCAGATGGGGTGCCAGGTGAAGGAGTTTCTCCCTTTCGGATAGCGATTCCTTTACCAGACCTATGTCCAACTGTCTGAGGTAACGCAACCCACCGTGGATCATTTTGGAGGACTTGCTGCTGGTGCCGCTGGCAAAGTCACCCTTTTCAATTAGAGCTACTTTCATGCCGCGCAAGGCGGCATCCCTAACTATGGCAGCGCCGGTCACTCCTCCACCAATAACGGCAAGATCAAATTCCTCCCGTTGCATTCTGCTGAGGTTAATTGCCCTTGTTCTGTGGGAAAAAGACCCCTGATGGTATTTAGCTCTCAGGCGAAGCATCGAATAATTTCCCCGGGTTCATAATATTCTGAGGATCAAGCTTATTTTTGAGTTCAGCCAGGAGTGAGAAACCTTCCTTGCCGAGATAGGTGGATGTCCAGATTTTGTGCATAGAGCCAATTCCATGGTGATGGCTAAGAGCCCCTCCATGTTTGAGGATTGCCTCAGTGGCTGCCGTTTTAACCGTCTGCCATTGTGCAAGTTCTTGTCCAGGTTGCTGCTTGGCCATAAAGGTGAAATACAATGAAGCGCCGTCAGAGTAACCGTGAGAAAGATGACCGAAGACCAAGGCTCCGGAAGCAGTGGCGAGGATTGAGTCGGAAAGCGCCTGGCGCACGGCTGCGTAAATTTCCGGAAGCTTTTGCCAATGAGCAGCTGTCTCTAGGGTGTCGACCATGACAGAACGGTCCAAAAGATCATCCCGAATGTAAGGGTGGCGAAAACGCTCCTTTATCCAATTGCGAGCAGGGAGACTGCCCAAATAAAGTCCGGCGCGAGCATATCTGTGGGCCTCTTTTTTGGCAACCGAGACAAGACGCTCCGGTCCCTCAAAAATCAATAACAGAAGTGCACCACTATGCAGATCAAAGCCGCTGAGCCTTATATATAAATGGCCCAGTCGTTCTTTAATTGACGGGCGGGGAGATTGAGCCAGCAATAAAGCCATGGCAGTTTCCTCGGGGTCGGAAAGTCTAAGCACTGCCGGGCGAAGATCTGCTTGCAACATCTTCTTTACAGCATCCACGCCAGAGGCGAAATCAGAAAACAGATAGGCTCCAAAGGCCCTACTCTGGGGTAAAGGGTGAAGTCGTACCACAGCCTGAGTAATCACCCCCAATGCACCTTCGGAGCCGATCAAACATTGAAGCAAAGAAGGGCCCGCAGCATCCGCGGGCACCATGGGGGAGTCCAATACCCCGGTAGGACTCACTAACCGAAGGCTGGTCACCATATTTTCAATTTTGCCATACTTGGTTGAGTTCTGCCCTGCCGAGCGGGTGGCAACCCACCCTCCCAAGGTGGAGAATTCAAAAGACTGGGGAAAGTGGCCGAGGGTAAAACCACTGGCATTGAGTTCCTTCTCCAGAGCCGGTCCCATGACTCCACTCTGAACCACGGCAGTGTAGGAATTGCGATCGATTTGGAGGACGCGATTCATCCGCCTGAGGTCAAGGGTTACCGACGGTTTACTATCTTCGGGAACCTCCACTCCACCCACCACGGAAGTGCCACCTCCGAAGGGTACAACAGCCCAAGACTTACGGGAGGCCAGGGCAAGCAAATCCTGAATTTGCTCTTGCCTCTGGGGAAAGACCACCACGTCAGGGGCTCTCTCCACTGTGCCTCGACGAATTCTCAGCAGATCAACATATGATTTACCAAAAGAGTGAATTATTCGATCTGTATCGTCGATAGTGACATCTTTTTCACCAAATAACTGTCTTAGGTCCTCTAGGTCCTTTAGGGCCAGTCGGGAGGGTGGCAGTGAAATGTCGTTCAGGGAAGAAACTCGTGTCGATTGTTGAAGGGGGCCTAGATTTTGTTCGAGAAAAGACCAAAATCCCTGTGGGTTGCGGATGGAATAACTTTCTCCTTCACGCCCCCAACCCCACCATTTCAGCTTTTCAGTGTTATTCACCATGCCATTATTCCACAAATCAGGCTTTTTTCCCCTAAATTTCCGCGTTATTTTTAACAGTGTCAAGCAGTTTTCGGCTTTGGACTTAGAAGAGCTGTGCAAAAATAGTACTCTCGGGAGAAGCTTTTGGCCTCTATTTGGTCTCCTGTAAAAAAACCCTCCAAACATCGACCAAAAAACTAGTATTTTTGGTTCATGAATGTAATGTTAAAAATTACTATTGGTTTGGCGGAAGGATTGACATGGGTGAAAGGTGGGAAAGATTTCTCTGGGATTGGTAGCTACCATCGGCGGGATTTTGACTTCACCCTTGATCTTCCGTATAGAGGTCTTAATTTTCTTAGCAAAGAGAGGATTGCAATTTAGTGTTGATAGTGAGGCTTAAAATGAGAATACTCGGGTCAACTTTAATATTTGTTTTGGGACTTTTTGTGTTTTTAAACTTGGCTAACTCAGGCTGGTCGAAGGCAAAGGTGGATAACAGCTTATACGGCGAGCTTCTCAATAAATACGTCAAAGATGGAATGGTAGATTATCAGGGTTTTAAAACCGATGAGGCCCGATTAGACCAATATCTAGAGCTCCTGGAGAATATCGAGGTAAATAGCCTGTCCCGCGATGAGCAGTTTGCCTTTTACGTAAACGCCTACAATGCTTGGACAATAAAACTGATCCTGAGTGCTTATCCAGAAATCAAATCCATCAAGGATCTTGGCAATATTTTCAGCAGCCCCTGGGAAAAAGAGATTGTTCGCATTAATGGGAGAGTTTTAACCCTCGATGATATTGAGCATAAGATACTCCGAGCCCAGTTCAAGGATCCCCGGGTTCATTTTGCCGTCAATTGTGCATCCAAGAGTTGTCCACCTCTCATTGCTGAGCCCTACGAAGGGAGCACTCTTAACCGCCAACTTGATAATGCCACTCAAGCATTCATTAATGATCCCAAGAGCAATTACCTGAAAGACAACAAGCTCTATGTAAGCAGGATATTTAAATGGTTTTCCGAGGATTTCAACGATAACATCCTTGGGTTTTTCTTGAAGTACGGTGAGGGAGATTTCAGAAAAGAGCTGGAGGCAAAGAAGGACAAGTTAAAGATCGTCTATCTCAGCTACGATTGGTCCTTGAATGGTACATAATCTCACCCGAGAGAGGGAGGATTGAATGGCTGGTTATGAATTCGACATAGGGGTAATCGGGGGAGGGGCAGCTGGTCTCACCGTTACCGCCGGGGCGGCTCAGGCGGGTGCCAAAACTCTGCTTATCGAAAAAGAGAAGAAACTTGGAGGCGACTGCCTTCATTATGGTTGCGTGCCGAGCAAAACCCTCATCAAGACAGCACATGTTTACCATCTGATGAGAAACTCCAAGGAGTTTGGTCTCCCTGGTGTTGACCTGCCACCCGTGGATTTCCGTGAGGTGGCCCATAGAATTCAGTCGGTTATCGATACAATTCAGCATCATGATTCTGAGGAGAGGTTCTGTAAGCTTGGGGCCAAAGTGGAGTTCGGCGAACCAATTTTTGTGGATGAACACTCCATCCGGTTGAATGGAAAGACAGTTAGTGCCAAGAATTGGGTCTTGGCCACAGGCTCTTCCCCTGCCGTTCCTCCCATAGAAGGGCTCAATGAGACAGCTTACCTCACCAATAAAGAAATATTTTCTCTCGACCATCTTCCCAGTTCCCTAATTGTTCTGGGTGCTGGGCCCATTGCCATTGAAATGGCACAGGCCTTTTGCCGGCTGGGCTCCAAGGTTACGATAGTCCAGAGGAGCAACCAAATTTTGAGCAAAGAAGACAAGGACATGGCTGACACACTCATGAGAGTCCTGGAATCTGAAGGAGTGTCGTTCTACCTGAACTCCTTGGTCCTGGGGGTAAGAGACCTGGGACAAGAACAAGAGGTGAGAATAAAGAGTGGCACAAACCAGACAACCCAGCTTCGGGGAGAAAAAATCCTGGTTGCTCTAGGCAGGGAAGTAAATGTAGAAGGTTTAGGCCTAGTGGGTCTAGGGATAGAAGCCAGTAGGAAAGGTGTCAAAGTTGACAATAGATTGAGGACAACCCAGAAGCACATCTATGCAGCGGGAGATGTTACCGGCCAATATCAGTTTACTCATGCAGCGGGCTATGAAGGTGGCGTGGTCTTCACCAATGCGATTTTTCATCTCCCCCGAAAAGTGGACTATACTTTTCTGCCTTGGTGTACCTATACAGACCCCGAGCTGGCCAGCATAGGCATGAATGAAAAAGCGGCAGAGGCAGCGGGGGTAGACTATTCGGTCTGGATCGAAGAGTTCAAAGACAACGACAGGAGCCTGGCAGAGGGCGAGACAGTGGGAAAGATCAAAATGATTCTGGACGGCAAAGAAAAACCCCTCGGGGTACAAATCCTTGGGCCCCAGGCTGGAGAACTCTTGAATGAATGGGTGGCGGTGCTGAACGGCAAGATGAAACTTTCTACCCTGGCTTCTGCGGTGCACCCCTATCCAACACTTGGCGAGATCAACAAGAGAGTGGTAGGGAATTTTTTCTCCCCTAAAATCTTCTCGGAGAGAGTGAGGAAAGGCTTGAAGTTTTTCTTTAATCTAAAGGGTAGGGCTTGCGGGGAAGGTGCATAGAGCATAGGGTCAAATGATCATTCGGTCATTAAGCTGCGCTCTGATTAGGTAGTCATTAGGCCACTAAAGTGGCCGTCATTATGCTACGCTGTCAATATGCCTTCGGCGTCATTTATTGTTAGTGGATCAGTACCATAGGCTTTCATTTATAGTTAACTGTCATTGTGACGTAAAAACAACTTAATGACGGCCGTAAGGCCTATTGACGGGCGCCAGCTCAATTGACGGCGAAGCCGAATGACAAATACCCTAACACCAGTTGCTGAGAAACTAGCTAGGCAATGGTTCGGGAGTGAAAAGGAGCAGGTAATATGAGAATAGGAATGATCGGACTGGGGCGAATGGGAATGAACATGGCCAAGAGGCTTCTCCAGGGTGGCCATGAGGTTGTGGCCTACAACCGGACCCCGGAAAAAACAGAGGAAATTGTCAAGGAAGGAGCAGTGGGAAGCTTTTCCCTCGTTGAACTAATTGACAAGTTGTCCCCGCCACGGCTGGTGTGGCTCATGCTCCCCGCAGGTAAACCTGTGGACGACCATGTGGAACAACTCAAAGTGCTCCTCGCTCCTGACGACATCGTAATCGATGGGGGTAACACTTACTATAAGGATGACATTCGTCGCCGAGAGTCCCTCGCCGAGAAAAAGATCAACTTCATAGATGTTGGAGTGAGTGGAGGAATCTGGGGTCTTAAGGTGGGCTATTGCCTCATGGCAGGTGGGGAGCGGCAGGTCTACGACTATCTGGAACCCATTTTCAAAACCCTTGCACCCCGAGAAGGCTATCTTTATTGTGGCCCCACTGGTGCGGGCCATTTTGTCAAGATGGTTCACAATGGCATTGAGTATGGCATGCTGCAGGCTTACGGAGAGGGATTTGCCATTCTGGAAGGCTCACCCTACAGTGAATATCTTAATTATGCCGAGGTTGCTCACCTGTGGAACCAGGGCAGCGTTATACGATCCTGGCTCCTGGAATTGCTGGAAGCAGCCTTTGGTAAAGACCAAAGGCTGACTAAGATTCGTGGTTACGTGGAAGACTCTGGCGAGGGGCGTTGGACAGTGCAGCAGGCTGTGGAGAGCGGTGTGCCAGCCCCGGTCATAGCTCTTTCTTTGTTCAGAAGATTTGGTTCCAGGGAAGAGGATTCCTTTGAAGATAGAGTTATAGCGGCTCTGCGACGGGAATTTGGTGGACATGCTGTGGTTTCCTCTAAAGAAGGCTAGGGCTAGGTTTGAATGTAATTAACCTGCTGTGGTTACGACAAAGAGCAAAGAGAAAATGACCAGTACTGAAAAGGAAAACAGACCACAAACTGCACCGATTGAAGCCGGGGGAGAGGAGATGGAGCAAGCAATAGAGTCTGTAAGGCCGAATCGGAAAAAAGCCATGATAAAGGCATCTGTATTTGTGGCTTTTATTATAATAGCTATTTATGTGGTCAAATTTACTCCGGTTAAAGGTTATTTCACTGCCCGTGCCTTGGGAAACTTTCTTGATTCGGCGGGGTTTTGGGCCCCCCTGGCTTTTGTCTTTGTTTATGCTGCAGGGGTTTGTCTTTTCCTGCCTGGGACTTTGCTAACCGGGCTAGGGGCTGCCATTTTCGGAGCTTATTGGGGCTTTGTCTACGTCTGGTTTGGGGCTATGGCGGGGGCCAGTGGAGCCTTTTGGATTGGTCGTACCATGGGAAGAGAATTTGCCGCTTCTCTAATCGGCGATAAGCTGAAAAAATATGACGATGCCATTGAAAGTAACGGCTTTGCCACGACCCTCTATCTGCGGTTGGTCTATTTCCCCTTTACCCCGATGAATTTCGGCATGGGCCTCACCAAGGTGCGTTTCTGGGATTATTTTTTTGGTACAGGGCTGGGCATTATCGTGGGCACTTTCATCTTCACTTTCTTCATAGGTACGCTGAAGGATGTATGGATTTCCGGAAACTGGGGGGAACTCCTGTCCTTTAAAGTCTTCTTCTCCTTAGGGTTACTTGCCTTCTCATTTTTCATTCCGAAAATTATTAAAAAGATTCGTTTGAGATACGAATAAAAAAGCTGAGATTCAAAGTGGCCGCTTAAACCTTGGTGTGTGCTGGGAGGTGATAGCACACGAGGGGCGTCGTGAAGGTGACGTTTATCGTCGCTTTGACGACAACAAGCCTTTGTATCGCCAGTATTGGCGGGTAGTGCGGGTGGGTATAGAACAAAATATTTGAGGTTTAGCACAAGATATCGTGCCTGATTTAAAATGGCAAATGTGTGGATTAAAGTATGTAATATGCAGTTTCAGAAAAAGGGTAAGAGAGTTTACATAGAGATGTTGCAATAGGCTAGATTAAGTAACTGTGGTGCAA